>JAZSGZ010000006.1:0-41579 GCA_045532945.1 Acutalibacteraceae bacterium
AACAAGATTAAAGGGTTACGATTACAGCAATAAAGGAACATATTTTGTTACAATTTGCACGCAAGACCGTAAATGTATTTTTGAAATTGAAAATGATTTGGTAGGGAACGACCTATGTGTCGTTCCGTGTTTACAAAATCAAATCATACATAAATGGATAAATGAAACAAAAAACAAATTCGATAATATAAAAATTGATAAATATGTTATAATGCCCAATCATTTGCATTTAATTATTATTATAACGGAACGACACATAGGTCGTTCCCTACAGGATGCAATTCAATTTTTCAAGACAATGACCACAAACGAATATATTAAAGGTGTGAAAAACAATTTATTTTCACCGTTTAATAAAAAATTATGGCAAAAATCTTTCCATGACCATATAATTCGTGGCGAAAAGGATTATCTCAAAATTTGGCAATATATTGAAAACAACCCTGCAAAATGGAAAGAGGATAAATTTTATACAGAATAGCAAAAAGGACTTGAGAAAATTCTCAAGTCCTTTTAATTACGCATTACGAATTACGAATTATTTATTAAGTGCTTCGTTAACTGCAACTGCACAAGCAACTGTCATACCAACCATGGGGTTGTTACCTGCACCGATAAGACCCATCATCTCAACGTGAGCGGGAACTGAAGAAGAACCTGCAAACTGAGCGTCTGAGTGCATACGGCCCATTGTATCTGTCATACCGTATGAAGCGGGGCCTGCAGCCATATTATCGGGGTGAAGTGTACGGCCTGTACCGCCACCTGATGCAACTGAGAAGTACTTTTTGCCCTTTTCAACACATTCCTTCTTGTATGTGCCTGCAACGGGGTGCTGGAAACGAGTGGGGTTAGTTGAGTTACCTGTGATAGAAACGTCAACACCCTCCTTCCACATGATTGCAACGCCTTCTGTTACGTCGTTTGCGCCGTAGCAGTTAACCTTTGCACGGAGGCCGTCTGAATATGCCTTACGGAACACTTCCTTAACCTCACCTGTGTGGTAATCCATCTCTGTTTCAACGTATGTGAAGCCGTTGATACGAGCAATAATCTGAGCAGCATCCTTGCCGAGACCGTTAAGGATAACTCTGAGGGGGTTCTTTCTAACCTTGTTTGCCTTTTCAGCAATACCGATAGCACCCTCAGCAGCAGCGAATGACTCGTGACCTGCGAGGAATGCGAAACACTCTGTTTCATCCTCAAGGAGCATCTTACCAAGGTTACCGTGGCCAAGGCCAACCTTTCTCTGGTCAGCAACTGAACCGGGGATACAGAAAGCCTGGAGACCCTCACCGATAGCAGCAGCAGCGTCAGCAGCTCTTGTGCAGCCCTTCTTGATTGCGATAGCGCAACCTACTGTGTAAGCCCACTTTGCATTTTCAAAGCAGATGGGCTGAATGCCCTCAACGATTTTGTAGGGGTCAAAGCCTTTAGCCTTGCAGATTTCGGCACACTCTTCAATTGTGTTGATGCCGTATTTATTGATAACTTCGAGAATCTGTTTCTCACGTCTGTTATATGATTCAAATAAAGCCATTGTTATACCTCCTTAGTCCTTTCTGGGGTCAACGATCTTAACAGCATCAGCAACACGGCCATACTGACCCTTTGCCTTTTCAAATGCTGTGTTAGCATCGTCGCCAGCCTTGATGAAGTCCATCATCTTGCCGAAGTTTACGAACTGATAACCGATGATTTCATCATCCTCGTTAAGAGCGAGGCCTGTAACGTAACCATCTGTCATTTCGAGGTAACGGGGACCCTTTGCAAGAGTACCGTACATTGTACCAACCTGTGAACGAAGGCCCTTACCGAGATCCTCAAGACCTGCACCTACAACAAGGCCGTCCTCTGAGAAAGCAGACTGTGTACGACCGTAAACAATCTGAAGGAAGAGCTCTCTCATAGCTGTGTTGATAGCGTCACAAACAAGGTCTGTATTGAGTGCTTCAAGGATTGTTCTGCCGGGAAGAATCTCTGATGCCATAGCTGCAGAGTGTGTCATACCTGAGCAACCGATTGTCTCAACAAGTGCTTCCTGAATAACGCCCTCTTTAACGTTAAGAGTGAGCTTACAGGTACCCTGCTGAGGAGCACACCAACCAATACCGTGTGTGAAGCCTGAAATATCTTTGATTTCTTTAGCTTTTACCCACATTGCTTCTTCCGGAATGGGAGCAGCACCGTGAGCAACGCCCTGAGCGATAGGGCACATTGTTTCAACTTCATGTGAATACTTCATTAAATTTGACTCCTTTCGGATGTTAATTTTTTACCGCTATATATTTTATTACATAATGCGACTTAAGTCAAGTATAATCCGCACTCTTAACACTATAAAATCCGCTGTATGAAACCAAGTTTTTTATATATTTTTAATAAAAGGACTTGCATTTTTATGGATACATTGTATAATGTAAAATTGGTTAAAAATCTTTTATATAAAATGTATATATTAATATAGTTCTTTGAGAGGTAGAAAATGGTATTTTCAAGTCTTTTGTTTGTTTATGCTTTTCTGCCCCTGTGCCTTGCGGTATATGGGTTAGCGCATAACATAAAAGCCAAAAATATTATACTGCTCATCTTCTCTCTTTTCTTCTACGCCTGGGGTGAACCTGTTTACGTTCTCCTGCTTGTGTTTATGACATTCTGTGATTGGCTTATTGCTCTCGGCATAGAAAAAAGTGATAAAACGAGCAAACGAAAAGCATTGCTGACACTCGCCTGTATTGTGAACCTTAGTCTTATCGGTGTGTTCAAGTACACAGGCTTTTTGCTCACCAACATTCAGAGCATTTTCGGTGTACCCGATTTCATCCCTGAAATCATTTTGCCCATCGGCATATCATTTTACACATTTCAACTGCTTTCTTATGTTGTTGACGTATACAGAAAAGAGATTGATGCACAAAGAAACTTCTTTTGGCTGTTGCTTTACTCAAGCCTGTTCCACCAATGTATTGCAGGTCCCATTGTCCGCTACAAGGATATTCAGCGCGAAATCACGGACCGCAAGCCCTTACCCGATGATATAACCGCAGGTATTACACGCTTCACCATAGGTCTTGCAAAAAAAGCCTTACTTGCTAACTACTGCGGAACACTTGCAGATACACTTCTTGTGGCGGATTCTCTTATCGCCGCCTCCCCCAATCTTGCTCTCGCAGAGCTTTCTTCCCGCTCCGTAGCAGGTCTTTGGATGGGTGTTTTGTTCTATATGCTCCAGATATACCTTGACTTCTCAGCATACTCTGATATGGCAATCGGTATGGGTCTGATGATGGGCTTCCACTTCAAGGAGAACTTCAACTATCCCTACGCCGCAAAATCAATCACCGACTTCTGGAGAAGGTGGCATATAAGCCTCGGCTCATTCTTCCGCGATTACGTTTACATACCCCTTGGCGGTAACCGCAAGGGCAGGATAAGGACATATTCCAACATCCTTGTTGTATGGTTACTCACGGGTCTGTGGCACGGTGCTTCATGGAATTTCGTACTGTGGGGACTGTTCTTCTGCATATTCCTCGTAATAGAAAAGCTGTTCCTTCTCAAGGTATTTGATAAAATCCCCTCTCTGTTCTCACGCATATACACCCTTGTGGTTGTTTTCTTCGGATGGATTTTATTCAGATTTTCCGATTTTAGCCTTATACCCGTAGTATTAAAGGGTATGTTCGGAGCAAACGGCAATTCTCTGCTTGACTTCGAAACAAGGACAACCATTATAGGTAACATAAATTTTATTCTTGTTGCTCTGATTGCTGTTACACCATTGATGAAAATCGTTTACAGCAAATTGCGTCCGGGGAAAAAGCGCAAATTCCTGCACAGACTTTTCAATCTGGGCGAGGCTGTTTTTCCCTTGGTATTACTGCTGTTATCCACTCTGGCGCTGGTGGGTGACAAGTACAACCCCTTCTTGTATTTCCAATTCTAAAAAAATTCAGACACAACAACTGTCGGAGGATGTTATATGCTCTATAACAAACCGCGCGATGTAAAATTGCGTGCACTCCCGTCTGTCGGCACCATTATAAAAAAAGCCGACTCGGTGAAAAGCAAACTCACCAAGAACGGGAAAAATGATGACACCGACAAGTTAATACTCCTTAATGAAGCTGTACCTCATAACACTGAGACTACGGCAGGTGCTGTTGTGCCCGAAAAAAGATTCACACCGTCAACAGCTACCGACAAAGCTGTTGCTGATTCCGAAAGCAAGGATTTTGATATCATTCTCACAGAGCCCCCCGTAAGGACAGACGAGGATATCATAATCGACCTCACAGAATTGCCCGTCATAGAGGGTATCCCTATGCTCACCTTACCGGATGAGCCCCACAAAACACCTCCGTCAAAGCACAAAGAGATTGTATATATTGACACACCAAAGATTGAAAAGGCACCTGAAATTTCAGCACCTCTTTCACCCGAAAGCGATATATTTGACCTCTCGGAAATGCCCGATATTGACGGCATACCCATGCTCGAATTAAAGCCTGTGACGGAGGAGAGAATCCAGCTTCTTGAGGATTTCGTTTATGAGCCTGCAAAGGAAATAAAGCAGAAGCCGATTTACATTCCTCGCCCCGATATTGATTTCGAGGAACCTGTACATACACCCGAAATTAACAAGAGCCATATTATCAATATTCTCCCCGAGATTGAGGAAATCACGGAAGAGCCTGTTATCGAGTTGCTTCCCGAGGTTGAGGAAACCACGGAAGAGCCTGTTATCGAGTCACTTCCCGAGGTTGAGGAAATCACAGAAGAGCCTGTTATTGAGTCCCTTCCCGAGGTTGAGGAAACCATGGAAGAGCCTGTTATCAAGTCACTTCCCGAGGTTGAGGAAACCACGGAAGAGCCCGTTATCGAGTTGCTTCCCGAGGTTGAGGAAACCACGGAAGAGCCCGTTATCGAGTTGCTTCCCGAGGTTGAGGAAACCACGGAAGAGCCTGTTATCGAGTTACTTCCCGAGGTTGAGAAAACCACGGAAGAGCCTGTCATCGAGTTGCTTCCCGAGGTTGAGGAAACCACGGAGGAAGCTGTTATTGAAAAAACGGCATCCGCAGAAATCATTGCTCCCCCGCCCTTCATACGGACAGTCAATAAGCAAGGCAGAAAAGCAAAGAAGAAAGAAAAACGACAGAAAAATAAATCTGCCAAGCCTGAAACTGAAAAAGCAGAAATTAAAGAAAACATACAGGAAGAGCAAAGCATCACCATTACACCTGTAGAGGAAAAAGAAAAATCAAAAAAAGAGAAAAAGAAAAAGGACAAGAAATCCAAACCGATTATCACAAACAAGCGCCGTCACCTTAAGAAGAAGGGTGTTAAAATAAAGCTCCGCATCAAGGCGACTGTTGCTTCTCACAAGGAAAAGCGGAAGAAAAAAGCAAAGACCTTCGGCAAAGCGCGTACCCTTAAGGTCGCTTCATTCCTCCTTATGCTTTTTGCAGGCACAACATTAGCATTTGCAATTCCTTTGAGACCATCATATTCGGAAACGGAAAAACGTCAGCTTGCAAAATTCCCCGAATTCACCGCTGAAGCTTTATTATCCGGCGACTATTTTTCCGAAATTGACACCTGGTTTTCTGACACCTTTCCATTCAGAGAAAGCCTTACACAGACGGATACATTCATAAAATCCCTGTACGGTATTCAGGATATTTCCATACACGGCAATGTAGATGCAGGCGATGAAATTCCCGATGCACCTGTCAAAACACCTGCAGAGCCACAGAAACCTGAGGTAACCGAGCCTGTTACAATGCCCGATGACGACGAGCTGAGCAAGGATAACGGCAACCCCAACGCAGCAAAGCCCGACTACGACGTGCAGGAGCTGAGTGCTATTGTTGTTGCCGGTGACAGTGCTTATGAATATTACAGCTTTTCACAGGATGTTGCACCGCGATTCATTGACCGTGTAAACAAACTGAACAGCATTGCAAAGCCCGTCGGCAAGGTTTACTCCATGATTGTTCCCACAAGTATGGATATTACACTCAACGACGCTCTCCGTGCAGAGGTTAATTCCGCCAACCAGAAAAAAGCCCTTGATTACTTCAACGCATCCTTTAAGGATGCCGTTGCTGTTGACGGTATTTATGATACAATGCGCGAGCACCGAAATGAATATATCTATTTCCGAGCAGACCACCATTGGACTGCTTTGGGTGCCTACTATGCCTATGAGCAGTTTGCACTCGAAAAAGGAATCACACCCGTGCCTCTTTCAAAGTATAAAACCAAAACCTTTGATAATTTTATAGGTACATTCTACTCAAGCTCGGGTCAAAACCCTGCTTTGAAGAAAAACCCTGATTATATTACCGCATATCTGCCTTACAACAATGTTACCTGTAAAATAAGCGATTCGGTACTGTACGAGGGCTTTGACTACGATGTAATCAAGGATGTTTCCGACCACACCCCGGGTTCAAAATACCTGACCTTTATCGGCGGAGACAACGGACTGACCACAATCACCAATCTCGATTTACCCCGTGGTGAATCCTGTCTGGTTATCAAGGATAGCTATGCAAATGCATTTGTACCCTTCCTGATACCGCATTATAACAAAATTTATGTAATTGACCCCCGACACTACAAGGGTACTCTGACAGAATTCTGCGAAAACAAAACCGTCAATGACGTCATTGTTCTCACAAATATCTCCACAACACGAAACTACATTTACCTCGAGGGTCTCGAAAGCTTTGTTCAATAGGATAAACATATGACATATATCAACTCTTTCCGAACAGGTCTCAAAGAAGGGTTACCTGTATGTATGGGATATTTCTCCGTAGCGTTTGCCTTTGGCATCTTCACGGTAGAAAGCGGTCTTACCGTATGGCAGGCTGTTCTAATATCCCTACTCAACCTCACCTCGGCAGGACAGCTTGCAGGTGTACCTATTATTGCAAGCGGTGGCACGCTCCTTGAGCTTGCTCTATCACAGCTTATCATAAATTCCCGCTACTCTCTTATGTCCGTGGCGTTGGGACAAAAGCTGTCACGTAAGGTTTCACTACCGGAAAAGCTGTTTATAGCTTACGGCAATACAGATGAAATCTTTGCCGTTTCTGTTTCAAATGAAGGTGAGCTGGGCACACGCTATATGGCGGGACTTATTTTACTGCCTGTGCTCGGTTGGACGGGCGGTACTCTTGTGGGAGCTGTTGCAGGCAACATACTGCCTGCCATTGTTTCATCTGCCCTCGGCATTGCCATTTATGGTATGTTCATTGCCATTGTTGTACCTGTGGCAAAAAAGGAAAAAGCAACTGCTCTGTGTGTTGTAACAACAATCGCTTTAAGTCTGGCATTTAAGTTTCTTCCGTTTCTGTCGGTAATTCCGTCCGGCTTTACAATGATTATCTGTGCAGTTGTTGCAAGTGTAATATTTGCAATAATTGCGCCCATCAAAGAGGATGCGGAGGTGCAGAGTAATGAATAACGGAAAGTTTTTCTTATACCTGTTTGTTATGGCAGGTGTCACCTATCTTGTAAGAATGATACCCCTGACACTCATAAAGGAGAAAATCAAGAACAGATTTATTCTCTCATTTCTGCATTACATTCCGTACACCGTACTCAGTGCAATGACCGTCCCCGCTTGCTTTTACGCAACAGGCAGTACAATTTCGGCAACAGTGGGCTTTATAATCGCAGTTATTGCCTCATTCTTTGAGCGCACACTTATACAGGTTGCGGCACTCTCCTGTGTGGGAGTACTATTAACCGAAGTCATTATGAATTATATATAAGTAAAACGGCGACAACCCGATTCCGGGTTGTCGCCATTTTCTTATCTATATTATGCCTCAGTTGTTTCGATTTTGCTTGTGTCTATGTTGATAATGAATCTGAAGCCAACACGACGTGAAGCATCTGCATCCTCTGTACCGTCTGCCTTGAGAACGGGTCTCTCGGATGCATATCCGAATGTACCGAGAAGGTTCTTGATTGTGCCGATCTGTGCTGAGGTAAGACCGCTCTCTGCTGATGTGCAGTATTCAAGAACAGCATCTGCACGAGCCTTTGAAAGAGGCTTATTAACCTCATCTGAGCCTGTGCTGTCTGTGTGACCCTCAATCATAACCTTCGAAAGGAAGCCGTTATACTCCTCTTTAAGAACAACGTTTGAATATGCTGTAACGAACTTATTGAGGAAAGCCTTACCCTCTGCAGACAGTGTGGACTCACCTGTTGCGAAAAGAACTGTTGAATCGAGAGCGATTTCACCGTTTCTTCTGTTCACAACTGCCTTAACACCCTGTTTGCCAAGCTCCGTTTCAAGCTCTGCAAAAAGCTTGTTACGGGTCTCAACAATATCAGCGAGGTCATTCTCCTCCATCTGTTTGAGCACAGCAATGTGCTCAGGCTCAAGGTTTGCGCTCAATTCCTCAATTGCAATCTGCTTGTAGCTCTTTGTGTAGCAATATGTTCTTGTACCCTGGCAAAGAACAAGTCCGTCATAACCGCAGACAAAAGCGATGTATTCATCTGTAACAACCTTGCCTGTCTTGGCATCAATACGTGCTATACGGAACAAGCCGTCTGAATACATTTCAACAGAAATGGGCTCATATTCCTGACGGCTTACAGGAAGCTTATCCTCTGCAGCCGCCTTGTTGCCGAGCATACCCTTATGTCCGGTTATTGAGCTTGCTAATTTCGTACAATCAATTGCATACATATCATCGGTGGGCATATCGGGTGAATCATCATCAATATAGCCCTCTACACCGAGTATGGACTTAAATGCACCAAGTCTTGTTTCATCCTCAAGAATCGCTGTATTAGTACCGTCCGAAAGAGTAATCGTATTACCCTCAAATGCGAATGAGTATTCAAACTTAACATCTGAAAGCTTAACATCAACATCCAATGTGATAGGATTGAACTCATAGCTGTCAATTATAGTAAATGTAATTTTTTTGTCCTGAACCTCAAAAGCTGCAAAAAGATCTATCCTCGATGTATTAGTGTGATATGAAAGCTTTGCAACGTGGTAATCCTCACAGAAGCTGATATTATCACGAAGGCTTATGGGACCTGCCTCAAGACCGACAGGAAGATAACCAAGTGTTATTTCACCTTTTTCAGGGTGAACATACTTAACGCCTTCCTCAACACTTTTTACGGTATTATAATCATCGGTCTGATACCTACCGTAGAACATCTGGGGAACATAGGTGATGATTTTATAATCACTTTCCAGATCAACGGGTGTGGGATCCTCACCGATTTCGATATCCTCACACAAAAATTCAACCTTTTCGACCTCTTCACCGGTCGATTTCTTCTTTTCTCCGCAAGCGCACAATGTAAAAAGCATTGCACACACAAGGAGAATTGCAATAATTTTTTTCATACCTTAACCTCCTATAAAAATATAATAGGTACAAACCGATTATAAAACACAACTCCCGCCTTTACAACAGAAGTGCAAAAACGGGAGTTTTTTTGTAATTATCAACAAATATTATTCAGCGGCTTCAATTGTATCCGGGTTAAGGTCAATAATGAATCTGAAGCCTACGCGACGTGATGCATCGAGATTTTCTGTGCCATCCGGATTGAGAACAAGTCGTTCGGAAGCATAGCCGAAGGCATCAAGGAGATTCTTGATTGCCGTAATCTGCGAAGGTGACAAGCTACTGTCGGCAGAAGCGACGAACTGAACATACTGAAGAACTGCATCTGCACGGTTCTGTGAAAGGGGCTTGTTAACCTCAACCGTACCTGTGCTGTCCGTGTGACCCTCAATCATAACCCTTGAAAGGAAGTCTGTGTATTCATCCTTGAGAACCACCGCAGTATAACAGCTCACAAACTTCTGAAGGAAGGCTTTGCCTGTATCAGAAAGATTTGCCTCACCTGTAGCAAAAAGAACTGTTGAATCAAGGGCAATTTCACCATTTTTTCTGTTAACGGTTGCATTCACACCCTGTTTTTTCAACTCTTCCTCAAGCTCCTTGAACAGCTTGTTGCGCATCTCAACAATATCACTAAGGTCAAAGCCGTTCATAGATTTGAGTGCTTCAATCTGCACGGGATCGAGGTTGTGACCTAACTCCTCGGCGGCAATTTCATTGTAGCCCTTTGTGTAGCAATATGTTCTTACACCGTCACAGAGAACAAAGCCGTCCATACCGCAAAGGAGCATAAGATACTGCTTTGTGTATGTCTCACCTGTTTTGGGATCTTCACGTGTAAGTGTAAGGACACCGTCTGTTGAATATGTTGATGATGCCTGCTCATAGTCTGCACGGAGTATACGAAGCTTGCTTTCCGCAATCTCCTTGTTACCGATTGCGGTACCGTGAAGATTTGACATAAGGAATGAATACATATCATCGGTGGGCATATCGGGTGAATTATCATCAAGATAACCCTCAATTGTAAGTGTCTGTGCACCGACAGAAGCATTGGAGTAAACCATACTGTCAACACCGTCGGAGAAGATAATTGTGTCACCCTCAAGGGTGTATGTATAAGTGAATTTCTGTTCTGTAAGCTTAACGTCCGCTTCGAATAAGTAATCGTTAAAGGTGTAGCTGTCAACAACCGTAAGAGTAATCTTATTACCCGAAAGCTCGTATGCAGCAAACAAATCAAGGTTTCCCTCGCTTGAATCAAAGCGCACCTTCATAATATTGTAATCCTTGCAGAAGCTGATATTCTCAGTAATGCTTGTGGGACCTGCAATAAAGCCTGTGGGAAGACTGCTGATAAGAATCTCACCCTTTTCGGGATGCTCGTACTTCACACCATCATTAATTGCAAGTGTGTTTAGGTAGCCCTCACTCAGATGTCTACCGTAGAAAATCTGAGGCACAACCTTAAGTCCCTTAAGGGCGGCAACAGGGTCAAGCTTAACATCGGGCTTGCCCATTTTAACAGTTTTCACATATTCATAGGTTTCGATTTTTTCACCTGTTGATTTTTCCTTACCGCAGGCACACAATGTAAAAATCATTGTAACTGCAAGAAGGATTGCAACCAGCTTTTTCATTATATTTCCTCCTCGTTTTAAGATAATATCATTATATACCACTACAACAAATTAAGTCAAGAAAAAAGGTTTTGCACCGAAATCCGATACAAAACCTGTTTTTATAAAGATTTAAAAACATATCCCTGCGAGTGTGCATAGTCTATAATGTCACCTAAGGCATCTGCATTATCAGGTGACACCGCGTGAAGAAGCAACACACACCCGGGATGAAGCCGTGCGGTTACCGTGTCGAAGGCATATTGACTGCCCTTGGTATTGTTCACATCCCAATCCGCATAGGCGCTTGACCAGAAAACAGATTTATATCCGCAATTCTGCACCAGATCAAGAGCGCTCAAAGAACAAGCACCCTCAGGAAAACGGAAGAAGGGCGAGGAATAACCGAATTTCTGTCTGAGATAATTATCAAGACCCTGAATCTCCTCAGCCATTTGTGTCCGTGTAATCCTTGAAAAATTCGGGTGTGCCACAGAGTGATTACCGACGGTGTGACCCTCATTTATCATACGCGCCACAATCTCAGGACTTGACTTCACGTGGTCCATTGTGACGAAAAATGCGGCACTGACCTTTTTATCACGAAGAGTATCAAGTATTTTTTCCGTGCAACCGTTCTCATAACCGCAATCGAATGTAAGATAAATACACTTTTCACCGCTTGTGTCAAGACACACAGCACCGTATTGCTCGTATATTTTTTGATTGTTCACGGATATCTCGTGAGGTATGCCGTCCTTTGAAACACCGAAGCTGTGCTTAATTTCATCCTCCGAAAGACCTCTTACATTCTGCGGGTCAATTACAGGAAGCTCTCTTTCAGGTAAGGGTTCAAGTCCCGTATACGTTTTATCGGTACCTGTTTTTCTGCCGTAAGAGGCTTTCAAAGGCTTTACGGAATTATCCATAGGTTCAGGATTGGGTACTTCTGTAGTAGATTCACCTTTTTTTCCATTAGCTTCTTCTTTTTTCTGAGTAGTTTCTGATACGGTTTCCGTTGACGTTACTGCCTCGGAGGAAAGAAGTGTACTGTTTCCCTCTGTAGTATTTCTGCAGGCAACGGTTGTTATGAGCAAGCATAAAACAACCGCAAAAGCTAAAAGTTTTTTCATATTCACACTCCCGTACTTTATAAAAACGCCGCAAGCATACACTTGCGGCAAAGCGCATTATTTAAATGCACTCATTACTCCGTCCATAGCCTTAATTGATTTTTTTGCCATTTTTTTCATCTTGGACTTAGGACTGCTTTTCATACTTATGACACCTGCAGTAATCGCCGCCGCAACTCCGACTGCCATTGCCGCACTGCCAATCTTTGCCATATCCTCAGTTTTCATCATCATTTTTAACACCTCCGAAATTATTTTGTGCAACAAAAATTTTTATATCAAATATATAATTTGGTATAAAAAAGAGTTAAATATTTCTATATTTATTACATTATAAAATCAATACAAACACTTCCAAAAACCGAAATATTTATGTATAATGGTTGCATCAAAACGTGAAGGAAATTTTTTATGAAAAATCAAAAAAGACTCATTGCCGTAAACGATATTTCGGGCTTCGGTAAATGCTCTCTTACAGTTGCTTTACCCATAATCTCTGCCGCAGGGGTTGAAACCGTTTGTATGCCCACCGCTGTTCTTTCAACTCACACGGGCGGTTTTACCGGCTATACCTATCGCGACCTTACCTGTGATATGCCTGCTATGGGCGAGCATTGGAAGACAATAGACATCCGTCCCGATGCAATTTACACAGGCTTTTTAGGTTCTTTTGAACAAATCGACATTGTCAAAAAAATTGTCCGCGACTTCAAGCGTGAGGATAACCTTTTCATTGCGGATCCTTGTATGGCAGACCACGGAAAGATGTACACAGTATTTGATATGAAATTTGCAAAAGCAATGGCATCACTCTGTGCTATGGCAGATATTATCCTCCCAAATATCACCGAGGCTTGTTTTATGGTAAACGAAGAAGTCATTGAAGGTGTACAGACAAAAGGCTACATCGAAGGACTCCTCAACAAGCTCCTTGATATGGGTGCAAAGAACGTTATTCTTACAGGTGTGTCATTCGAGGAGTCAAAGTTAGGTGCCGCTTGCATGGGACAGGACAGAGTCCCCCACTACTACTTTGAAAACAAGCTTGACGGCACTTACCACGGCACAGGCGACGTTTTCGCAAGCTCCTTCTGCGGTGCTCTTCTTAACGATTTTTCACTTCACGAGGCTATGGGAATTGCAGTAAGATATGTTTGCGACTGTATCAGGCGCACACAGACAATGGACAGACCCATCCGATACGGTGTTGACTTTGAGCGTGGTATTCCCTTCTATATAAAGGAGTTAGGCAAAATATGAGCGAACTGAACATTGTACTTATGGAGCCTGAAATCCCCCAGAACACAGGTAACATTGCACGAACCTGTGCGGCAACAGGAGCAAGACTGCACATAGTCAAGCCTATGGGCTTCACCATTGATGACAAAAAGCTCAAAAGAGCCGGTCTTGATTATTGGTATCTCCTTGATTTGACTTATTATGAAAGTATGGACGAGTTTTTTGAGAAAAACCCCGACGGAAAATATTTCTTTTTCACAACAAAGGCACAGCACACCCACTCGGACGTGACATATACCGATAAATCTTATTTAATCTTCGGCAAGGAAACAAAAGGACTCCCTGAGGAATTATTACTTCAACACCCTGACGAATGTGTACGCATCCCTATGATAAACGATGCACGGAGCCTGAACCTTTCTAATGCCGTTGCAATCGGTGTTTACGAGGCACTCAGGCAAATGAACTACCCCACACTTCAGAATATGGGAGAACTTCATAATTATAAATGGTAAAATAAAGACAGATATGCATAAGCACAAAAAAAGATAGCAAGAGTTACAGCTTTGGTTCGTAATTCCTGCTATCTTTTTTATTATTTGTTCTCGTCGAATGAAATAATCTCGCAATGGGAAATATACATTTCCTCAGTATCAATCTGCGCTTGCTTCATCATTTCGATTCTTTTTATATGATTTGGTTCATTGATTGCATCTGTGACCGCATTAAATAAATGCAAATACATCTTTTTATAAAGCTCATTTTCCATAATCTTTCTCCTAAAAACAAAAAATGCGCAGCCGAAGCTACGCACGAAAAACACATAGCTCAACTGATGCGACTCAATTACCCACCAAAAGTGAAGTATAAGCTTGTGCTTTTGCTGAACACAAACTTTTGGTAGTTTTTTAATTGAGTCGCAAAATTAGTATATCATAGGTTTTAATTAAAATCAATAACTGAAAACGATAGAATAAAGTTGTTGTTTAATCTACCTCTCTGGTTTAAGAGAGGGGGACTACCTTTTTATTAATTTATTGTTTAATATTGATTTTCAAGCGGGTGGTTACTTGCGTGTTTAAATAATGTTTGTCGGGTGGTGGAGAGTTCCCGATGCGTCAGCATCGTGGAAACGAAGTTTCCATTGGATAAAAATTCAATTAAATAGTAACGTACTTTGCGGAGTGTTACGCTAATGTTTCATATTTTATTTACAACAAACATTCGGTGTATTACCGTTGAATCTTACGATTCAAAACGCTTCGCGTTGGAACTCTCCACCGCCCGTCAGACTTGATATAAAAACGTTAATTATTCTCTCGTTTGCTACTTGATTTTCATAATAAAATAAACAGAAGGCGGTCCCCCTCTCTTAAACCAGAGAGGTAGGACCACACATCAACTTTTTGGTTCTATTTTAGTTAATTTTTGCAACAGCAATATAATGTTCGGAAGCGAAGCTTCCCCGATAATTTTGCATTCTGCATTTTGCATTTTGCATTTTATAATCGACGTAGCCCCGAAATTTTAAATTTAAAATTTATAATTTAAAATTTTCATCTATGGGCATTGATGCAACTGCATTAAGTGTCAGGTCTGCAGTTTTGCCGTCAAGGTACTCGTAATAGCCTTGTGAGGCTATCATAGCCGCGTTGTCACCGCAATATCTGAGTTCGGGCATATAAAGCTCCAAACCTCTTTTTTCACACTCCTCCGCCATTACTCTGCGAAGTCGTGAGTTTGCGGAAACACCGCCTGCAAGCACAATTTTCTTGGCGCCCGTATCCTCTGCCGCTAACATTGTGTGTGACACAAGTAAATCGGTAACGGCTTTTATGAAGGATGCACCCAAATCCTCCGCCTTAACCTCTTCACCCTTTTGAGAAGCGTTATGTACGAGGTTCACAGCAAAGGTTTTAAGACCCGAAAAGCTGAAATCATATTTACTGTCCGCTACCTTTGGTTTGGGGAATTTATATTTATTCTCGTCACCATTTTTTGAGATTTTATCAAGATTTACACCACCGGGGTAAGGAAGCCCCACGGTACGTGCTGCTTTATCCATAGCCTCACCTGCCGCATCATCACGTGTTCTGCCGATAACCTCAAATTCGGTATACGACTTAACATTGATAATGTGACTGTGTCCGCCTGACACCACAAGCGCAAGGAAGGGCGGTTTTATATTTTCGTCGGATATGTAGTTTGCCGCAATGTGACCGCGCAGATGATGTACAGGCACAAGGGGAAGACTTGTGGAAAGAGACATACCCTTGGCATAATTGACACCCACAAGAAGCGCACCGATAAGTCCCGGTGCATAGGTTACTGCAAGCGCATCAATATCCGTGAGTGTGCAATTTGCATCCTCAAGGGCTTTATCAATAACACCGCAGATTGCCTCGGTGTGGCGACGTGATGCAATTTCAGGCACAACACCGCCGTATATTTTGTGCTCCTCAACCTGAGAGGCAATTACATTTGAAAGTACAATTCTGCCGTCCTCAACAACGGATGCCGCTGTTTCGTCACAGGAGCTTTCAATACCTAAAATCTTCATAATTCACCTATTGTCATTAAAATTGCATCCTCTTTGGGATTGTCATAAAAATTTTTGCGTTCACCCACTACCGCAAAGCCCATTTTATCATAAAGCTTTATGGCAACGGCATTACTTTTGCGAACCTCAAGGGTAATGAAATCAGCATTTTCAATTTTGCTGTATTCCTTTAAAAAGCCAACGAGCATTGCTCCGATACCCTGTCCCCTGTGTGTCGGTGAAACCGCAACGTTAGTTATATATACCTCACCAACGATATTGTGTGCACCGATATATCCGCAAACAACACCATCTTCAATGCACACAAAAAATCGTGCGTGCGGGTTTTCCAATTCTTCCGAAAGACCGTTTACACTCCAAGGGGTTGAAAAGCATTGTTTTTCAAGCTCCGCAATGTGTGGGATATGCTCCGCGGTCATTTTTTCAATAGCAATATTCATCATTTTGTATCATACCAGGTTTTGCCACAGGCAACCTCAACGGTAAACGGAACTGACATTTCACAAGCACTTTCCATTGTTTCCTTAAGAAGCTCTGCAACAGCCTGTGCATCTTCCTCAGGTGCTTCGATAATAAGCTCATCGTGTACCTGCATAATAAGCTTTGCCTTGGGGAATTCGGCTTTCAGTTTTTCATATACCCTTATCATTGCGATTTTAATAATGTCTGCCGCTGTGCCCTGTATGGGCATATTCATTGCCACACGCTCACCGAAGGCACGACGGATTGCATTTGATTCGTGAAGCTCGGGTAAATATCTTCTTCTGCCAAAATATGTTTCGGCATAGCCTTTTTCCTTAGCTGAGGCTTTGGCGTTATCCATAAACGCGGCAACACCCGAATAGTTTGCAAGGTATCCCTTGATATAGCGGTCGGCCTCCACAACAGATGTGCCGATATCCTGCGAAAGAGAAAATGCACCGATACCGTATACAATACCGAAGTTGACTGCCTTTGCCTTGCGACGGTCAGAGGATGTAACCTCATCCAACGGAATACCCATTACCTGTGAAGCGGTAATTGAGTGAATATCGTCACCATTTATGAATGCCTTTATCATATTATCATCGTCGGCAAGGGCGGCAAGAACGCGGAGCTCAATCTGTGAATAATCGGCATCCACAAGTGAATAGCCATCCTTTGCAACGAAGAATCTGCGAAGCTCTCTGCCCAACTCTGTTCTCACGGGTATATTCTGCAGATTAGGCTCAGCAGAGGAAATTCTGCCTGTACGTGTTTCTGTCTGGTTAAGTGTTGAGTGTATTCTGCCGTCGTTGTCAATGACCTTGAGAAGTCCGTCACAATAGGTGGACTTAAGCTTTGACAGACTACGGTATTCTAAGATTTCATTTATAATGGGGTGCTTGTCCCTCAGGCTTTCAAGCACATCAGCATTTGTTGAATAGCCACTCTTCGTCTTTTTACCGTGGGGCAAATTAAGCTTATCCTCAGAGAAAAGCACGTCACTTAACTGCTTGGGTGAGTTAAGGTTAAACTCGCACCCTGCCATATCATAAACCTTGCGAAGCGAGTCTTCAAGGCGGACAGATATTTTATCGGAATACTGTTCAATACCCTCTCTGTCAACAAAGAAGCCCTCACGCTCCATAGACGCAAGCACTCTTGCGAGTGGAATTTCAATTTCTTCTAAAAGCCTACGCTGATTATTCTCATCAACTGCGGCAGTAAGCTTTATGCTGAGTGCTTCAATAACTGCAGCAGAGTCGACGTATTCCTTTTCACTCTCGTAGAAATCCGCCATATCACCACCGTCAACCTTAACGTTGTTGAGTGAATATGCACCTGCAAGTGTTGAAACGGAGTAATCCGAGGAATTGGGGTTAAGAAGATATGCGGCAAGCGAGGTATCAAGCTTTACGTTGTTAAGCTCAATTCCGCATGAATCGCAAAAGCTGTAAAGTCGTTTGGAATCATCGGTATATTTCTCGATTGTGCCGTCACTCATAAATGCAGTTGCAAATGACAGGAACATAAAGTCTGCATTCTGCACCGCAACAACACCGTCAAGCATTTTAAAGAGGATATATTCAATACCGCAATCATTATACTTAACGGTAAAATATGCTTTACCCGTTGCCTTAAGTGTGGCAAGTAAGCTGTCGTAATCATCGGTACTCTTCAGAGCAACCGTGTCTGCCTTTGATTCATCAATAGTCTGTGCTGAATCAAAATTAAGCTTTTTAAGAATTTTCACCATTTCCAAGGATGAAAGAAGGTTTGTTGCCTTGACAGGGTCAGGCTCGCCCATTCTGTATGAATCAAGGTTTGTATCAATTGGAGCACTAAGACAGATTCTGCCTAAGTCTTTGCTGAGGAAAGCGTTATCCCTTGATGCTTCAAGCTTCACCTTCATACCCGGCTTTATATCCAATTCAGCAAGATTTTCGTAAATATATTCAATTGAACCGAACTGTCTGATAAGCTCACCGGCGCCCTTTTCACCGATACCTGCAACACCGGGAATGTTGTCAGAGGTGTCGCCCTGAATTGCTTTGATATCAATCAGCTGCTCAGGGGCTACACCGTAAACCTCTTTTATTTTATCAAGGTCATATTTAACGGTGGTTGATTGACCCATTTTTGTTGTAGCAAGGAGAACGTTTACATTATCCCTTACAAGCTGAAGACTATCGCGGTCACCTGTCAGAATATAACAGAAATCATCTTCACCGCATTGCGCGGAGAGTGTGCCGAGGATATCATCTGCCTCATAGCCGGGCTTTTCAACCACAGCATATCCCAGATATCCGAGAAGCTCCTTGAGTGTGGGGAACTGTTCAATAAGCTCTGAGGGAGCCGGCTTGCGTGTACCCTTATACTCACCGTACATCTCGTGGCGGAATGTAGGATGGTGTACATCAAATGCAACTGCAACGGCATCGGGAGAATATTCCTCCATCATACCAAGGAGGATGTTCATAAAGCCGAAAATACCGTTAGTGAATTTACCATCCTTAGTGGTAAGGGCGCGTATGCCGTAAAAAGCACGGTTTATTATTGAGTTACCGTCAATTACAAGTAGTTTCATAATTACCTCACAGATTGAGTGTTTCTAATGTGACAAAGTGATATCCGTTCTGCGACAGATAGTTTTCCTCATTAAGGGCTCTAAGGCACCCTAAAGCCGCCGCATCTGTCACGTTACCGGGAATCTGCACCTTGATACCCGTTGCCTCGGATATGTATCTGTCAAGACCAAAAAGGTTTGCCATACCACCGCAAAGGAAAATGCCGTCATCGGTAATATCCTTCACAAGCTCGGGGGGAGTTATTTCAAGAACGCTCTTTATAGCGTTACACATTTCGTCAATACTGTCACGGATAGCATAGTTGACTTCCTGTGCAGTAACCTCAAAGAACAAGGGCATTCCGTTTGACATATCCTTACCCTTGGCAACTGCGGCAATAGTTTCATCACGCATTTTAGCCCCACCGAGAGTATGCTTTAGCTGACGGGCGGTAAGTCTGCCCACAGCAACTCCCCTGTTTGCCTTAAGGTATGTTTTTATGATTTTGTCGAAGTCATTGCCTCCCACGGAAACGCTCTTTGCAACGGCAATGCTACCCATTGTTATAACCGCAACACCTGTTGTGCCTGCACCGATATCCACAATCATCGTGCCGTATGGTCTGTCAAGCATAACACCGATACCCAAGGCGGCGGCAAGTGGCTCTTCAATAAGTGTGGCTCTGCCTGCACCTGCTCTGAGGACACAACCCAGAATGTTACGCTTTTCAAGGTTTGTAATACCTGCAGGCATTGTGGCGACAACAGTAGGCTTGAATATTTTGTTTTTACAAATACGCTCAATAAACGCCCTCAGGAGCTTTTCGGTGCTTTCAAGCTCAGAAACTCCACCGCTGATAAGGGGTCGGACAAGCTTTATGGCATCAGGACAACGACCAATCATATCTGCCGCCTTCTGACCTGCCTCAATTACTCTGCCTGTTTCACGCTCCAGGGCTACAACTGCAGGCTCGCAAAGGATAACACCCTTGCCCTCAACTGCGGCTGTAACATAGCCTGTACCGATATCAAGACCGATTTTTAAACCTACCATTACTGCACCACACAATCAAAAGATTTTGTATCATTTTATTATACACCTATAAACTATTTTTGTAAATAACAAGTGACTAAAATAATGTGTTTACAAAACCTGCTTTTTATTGTACAATGAATGAGACAATAGAATGAAAGGTGGCAACACTATGGCAGGAGTAAAAAACTCTAAGCTCAAGCTACTGTATATAGCAGATATACTCAGCAAAAAGACGGATGAGGATAACTATATATCAGCAACCGCCCTTTGCGACGAATTATCAAAGCTTGGTATCCCTGCGGAAAGAAAGTCCATATACAAGGATATTGACGTGCTCAGGGAGTACGGCTACGACATTATCCACAACGGCTCCCGCAGTACAGGTGGCTACTTTATGGGTGCGCGTAAATTCGAGCTTGCGGAAATACGGCTTTTGTCCGATGCGGTACAGGCGGCAAACTTTATTTCGCAGAAAAAAACCGCTGAATTAGTTGACAAAATCGAAAGCTTCGCAAGTGACAAGCAGGCAAAGGTGCTCCACTCACAGGTATACGTGGACAAACGACCTAAATGTAAAAATGAAGAGATTTTCTACATTATAAGCGCTCTTGACGAGGCAATTTCATCAGGCTTCAAGGTAACATTTATTTACACTAAGCGGAAAATAACCGATGAATTCAAGACAACTAAGGAAGAAAAGTCATTCAAGGTTTCTCCCTACGCCCTTATATGGGCAAACGACCACTATTATGTTGTGTGCAACAATGAAAAATATGATAACCTTATGCATCTGAGAATTGACAGAATAAAAAAGATTACCATAACAAAAGAACCTGCACGTCACTTCTCCGAGGTTTCCGACTACAAGCGTAGCTTTGATTCGGCAGACTATGCAGGCAAGTTATTCAATATGTACAGCGGTGAACCCAAGCCCATTGAGCTTGTATGCGAGAACAATTTGCTTGATACAATGCTTGACCGATTCGGTGAGAAAACCCGAATCCAGAAGGTTGATGATGAGCATTTCTTACTCCGCACAAATGCGGCAGTCAGCGACGGTCTTGCCGCCTGGGTACTCCAATTCGGTGGAAGAGTGAAGGTACGCACCCCCAATGACCTTATTTACACCATAAAAATGAAGGCACAGGAAATACTTGACAGCTATAATTAAGCACAAAAAACCGTGAGATGAAATCAACTCATCTCACGGTATATGTTTTATTGGGCCACGGTTGTTTCAGCGGTGGCTGAGGTTGTAAGAGCTACATAAGTTTTTGAATCATTATTGTAATAATAATCGGCAGAATCGCTGATACCAAACTGAATACCTGTGTTTTCACCGGATTTTGTATAAAGCTCAACAACTGTAATCGCAGTTCCGTCGGAGGTTGCACCTGTACGGCTTGTTACTATGAAAACGTAATCTGTAAGTCTGTTTGCAAGACCCAAGGGACTGATGTCGTACTTTGCAAACTTTTCCTGAAGTGCGGCATTGTTACCCTTGTGGTATTGGAAAGTAATCGAAGGGTCATCCGGAATAGGGTTGGTTGTTTCCACAGGCTCGGTTTCAATAATCTGACCGTCCTCTGATGTAACAGGCTCTGACTTGACTGTTGTAGCAGGTGTTGAAGCCTTCTCACCGCCGATAAGAACATATTTATTCTGCTTGGCATCAAACTTATAGTTCTTGCCGTCAACAATCATAAACACACCTGCGGCAGGGTCATCCTTTTTCCCCTCGGGGTCAAATGCTTCAACCTTAACACCGGCAACACCCTCATATTTCGTACCGCTTATAGCAATATCATACTCAACAAAATCCTTTGCAAGACCCAATTCCTCTTTTGTGTAGATACCAAGAAGAACCTTAACCGCATCAGCATCCATATCAACACTGATACCTGCGCCCTCTATCTCAATTACGGTAGGCTCGGTAACCTCCTCACCAAATAAACCGCCATCATCACCACAACCGGACAAAGCAATAATACAAACAAAAACACATAATATCAAAATAAACTTCTTCATATCTTACCTCCTGTAAGAGTTCTATTTAAAATATAACCCTTTCATATACTTTTGTCAACCGCTCATCTTTTTAACTTTTTGTAAAGAATGAAAAACCTATCGTTCTGCAACGGATGAAACTGCCTCGCGCTTGTATTTTTCGCGAGTTGCGATTCCGCCACGGATATGTCTCTCCTCTTTATTCACATCAAGAACCTTTCGCACCTCATTAAAAAGCTCGGGGTTAATTTTCCTCAATCTTTTGGTAACGTCGCTATGCACAGTTGACTTTGATACTCCGAATTTTTTAGCGGCACCTCTTACGGTTGCGTTACTGTCGGCTATGTATCTGCCAAGCTTTACTGCTCTGTCCTCGAAATCATTATACATACAAAATCCTCCCATAGAGTTCTTATAGAACTATATGAGAGGAATTTTTCAATTATACCTTTTATTACTTCTTAGGCTCGTTCTCTCTGATCCACTTAACCATATCGGTAACTGACTGTTCAACACTCATAGGATTATAGTCAAGCTCACGTCTTGCTTTTTCTATTGAGAAGTTGCAGTTTGAAACAAGCTTACGGATTGAATATCTTGTAAACAAGGGTGTTTTCTTTGCTAACTTATAGAAAACCTCTGCCGCAGGAGCAACTGCCTTTGCCACGCCGTAAGAAAGCGGGATTTTAGGAGCCTTCTTACCGCAAGCCTTCGCCGTTGCTTTAATAAAGCCGTCAACGGAAATCTGCTCACCGCAAAGGATGTAACATTCACCCTTACCACCCTGCTTTGCCGCCATATACATACCGTGAGCAACGTCACGGATATCAACAAAGTTATAAGCACCAAACGAAAGTGTTACGGGGAAAATGCCGTTCACAAACATTCTCACCATTTCACCAACATTTGAAACCTTAAAGTCATAAGGTCCGATGCAAGCACCGGGATGTGTAACGACTGCATCAATTTTGCCTGCTCTTACTTCGTCAAGAACAAACTGTGTTGCAGTTGCCTTTGTTTTAGCGTAAGTACCCTCAAGGTTATCAACAGGGAAATTGTCAATTTCTCTCATAACCTGATTATCGGGCAGAGGCTCAAAAGCATCAACAGATGATGCATAAACAAGACGACGAACACCCTTTTCCTCACAAGCCTGAACAACATTCTTGGTACCGTCAACGTTTACCTTCCAGATCATATCCTCCTGGTCAGCGTTGATATCAATAATGCCTGCAAGGTGGTAAACAACATCCACACCTTCAAACGCTTCGCGAAGCTGGTCGATATTGGTAACATCTCCGTAAACCTTTTCGCAGTCGATACCATCAAACTGTTTGCTGTCCTTTCTGATTAAAATGCGAACCTTTTCGCCACTGTCAACAAGTTCTTTTAAAAGCGCATAGCCGATATGACCTGTGGCACCGGTTACAAGACTGATTTTGCCACTCATAACTTATCCCCTTTCACTTAGTAATGGGGCTGACCGAACAGCCCCATTGTTATGTTAGCATTATATGTTTTGCGTTAGCTTGAGGCAGATTGACTTTTTACGATGCCCGAAGCGCATAAGATACGCGAGTTGGGCGGAGTAAAATGGCAAGGTGTCCAAACTTCTGTGTTTTGCGTTAGCTTGAGGCAGATTGACTTTTTACGATGCCCGAAGCGTATAAGATACGCGAGTTGGGCGGAGTAAAATGGCAAGGTGTCCAAGATAACCAAAACAGATTATTCGCCCTTCATACCCAACAATTTAACAGTGCCGTCATAAACTGCCTGTGAAACCTTGATTGAATCAAAGATTGCTGATTTGATATCATCATCTGTTGCACCTAATTCCTTTGCAAAACGATCAGGAATGAAAAGATTAACATCCATAATGTCTGCAAGTCCGTCAACATCAATACCGCTTTCGATACCCTTTTCAGCATATTCCTTCTTAACACCGCCAAGGCCCATACGCATCATCCAGGGAGCGACGCTGATAATCTTGCGGTCCTCACCCATACCGCGTGCGGCATAAACGATTTTAAGAAATTCCTTCCATGTAAGGTTATACATTGAGATAGGCCATGCCTTTGCGCCCTTCGACTTTTCAGCAGCACCTACAATAACCTCACCAACCTGACGAACGGTAAGCATTGCTGTACCGCCACCGGGATACATTGTGAAGGGAAGCTTATCCATACGCTTAATCTGCTCGATAAGGATAACCCAAACAGGCTTTCTGCCGGGCTGTGTACCGAATATGTAAGGAAGCTCAAGAACTGATACATCGAAGTTATCGTCAGCGAATGAGAAAGCAACTCTTTCCTGGTCAATACGGCTTCTGATGTAAGGATGCTTCTTAGTAAGCTCCATATCGGGACGTTCCTTTGCGAGATATGCAAAGTAAGAGCCGAGTACAACCGCGCTCTTCATACCAACCTCTTTACAGAGAGGAAGAATTCTCTCAAGGGGCTGAATATTGTATTTGTAATATGCATCATAAACAGGTGCAGGGAATTCAACACGCTCGTCGATACCTGCGGCAAAAACGAAGCAATCGTGGCCCTTAAGGAGCTCACGGATTTCGTCGTCTGACTTCTCGTAGATGTTGCACATCTCGAGCTTCATTTCCTCAGGAATGGGAGCACCTTCGGGAAGCGGAGGCAAAGCAACGCTTGTTACCTCGTGACCGCGCTCAATGAATATTCTTGCGGCTTCACAGCCGAGAAGGCCTGTGCCGCCAATCATAAATATCTTCATTCTGTAACCTTCTCCTTAAAGTTATCGAAAATTTCAGGACCGTAAACGTTATTTTCACCCTCGCGGTCCCAAACCTGTGCGAAGAAGGGATTAAGTCTTGCTTCTTCGTCATAGTTCCAGGGCCAGGGAAGCTCTGCAGGGCACCAATGACCGCCCTTGAGAACAAGGTTAGGTGACATCTCAAACTCGTTACCGCGAGCACTTACCCACTTAACGGGTGTGTACATATCAACAATCTCTGTTGCAAGGCACTTACCGCCACGGAACTCAGCAGCCTTCTGAAGGTCCTCAAGAGTAAGTGAGTTGAAATCCTTGCTCTCATCATAACCGTGATCAAGAACAACAACGTCGTCTGCAGTTGTTTTCTTTGAAGGGATTACGATATCGAAATCCTCCCACTTTCTGGGAAGCTTCTCGTATTCCTCCATACTGCCGTAGTAAGCCTTCATTCTTACGTCAACCTTGTTCTTTGCCCACCAGAGTGTACCGTACTCGGGAGTTTCTGCGATTTTCTTCATCCAGAGCTTTTTAAGGATAGGTGCAAAGGGCTTTGCAAGGAAAGCGAGCTTATAGAAGGACTCAACCTTATTCATCATACTCTTGAAATATTCTTTTACGGGAACATTAGCACGGAAGTGGCAATATTTCTCAAGCTCGTCACCATCGTAGTACCACTGACCGTGGAAATTACGTGTTGTGAACCAATGAGGATCAAAGAGCTTTTTGGGAGAACCGAGACCCAATGTACCGAGAAGAAGGTCCTCAAACTCGTAGTTAGTGATTCTGTATTCTTCACCTGAACCGATGTTGTAGAAGCGTCTCCAGAATTCTTCGGGGATATCGTCACCGCAAACGTTTGCAAGAAGACGGCCCGAGTCCTCAACCGTTGCCCACTCAAGCATACCGTTAATCGGAACGTGGTACATAATGGGCTCAAGGTTTTTAAGAATTGCAGGGTAAAGGATACCCGACTGACGAAGTGATACCCAATGCTTAAGACCTGACTCGGCAAAAACTGCCTCAGCCTTAATCTTGCTGATAGCGTAGTGGTCATAAACGCTTACCTTGAGAGGGTCACCTGTTCTGCCCCAATGGATGGGAGCGTTTCTGTCACCTGTCTCAGCAACTGTGCCTATGTAAACAACCTTAACAGCATCAGGATCGGGCTGAGCCTTAATTGCGTTAACGATGTTCTGTGCGGCTGTAACGTTTGTTTTCTGTGTTTTAACGGGATAGTAGTCAGCGGCGGGTGAAACCATACCACCAACGTGAAGAACGTAATCTGCACCTGTAACCATATCAAGTACATCTTCGTAATTAGTAAGGTCACCCCATACCAAACGAACTGCAGGATCGTTCTCGTACTTTGCGAATTTTGCACGGTTCTTCTCGCTGCCTCTGTTAAGAAGAACGATATTGAACTCATTTTTTCTTGCGTAAAGCTCAAGGAAACCCTGGTAACCCATTGTACCCGAGGAGCCTGTAAGCGCAACTGTTTTTTTCTGCATCTCAAATTCCCCCAATATAAGAATATTTTGCTATTTTATTATAAAATTTTGTTAATAAAATGTCAATAGAATTTGAACTTATATTCACCTTTTAATCTTCGCAAAATCAACAAAAAAGAGAGCTTGCTTCCGACAAACTCTCCAAAACGTTATTTTAATGTTTTTTTGGCATTAAAAGCCAATTTATCAAGCAAGGGTTTGTTTTTCTTCAACGCCGTATCATAAAGCAGAAAAACAAGATTTGACATTCCCAACAGAATTGGTACGGTCCACTTGCCGAACTCGGAGTACTCCTCCCCCGATATACCGAATACATACACACTGATTACGCCGATAAGCACGGCACAGATATTGAACACAACGAATTTCAAAACCCACGAAAAGATTTTCGGTAAACGCTCGAAAGCATCCTTCACAAGCGGATAATAGCCGAAAAACAACGTATATGTAAGTGCACTTTCCTTATCTGTAATCAATATAAGCAGTAATATTGATGATGCGGCATACACACCAAAACCGTACTTTTTGCCTGCCACAAGTGACATAAACAATACTATCACTCCCGTAATTATGGGCAAAACGTACATCAGCACGGGAAGAATGGTAGTGGTTGCCATCAGCACCACGGTGAGCGCAACGGACATACCGCAAAGGGCGGTGTATTTGACCTTTTTCATCAGCCGATTACAACCTCGTGGCCTGTGCGAGCTGATTCGTAAATTGCATCGAGTATCTTCATAAGCACGACACCATCCTCAGCAGGGGCAATGCAAGGTGCACCGTTTTTAACACAATCAACAAAGTGATTGATTTCACGACAGAAAAGACCGTCAAATGAGAGGCTTGTATTATTATTGAAGCTTGTGTTTACAAGGTAACCGTTTTCTTCACTGAAAATTTCAACCTGCGGGTCAAGCTTTGCACCTGCTTTTGTACCGAAGAACTGAATATTACCCTCATCATTTTTAATGTTAAGTGAAAAGCTTGCTTCAACAGAAAGAACAAAGCCGTTATCAAAACGAATAAGTGCAGTTGCCATATCCTCAACATCGCAGATATCGTTGGCGCCTGCAGAAACAGAATTGTAGCCCTTGCCTGTTTTAACGGTAGGACGGTTAAAGAGCTTCCGGAAGGTTGCACCGTAAACTGATACGGGCTTGGGATTACCGCAGAGATATCTTGAAAGGTCGATTACGTGAACACCAAGGTCAATAAGAGGACCACCGCCTGAGCGTGACTTGTCACCGAACCAACCGCCGGGGTTACCGTTGCGACGAAGGTATGTAGCCTTGGCATAGTAGATATCACCGAACTTACCTGCGTTGATAAAGTCGCGCATTACATCAGCATCGTTACCGTAACGACGGACAAAGCCAATCTGCAGATGTCTGCCCTTTTCCTTGGCAACTCTGAGCATCTCCTCTGCCTCGGCAGTATTCATTGCCATAGGCTTTTCGCAGATAACGTCCTTGCCCGCATTAAGGGCGGCAATGGTGCACTCAGCGTGAGCCGCATTCCAAGTGCAGACACTTACAATATCAATCTCGGGCAATGCCTTAAGCATTTCATCCTTATCGAGGAAGCAACGCTCCTCGGGAATGTTGTATTTTTCAGACATATATTTAAGCTGTTTTTCATTGATATCGCAGAAAGCGTAAAGCTCAACGTCGGGATTTTTAATATAACCGTTGATGTGCTCGTTTGAAATACCGCCCACACCGATAACGGCTGCTTTTAATTTGCTCATAAAGAATACCTCCGAAAAAGGAATTTGTATCATTCGCAGAATTTGTAGAATAATACGAATGTCAACAAAAACAGTATAGCATTTTGTTATGATTTTCGCAATAGAGTTATGGACAAACAAAAAATTTTGTTTTATAATACTCGACAAAAAGAATATGATAATGAAAAGAGTTTTTGAAATGCCGTATTTATATGAAATGCACGCACACACGGTAGAGGTAAGCACCTGTGCAAGAGCTACCGTAAACGAGATGCTTGAATACTACGAGGGCAAGGGCTATACAGGTATTGTGAGCACCAACCACATGAACCATTCAACCTTTTACCGTGCGGGTCTTGACGATGCACCCTGGGACAAAAAGATTGACCATTTCCTTAAAGGTTATGAGCTTTTAAAGGAAGCCGCAGGTGACAAGTACAACGTTATTCTTGCTATGGAAATCTGCTTTTACAACGGTGATAATGACTACCTCGTGTATGGCGTAACCGAGGAATTTTTACGTAGTCACGGTGACCTTATGGCAATGTCAGTAAAGCATTTTTCAAGGCTCTGTCACGAAAACGGGATGTTGTTTATACAGGCACACCCATTCAGACGCGGCCTTGAGGTAGCAAACTGGGAGTACCTTGACGGATACGAGGTATTCAACGGCAATCCCCGTCACAACTCCTGCAACGAAATGGCAGAAATCTGGGCAAAATACCACAACAAAAACATTGTTGTGGCAGGCTCAGACTTCCACGAAAAGGGCGACGAAGCTATCGGCGGTATCTACTTTGAAAAAGAAATCAAAACACAAGCAGAGCTTGTGGAAGAATTGAAAAAAGGAAACTATACACTTAAAAAAGGAGTTTGACCGATTGGTCAAGCTCCTTTTTTCGAATGCAGAATGAAAAATGCAGAATGCAAAATTATCGGGCACTGCGTGCGGCATTATAATTAGGAATTAGGATTTAGGAATCAGGAATTTTGGGGCTACGCCTGTATTATAATGCTGTTGCAAAAAGCAAATGAATATGAAACAATAAAACTGCTGTGTGGTCTACCTCTCTGTTTGAGAGCAAGGAGCACGACCACCGCCTGTGGCGGATGCAGGGAGTGTGAGTTGGCGTAGCGGTCAAAGAAATCGAGCAAGCGAACAGCGCGATGATTTCTTTGGGCACCGCAAGAGTGTAGGGACCACCTTTTTATTAGGTGGTTGTATAATATTGATTTTTAAGCGGGTGGTTACTTGCGTATTAAAACAATGCTTGTCGGGTGGTGGAGAGTTTCCGATGCATCAGCATCGTGGAAACGAAGTTTCCATTGGATGATAAATTCAATTTAACAACAATGTGCTCTGCGGAATATAGTGCTGATGTTTCATATTTCATTTACAACAAACAGTCAGTCTGTTACCGTTGAATCTCACGATTCAAAATGCTTCGCATTGGAACTCTCCACCGCCCGTCAGACTATATGTAGAATGATTAATTCTTGTCTCGTTTTCTGATTGATTTTTATGATGAAATAAATATAAGGCGGTCCCCCTCTCTTAAACCAGAGAGGTAGGACCACACAACAACTTTTTTGTTCTCATTTAGTTGAATCTTGCGAAAAAACTACAATGTTCGGAAGCAAAGCTTCCCCAAAACATTTTGCAAAGCAAAATATATCACATTGCATAAGCAATATATCACACGCGTCAGCGTATATCACTCACCGAAGGTGAATATCACTTCCTTGCCCCCTCTCTTAAGCCAGAGAGGTAGACCACCAACAACTTTTCCATTCTATTTTAGCTAAACTTATGTGATAGTAATATAATGTTTGGAAGCAAAGCTTCCCCGATAATTTTGCATTTTGCATTCTGCATTTTGCATTTATCAGATACCCTGCTCGTCGTAAAGGAATACTGTCTCAAGTGCTACCTTAACACCGAAATCGATTGCCTGGGCAGAGAGATTGTCTGCATCGTCAAGGCGAGTATGGTAATAACGAGCAGGTGTTGGGTCCATAGCAACAATAGATGATGCGGGGATTTTTGCCTGTGACATTGCGGCGGCATCGGTTGAGCCGAGGGCAATTGTACCGATGTGAACGTTATCGTAGCCAACCTCTTTGCAAGCTGACTGAATAAGCTCAGCAACGCGACGGTCATTCTTAACCATACCTGTCATATCTTTTTCGTAAATATCAATAAATTCAAGCTCACGGATTGTGTCGAAGCCGACGAAGATTGTTTCAACACCGTCCTGATGAAGCATATCCGCATTATCCTTAGCAAAAGCCTTTGCACCGCGAAGACCTGCTTCCTCACCACCTGCACAGAGAACAGCAACCTCTGTATTTTCAAAGCGGATGTCGTTATCGTGGAGGAACTTTGCTGCGGCACAGGAAATGAAGCAACCTGTAAGGTCATCGTTTGCGCCCATAACGGGACGTTTGTAATCGCAGAATTTGAGTGCCATAACAAGCACGGGCACTGTAAGATACATAACAACTGCCAATATTCTGAGAGCGATGTTACCCTCTGCACCCCATACAACCGAACCGAAAGCACCGTCGAAGTGAACCATACCGTAGATGTTTGCACCAAGACCGAGAAGAATACTGATAACCGCAACAACAATGATAGTTGCAACAACAGGTCTGCCACCCTTGTATGTATAAGTCCACTCAAAGGCAGAGTCTGTGTGACCCGAGAGGATAATACGCTTTTTGGTTTCACCCTTTGATTTAATTACACCGTAAACGTTACCGCTTGTTTTCTTGGGGAAGAAAATGTCAAGCACGGGCTTGTAGAAAATGAATTCCGCAACAACAAAGAAAAGTGCAAGTGCTGAAAAAACAAGACCCAGAACACTCCAGCCCAAGGTAAAGAAAAGAACATTGAGCATAAGCAATGTTGCACCGATAGGCACCCAGGACATAAATGCTTTATCTGAGCATTTGAATTCCTGACGTACTGCGGTATCACACCATTTTTCCAAATCTGCAAGCATATATTCCTGAGCCTTCTGCTCCGCCTCGCTACCAACGGGACGGGGGCCGAAATTCTTACACACGTTCTTTATGCTTTTGATAGCATAGTTTGTATATTCTCTGACCTTAATGTCATAGTTAGCAATGCTTTCGTTTGCTTTCATAAACATTCCTCTTTTTCAATGAATTTTTAACAATTATATAACACTTTCAGAAAGATATCAAGTTTTACAACAAAGGTTTTAAATATTTACCTGTGTATGATTTTTTGCACTTGGCAATCTCCTCGGGTGTTCCCTCGGCAACAATCGTACCGCCACCGTTACCGCCCTCGGGGCCGAGGTCAATTATGTGGTCGGCAGTCTTGATTACGTCAAGGTTATGCTCGATTACAATAACTGAATTTTCCGCATCCACAAGCTTGTTGATAACCTCAAGGAGCTTTTTGACGTCGGCTGTATGCAAGCCTGTTGTAGGCTCATCAAGGATATAAATAGTCTTACCTGTTGATTTCTTAGAAAGCTCGGTTGCAAGCTTTACTCGCTGAGCCTCACCGCCTGAAAGGGTGGTTGCAGACTGACCGAGTGTGATATAACCGAGACCAACGTCATATATTGTTTCAAGCTTATTGCGGATTTTCGGAATATTGCCGAAGAAATCCATTGCTTCCTCAACGGTCATATTAAGCACATCGCTTATATTTTTACCCTTATATTTTACATCAAGAGTTTCACGATTATAACGGGCACCGCGACACACCTCACAGGGCACATAAACATCGGAAAGGAAGTTCATCTCGATTTTTATGATACCGTCACCCTCACAGGATTCGCATCTGCCACCCTTCACATTGAAGGAAAATCTGCCTGCATCATATCCCTTCGCCTTGGCATCCTGAGTCTGGGCGAAAAGATTACGTATATCATTGAAAACACCTGTATATGTGGCGGTGTTTGAGCGTGGTGTTCTGCCGATGGGTGACTGGTCGATATCAATAACCTTATCAAGGTTTTCAACACCGAGGATTTCGTCGTGCTTACCTGCAAATTTGCGTGCATTGTTAAGCTCTGCCGCAAGCTTTTTATAGAGAATTTCATTAATAAGCGAGGACTTACCCGAGCCTGAAACACCTGTTACCACAACAAGCTTTCCGAGAGGGATTTTAACGTCGATATTCTTAAGATTATTCTGCCTTGCGCCCTTGATTTCAAGGAACTTGCCGTTACCCTCACGTCGTCTTTCGGGCACCTCAATCTTCTTGGCACCTGACAGATAATGACCCGTAAGTGAATTTTTACACTTTTTGATTTCATCAACAGTACCTGCACAGACAATTTCACCGCCGTGTACACCTGCACCCGGTCCTACGTCAACAATGAAATCCGCTTCATTCATTGTGTCCTCGTCGTGCTCCACAACAATAAGTGTATTACCTAAATCGCGGAGATTTTTAAGTGATTGCAACAGCTTCTCGTTATCACGCTGATGAAGACCGATGCTGGGCTCATCAAGGATATAAAGCACACCCATAAGAGAGGAACCGATTTGTGTTGCAAGGCGGATACGCTGACTTTCACCACCCGAAAGTGTACCCGACGAGCGTGAAAGTGTGAGGTAATCAAGACCTACGTTGCAAAGGAAACGGAGTCTTGATTTGATTTCCTTCACAATCTGCTTACCGATAATCTGCTCCTTTTCGTTAAGGTCAAGATTTTCAATAAACTCAAGCTCGTCACCGATAGACATATCGGTGAATTCTTTTATATTCTTACCGCCAACCGTTACTGCAAGGGGGCCGGGCTTAAGACGTGCGCCCTTACAATCGGGACAGGGACAAGCGGTCATATACTGTTCGATTTCCCTGCGCGACCAATCACTTGTAGTTTCACGGTAACGACGTTCAAGATTATTGACAACACCCTCAAACTCCGCCATATAGGTACCGCTTCCGTACTCATTCTGACGGATAATCTTAATACGCTCACCGTTTGTACCGTAGAAAATGGCTTTCTGCCCATCTTCGGGAATTTCATTGAACGGTGTATCGAGGCTGAAATTATATTTTTCAGCAAGGGCACTGTAATACATTCCTGCAATGGTACTGCCGTCAGTTTTACCCCAACCGCAACCCTTGATTGCACCCTCATTTATAGAGAGCTTACGATTTGGCACAAGCAAATCCTCGGACACCCTCATAAACACGCTGAGGCCCGAGCAAGTGGGACAAGCACCAAAGGGGTTGTTAAAGGAGAACAGACGAGGTTCAAGCTCGTCCATACAGGAGCCGTGCTCGGGACAGGCAAAATTCTGTGAGAAGACAATCTCCTCACCGTCGATAACATCAATCACAACCGTGCCATCGGTAAGTGAAAAGGCAGTTTCAATTGAATCTGTAAGTCGGGAGCCTACCCCATCCTTCATAATAAGACGGTCAACGATAATTTCAATGTTATGCTTGATATTCTTCTGCAATTTGATTTTTTCGGACAAATCATAAACAATGCCGTCAACACGCACTCTTGAAAATCCCGATTTTGAGGCACTTTCAAATTCCTTCTGAAACTCACCCTTTTTGCCCTTGGCAATGGGTGCCAAAACCTGAAATTTTGTGCCTGCAGGTAACTCCAACACCTTATCCACAACCTGGTCAATGGACTGCATTTCAATCTCACGTCCGCAAACCGGACAATGGGGCACACCGATTCGTGCATAAAGAAGTCTCAGATAATCATAGATTTCCGTAACGGTACCTACAGTTGAACGGGGGTTTTTGGAGGTGGTTTTCTGGTCAATGGATATAGCGGGAGAAAGCCCGTCAATAGCGTCAACATCAGGCTTTTCCATAATACCGAGGAACTGCCTTGCATAGGATGAAAGGCTTTCCATATATCTGCGCTGACCCTCGGCATAAATTGTGTCAAAGGCAAGGGATGATTTACCCGAGCCTGACAGACCCGTAAAAACGACAAGCTTGTCGCGGGGAATTTCAACGCTTACATTTTTCAGATTGTGCTCACGGGCACCTTTTACAATAATATTCTTTTCCATAAAAAATTACTTTTCACCTTTTAATTTGTGTATCTGGTCACGAAGATATGCGGCGTGCTCAAACTCAAGAAGTCTCGCGGCGGCACGCATTTCCTTGGATAATTTCTCAATAAGCTCACTTTTCTCTTTTGCAGAAAGCCTTTTCTTCGCCATACGCTCCTGCACGTTGTCCTTGGAGCTGATTTCAAGGATATCACGTACATCCTTTTTGATTGTCTGCGGCACAATACCGTGCTCCGCGTTATATTTCATCTGCTTTTCGCGACGGCGATAGGTTTCGTTAATGGCACGCTCCATTGAATTAGTAACCTCATCAGCATACATAATGACCTGACCGCCTGAGTTACGGGCAGCTCTGCCGATTGTCTGTATAAGTGAGGTTTCACTACGTAAAAATCCCTCTTTATCCGCATCAAGGATAGCAACAAGGGAAACCTCGGGAATGTCAAGACCCTCACGGAGAAGGTTGATTCCCACAAGAACGTCGAACTCACCCAGACGCAAATCACGGATAAGCTCCATTCGTTCAATGGTGTCAACATCAAAGTGCATATAGCGAACCTTTATGCCGTAGTTTGTAAGATATTCAGTCAGGTCCTCCGCCATTTTACGTGTAAGAGTCGTTACAAGCACACGCTCCTTGCGCTCCACTCTCATATTGATTTCGGAAATCAGGTCATCAATCTGACCCTCGGTCGGTCTCACACTTACCTCAGGGTCAAGAAGTCCCGTGGGACGGATAACCTGCTCGGCAACCTGTGCACTCTTTGACTTTTCAAGGTCACCCGGCGTGGCACTTACAAATATTTTCTGATGAGTTTTAGAGTAAAATTCATCAAATTTCAAGGGTCTGTTATCAAAGGCGGAAGGCAATCTGAAGCCGAAATTCACAAGGCTCTCCTTACGTGAACGGTCACCTCCGAACATACCCCTTACCTGAGGAAGCGTTACGTGTGATTCATCCACAAACAGAACAAAATCATCGGGGAAATAGTCAAGGAGCGTGTAGGGTGCACTACCCGGCTCACGTCCCGACATAACACGGGAGTAGTTTTCAATGCCCTTGCAGAAGCCTGTTTCACGTAGCATTTCCATATCATAAAGGGTGCGCTGTTGAATACGCTGAGCCTCAAGGAGCTTGCCCTCTGCGGTAAACTCCTCCACCCTGCTTTGCATTTCATTATAAATACTTTCAAGGGCTTTTTCCATTTTATCCTGCTCCACAACATAGTGGGATGCAGGGTAAATTGCCACGTGGGAGCGAGTGCATTTCACCTCACCCGTGAGGGGATGAATCTCGGAAATACGGTCAATTTCATCACCGAAAAATTCAATTCTGAATGCAGTTTCTGAGGAGTAAACAGGGAAAATCTCAACAGTATCGCCCTTAACCCTGAACTTGTTTCGGGTGAAGCTGACATCATTACGTTCATATTGAATCTCAACAAGCTTTTTGATAAGCTCGTCTCTGTCCTTCTGCATACCTGTGCGAAGAGATATAACCATACTGCGGTAATCAATAGGGTCACCGAGAGTATATATACAAGAAACCGAAGCAACAATTATAACGTCACGGCGTTCCGAAAGTGCAGAGGTTGCGGAGTGGCGGAGCTTGTCAATCTCATCATTGACGGCACTGTCCTTTTCAATATAAGTATCCGTTGAAGGGATGTATGCCTCGGGCTGATAGTAGTCGTAATATGATACAAAATATTCAACCGCATTTTCAGGAAAAAACTCCTTGAACTCACTGCAAAGTTGTGCGGCAAGGGTTTTATTGTGAGCGAGAACGAGCGTCGGGCGGTTAAGCTGTGCAATAACATTTGCCATAGTAAATGTTTTACCGGAACCTGTTACACCAAGTAACGTCTGCTCCTGATAGCCCTTGTTCACACCGTCAACAAGCTGTGCAATAGCCTCAGGCTGGTCACCTGTGGGCTGATATTCGGAATGTAAAATAAACTTGTCCACAACGTTACCTCCCTTGCTGATAAATATTTTATCACAAAATCCAACAAAATCAAATATAATACTCCCAAACAGCCAAACGAACATTCGTTCTATCTGATTATACCACACCTGCTCATTTTGTCAATAAACAGTCATACATTTTCACTATATTATACAAATATTATTTTTAACTGAACTTCGGCTTGATATAAGTATTTTAATTATGATATATTTATTTCAAATACATTTATCAACGGAGTTGATTTTTATGAGAACACCCAAAAAACACGTTTTGTACCATATGATGATACAGCTCCCCAAGTACATTCAAACCGAAAGCGTTGCAATGAACAGTTGGACAACCTACGACGGCAATTACCTCGGTGAGGGCAAGTATGAATATTTCCCCGAAACCGCCGAAAAAAAGGTGATTGGCGACCATTGGTTTGCACGCTATGACTGTGCAAGAATCTTCAAAACAACAGTAACACTCCCCGAAAGCCTTAAGGGCAAAAAGGTTTACCTTAACCTTGACTTTGGCGGTGAGATAATGGTGAGGATTGACGGTAAAATCGCCAACTCCGTTTCCTCACGCGAGCACAGCGGTTGGGTTGCACGAGAAACTGTTGTTATCAATGACAAGTATCTCAAGTACGGTGAGCCTATGGAAATTGAGCTTGAGGCAGTTGTTGACTCAGCCAGCTTCTGTGATGATGCTATGGCAGGCAAAACGGAACGTGAATACAAAATGAAATTCGCAAGCTTTGCAACTATTGACGAGGTTTGCGAAAAATTCTATCTTGACTGTGCTCTCGTGTGGGATGCACTCCCACACATCAAGGATGATTATATCCGCGAGGCAGTTTACAAGGTATTTGACGATTCACTCCACATGGTTGACTTTGATTTTGACGATGCAGAGGTTCGTCAGTCGATACACGACGCTTCCGAATACTTCGACGCTGAATTAAATAAAATCAAGCACACACCTCAGTTTGAGGTTATTATGGACGGTCACAGTCACCTCGACATTGCGTGGCTCTGGCGCGCCCAGGAAACCGAGCGCAAAACCGCCCGTACATTTGCCAATAACCTTGCACTTATGGACCACTATCCCGAGTTCAAATTCACACAGAGCCAGGCTATTGTTTACCATTGGATTAAGAACAACAACCCCGAGCTTTATGAGCGCATAAAGGAAAAGGTGCAGAACGATCAATGGTACATTGTCGGTAACACCTGGGTTGAATGTGACACAAACGTTGCCTCGGGTGAAAGTATGATTCGTCAGCTCCTTTACGGTAAGGAGTTTTTTGAAAAAGAGTTCGGTGTTTCATCCGATACATACTGGCTCCCCGACTGCTTCGGCTTCTCGCACGCATTACCGCAGATTATCAAAAAGAGCGGTATGAAGTACTTTATCACATCCAAGCTCCGCAGTCAGGATACAAACCGTTTCCCCCATACTCTTTTCAAGTGGAAGGGACACGACGGCTCTGAGATACTTGCATTTAATCAGCGCACACATTATCAGGGTGACTACGACCCTGCATACCTTGTGGAATCTGCAGATGCAACCGACCTTAAGGGAACAATGAAAACCGCATTCGGTATGTTCGGCTACGGTGACGGCGGTGGCGGAAGCACCTATCGTATGCTTGAAAATGCCAAAAGACTTGAAAGCTTCCCCGGTCTTCCTAAGGCAAGAATGGGTCACCCCAACGAATTCTTTGCCGAGGCTGAAAAAATCCGCGACGAATTGCCCGTTTACAACGACGAGCTTTACTACGAAAACCACCGCGGTACATATACAAGCCAGGGCTTCATCAAAAAGGGCAACCGTAAAAACGAATTCAGACTCAGCCGTATCGAAATGGCAGGTACATTCGGTAAGGGCTACGACGAGGAGCGACTCCACGATTTGTGGCTTATGCTCCTGAAAAATCAGTTCCACGATATACTCCCGGGCACATCAATCCACGAGGCTATGGAGGATTGCAGACCTGACTTTGCACACCTTGAAAAAGAAGGTAACGCAATGCTCACAGAGGGTCTTGAGGGTATTGCAAGCCGAGTTGACATAAAGACCGACGGTGTAATCGTGTGGAACCTGCTTTCGCACAAGGTAACGGGCCCCGTAAGACTTCACGGAAACAAAACAGTCGGTGAAAACTGCCGTACATTCACTAAGAACGGCAAGGAATACACAGAATTTATTGCAACAGATGTTCCCCCGATGGGTTACAAATTCTACCCCTATGCCGAAGCAAAGGTTTGTGATTCACTAAAAATCGGTAACGGGGTTATTGAGAACGAAATCCTCAGAGTTACTTATGATGAGAACGGTATTCTCACATCGGTATTTGATAAGGAGAACAACCGTGAGACTCTCAACGGCAAGGGCAACGAGCTCACCGTATTCATTGACAAATGTGTACACGAAACAGCCTGGAACCTTGAGCAGAACTACGAAAAGAAGAAATGGACTCTCACAAAGGCTGAGAGCGTTGAGGTTGCAGAGTGCAACTCTGTAAGAGCAGTTCTCAGGGTTGTCAGAAAGTTCAACAAATCAACCATCACACAGAATATTGTGCTCTATTCGGGCAGTCGTCAGCTTATGTTTGAAACACACGTTGACTGGCAGGAGCGCGACAAGGTTATGAAGGCAGCCTTTGACGTTAATGTGCTTAACACAGAGGCAACCTTTGAGGCGGCACACGGTGCTATCAAGCGACCCACACACCGCAACTCCTCCTTTGATGCAGCACGCTTTGAGCAATGCGCTCACAAGTGGGCTGACCTTTCCGAGGGTGACTATGGTGTAAGTATTCTCAATGATTGCAAGTACGGTTATGACATACTCGACAGCAGAATGAGAATCACACTCCTGAGAGCTCCCACCTGCCCCGATCCTAAGGGTGACCTTGGTGAGCACAAGTTCACATACAGCTTCTATCCCCACTCAGGTACCTGGCAGACAGGCGGTACAGTACAGGAGGCATTCCGACTTAACCTGCCCCTTTGTGCAACTGCAGTAACAAAGAACGAGGGCGAGTTACCTGAGGAATACAGCTTCATCAGATGCGACAATGATGATATTGTTATCGATGCTGTTAAAAAAGCACAGGACGGCAACGGCACAATTATCCGTGTGTACGAGAGTCGCCGTGTCCGTGGTGAAAGAACCCTTACAATCAATCTCCCCTTCACAAGGGTTTATGAATGTAACCTTATGGAGGAGGAGAACAAGGAATATTCCTTTGACGGCAACAATATTACATTTAACGTAACACCATTTGAGGTTAAGACCTTCAGATTGGTGTGATACAGAAAGACCGGGTATAAACCGTCATTCAGGGCAAGATAGCCAACAATACACAAACCCGAAAAAGAACAAATAATTTACTGTGTGGTCTGCCTCTCCGGTTGAGAGGCAGACCACACACTGCTTTATTGTTTCATTTTTTATAACTGCTGTATTTTATCCGCTGAAAATTTTTGTTTTCCCTGTTGACAAACCCAGAAATATGTGTTATTTTGAAACTGTGATAGGTGTGATATCACAGTTAGGATAGATGAAGCACAAAAAGAGGTGATGACATGATAATAATTGACCCCAGAAGCAGAACTCCCATATTTGAACAGATTAAAGAACAGATAATGAACCAAATCAACACAGGCGAGCTGAAGCCTGATGACAAGCTACCCTCAATCCGTCAGCTTGCATCTGACCTTGAGCTGAACGTAAACACGGTAAAGCGTGCCTTTCAGGAGCTTGAAACCGAAATGGTTACCTACTCTGTCCCCGGCAAAGGTGTTTTTATCAGCGAGAATGCCGTTGCCAATGAAATTGTACGCAAAAGTGCAGAAGCAGAGCTTTTGAGAATTTTATCATCATCAAAGGCAAAGGGAATCCCCCTTGAAAGAATCAAAGAGCTTGCTGAAAATATTTATGAAACAGGTGAAAGCAATGATTGAAATTAAAAACGTTACAAAATCATACGAGAAAAAAGTTGCTATTGAAGGCATAAATCTTACAATAAATGACTCATCCGTTCTTGGCATTGCAGGCTTCAACGGAAGCGGTAAAACCACTCTGCTCAACATCTGTGCAGGCATCTACAAGCCCGACAGCGGTGAGGCGCTCCTTGACGGTGCGGTTGCCTTTGACAACGACGTTGAACGCAAGCAGATGTTTTTCCTGGCAGATGAATTCTTCTTCCCTGCAGGTGCAACCGTAAAGAGCACGGCAAGATTCTATTCATCATACCACCCGAACTTTGACTTTGAGCTTTTCAAAAATATCTGTGACATTTTCGGATTAAAGGAAAAAGCCACAATCCGCAGTCTTTCAAAGGGTATGAAAAAGCAGGCTTCACTTGCTGTTGCATTTGCCTCAAAGCCTAAATACCTGCTCATTGACGAAACCTTTGACGGACTTGACCCCCATAAAAGAGAAATTCTCCGTAAGCTTTTGCTGGAATACATAAATACAACAGGAGCATCGGTTATAATAAGCACCCACAACCTTGCTGATATATCTGATTTATGTGACCATATCGCAATAATCAATGGTAAAAGCGTTATTCTTAATTGTGCTATTGAAGATATAAGTGAGCATTACAGAAGAGTTTATATGACCTTTGAAAATTCAGTAAATGAAGAGCTTTTCAAAGGCGTTAATTACAGAAAATGCGAGTTGACCGAAAGAACTGCAACACTCCTCATTTGCGGTGATGTGGAAAAGGAAATTGAAAAAATAGAAAATCTCGGTGCGACAAGCATTAAAACCGAGCTTCTTACTCTTGAAGAAGTATTTTCAGAAGAAACGGAGGCGATTACAGATGACAAAAAAATCAAACCAATCTTTAACAAAAAGAGGATTTAACTTAACACATGTTTTTAGTGGAACACTTATAGTATTATTACTTGTTTTTGCAGTTTTACTGTTTTGTAACTGGTTGGAAATCCATTATTCAATGTTGGATAGTTATAGCTGGTTTTTGTTTGGTAACTATGGATATGACGCTAAAACAATATTGATTTCAGGTTTTGTTGTTGCTTTATCACAGTTCAGGTTTTTACATAAAAAGAGCAAATGTATTGCTATGTTCAGTTTGGGCGAATCAAGAAAACTGCTTTTTGATAAAAAAGTATGGTTCCCACTTTTTTCTATGGTTGTTATTACGCTTTTGTATTATTCTGCTATTCTTGCCTCGAATGTAGAAAGCGGTAGATTTAACTCAATGTTAATTGACGAATTTTTTGCAAATGTCTTTTGTTCACTAATGTTTCTCATTTTTGGTTACACAGTAGGTATTCTTTCTTGTGTGTTTACAGGGAAACTCAGCGAAGCTGTTGTTTTGGGAGTTTCGATAAGTGCGTTGCCTGCTTCCGTATTCTTATTTATTGATGCTGTTGTGTGCACATTCTTAAGAGGCTACGGTCCTTCTAATTATTGGTTTTCAAATTATACATACAATAATGGTAAACCCTTAACAACTATACTTTCTGTTTTTGATCCTTTATATATTTTGAATGCGGGAGGTAAATCTATATACGATAATGTTGAAATGTCGGATTATGAATGGATG
>JAZSGZ010000023.1:0-42067 GCA_045532945.1 Acutalibacteraceae bacterium
GTCATAGCTGTAGCCGTAGTTGACACCAACAACGCTTTCCGTTGCAAGCTGTGTTGTGGTGTAACCTGTACCGCGGGTGGCGGAATCCTTGTAGGTGTAGGTGTTATTGAGATTTAATGTGTCACTTACCTTAACACTCTTAGTACGCAGTCTGTTAAGACTGTCATAGCTGTAATCTGTGTCAATGCCAAGTGTCCTGTAGCGAGTGGGTAAGCCGTCCTTTGCGTTGGCAAGTGCACCCGATACACCTGTGTCGGAATAGAGGTAATACTGACCGTAGGCTCTGCCGCCGATTTCGTTTGTTATCGACGTCAGGTGTCCGCGTGTATTGTAGCCGTATTCCGTTGAAGCAACCGCCGCACCGTTTGATGTCTTGGAAATATCTGTACGGATAAGTCTGCCGATTGCATCATAACCGTAGTCATATTTAAGACCTGCATAGCCGTCCTTGTGGGCTCTCGGTGTGCCGTTTGAGCTGTACAACCATGTAAAGGCAGGATTTGTACTTGTACTGTCATTGTCGTGATAAATGGCAGAGGTCAAGCCTGAATAGTTGTAAGCGTAACGGATGTTGTCACCGTTTCCGTAGGCTGTCTTTTCCAGAGCACCGTTGTATGAACCGTAGGTATTTGTGGAAAGAACCTTTGAGCCAACCTTTGTGGTGAGCACATTACCGTAAACATCATAGGTAAAGCCGAAGGTTTCGTTTTTGGTTGTATCGTTCTTGTTTGCAAAAACAATACTGTCAAGCCTGTTGTCGGTGCCGTAATTGTAGCTAACCTTTGTAAGGGCAGATGTTACCGACGTAAGCTTTGATTTACTGCTGTCATAAGCCTTGGTTGTCAGCAATTCATTTGGTGATGTAATTGAGGTTACAACACCCGTGGGCATATCATAGCCGTAGGTTGTGGTATATCCGTGCTGGTCGTTGCTGAAACGGACGTAAGCACCGGCATCAATTGTGTAATTGCCTGCATCGTATTCACCCGTATGTGCTTTTGTGGTCTTTATCTTCACAGCACCGTCTGTGTTGACTGTTTCCGTTGCTGTGTTAAGACCAACGCTGTTGTAGGTGTACTGTGTCTTGACACCCTTGGGTGAGGTTACCTTTGTAACGTTGTGGTTATCGTCATACTCAAAGGTAGTCTTGTTACCGCCTGCATCGGTATACTCCTTAAGGTCGTTGCTGTCGGGGTCGTATGTCATATCGTTTTTCTGCTCTGCATTTGCGCTGACAGAAACAACGTTACCCTCGTCGTCGTATGTATATGATTGTGCAACGTCCTTCACAAGCTGAACGTGGTCAAAGTATGCGTGGTTTACCTGATTTGTATAAACCAATGACACCTTCAGCTGATAGGGTGTGTAGGTCTTGTTATCGTCCTCGGTTGAATATTTATCATAGACATATCTGAGCACAACGGGAGCAGATGAATACTGCCAATCGTTGATGGATGTATTGAACTTTGCCGAAGCCTTGTGCTGTGTCTTTGTGTTGCCGTTCTGGTCCTTGTAGATAACGGAAACGTCAATTTCAAACTTGCTGTCCTCAACAGCCTTTACGTCCTTGTCGTCCTCTTCGCTGACACTCTCAAAGATTTCCGATGCTTTCTTATCGGTTATCTTTTCGCCCTTGTTGGTGTAATGGCTGTGGTAATTGGAGCTTGCGGCATATGCTGCCGCCCAACCGCTTACAATATATGTGTCGTTGGGGTTAGACTGCACGTCAATGGTCTGTGAATATGACTTTGCGGTATTAACATGACCGTTGATTTTAACAAGCTTTGTGCCGTCCTTCTTGGAAACGGTAGTGTCATTAATATCGCTTGCGGTAAGATTTTTTCTCTCCCAATTCAGGGGATAATTGTTACCGTCAACCTTTTCAAAGCTTGAGTTTTCAAGGAGATTCACGCTGTTGGGTGTGCTGCCCGATTCAAGCTGTACATTGTCAAAGTAGGCATTACCTGTTGCATTGCGCAGGCAAAGGAATACAGTTACCTTTGTTGTATCGCTGTCAAGGGTGATTGTTGTGCTGAGTCTGCGCCAACCGTTGTTTACGGTTGTGTCTGTATCAGAGGTCAATACCTGTGAATATACAATATCCGTATCGGTACTTCCTGTTGCGGTAATCTGCAGATATGCACCCTCAAGACCGCCCTTGTTAAGCTGTGTAAGATTGAGCGTGCGTACAAATGCCGATAAGGTATATGTTTTGCCTGCAACCCAGCCTGTGACAGTCTGTCCGTAGTTTGTATTGACTGCCGTTGTTATGGGAGCAATGTTACGGACTGCCATACAATTTTTGCCTGCATACTGTATGCCTGTGGCTGTATAGTGGTCGGAGTGGTCTGCATCTGTATTGGTATTCTTTACCCAACCGTCAGTAGTTTCACAGGTGCCGTTTGTCAGCATATTCACCGTGTTTTTACCAAGTGATGCGGCATCTGCAATTTTGTTCTTGCTGTCGCTTGTGTTGGTGGCAGAGGTGTAATTGTATGCTCCTGCGCCAATCTCCGCACCGTTGTAGCTTACCTGCTGTGACACAGGTCTGCCCGAATTGTCAAACTGCAATACGGTTACAATATCGTCATAGCGGTTTTCTGTATTCTGGTCCTTGTGTATACCGTCGATACCTGCAGAGCGGATTACCGTAGTATTGTACTTGGTTCTGTCAAATGTAACGAGCTGACCGCCAACGTGGGTGCCAAGGGTTGAGGGATTAGCAGAGAACTCTCTCACCTGTATAACCTGAACACCCTTGTCCTTGTTGGTATAGTTAAAGTTGAGTCCGTTGCCGTCGCTTGACTGAACATAGTTGATGTAGTCTGTATAGCCTGCAGTAGTCTCATAAACCACACTGATATTTGTGCCGTTGAAGTGGCTGATGCTGTTGAGCTTGTGTCCCGATATATTCAGGGTGATAACTCTGCCTGCATTATCTGTGATAGTCTTAAGGTGGTTTGAGTTATCGTAATAACCAAAGGTAAGTGTATGTCCCGTACCGTCCTTGATTTTTGTTATCTTTGTTTTATCCGTATCATAGGAGATGACTATACTCTGATTGTTGGCATTTGTTATCTTGAACAGATTGCCCTTGGAGTTAAAGAGCCTTATATTGTCCATCTTGTCCGACAGCTTGTAGGTAGCCGTGCCGTCCGTTACCTTTTCAAAGGTAAGACCTAAGCCGTCCTCGTCCTCATAGGTGGTAACCTCATCACCATTTTTATCCTTCTTGGTTACCTTTTGTATGTAGTGCTCGGTGCCGTCACCGTCGGTGTAAACGTAAGGATATCTTTCCTTATCCTTACCGCTTAAGCCGTATTCTGACGACGACAGGATTGTTTCCTGCATATTGAGTCGCCAGCCCTTACCGGGTGTGGTCTTAAATGAGCTGTCCTTGCCTACGGAATAGATTTCATCTGCACAATATGTATTGTGGATAAGGCTGAGGCTTACGGGCATTATCTCACTTGTGGTGGATGTGAGGGGTATCTGATAAACAAGGTTGCCTGTGTAATCATTTACACTTGCACTGCCTGCCGCACCTGCAGAAAAGCCCGAATAGCTCCAATAACCCTCTAACCCCTTATTGTTGCGGTAGGTTACGGTTACTGCAGGGTAAATATCCTCGCTCGAGGTATATTCCGCAGAGATTATACGAACTCTGCCCACCAACGATTCATCATATCCCTTAAGGCAGACACCGTAGTTTGTACCGCCCTCAAACCACTCCTTTGCCACACGTGTGATGTCAAAGGAATAGTAGTCACCCACATCATAGGTAAGCTCTGCATAGTCAAGAGCTTTACTGTCAAATGCAGGTTGATTGTTCCATGTGGGCTGATTAGTGGTATTGTTCCAATTCTCGGTTACCTTGTGCACGGTGATGAAGCGCTTATCACTGCCTGCATCAACCTCTAACTGATAGAAATTGAGTGATGCATTCTGGATAACCGCGCAGTCATCGGGTAAATCGGGTAAATCGAACTTAATGAATGTGCGTGCTTTACCCAATGTGCTGTGACCTGCATAGAGGAAGTAGTCCATAGGGAAGCTTGTGTTAGGACTGCTGTTATCCACATAGCAGTCAATTGTGTCTGCACGGCTCACGTCAAGCCTTATGGTGGGGTCAATGATTACGGGATAAGCTCTTGCCTTATCATTGAGCCAGTCCTTGTCGGCTGTTACGGTGAGGGTATATTTATCACCGTCGGGAGTAAGCTCCATTGATACGCTGTCAGAGTACGCCCCTTTGGAGTCCAGCATATATGGTGCCATAATCTGTGACTTTGGCTGAGTAAAGCCTTCGTCTGCATAAAGCACAATAGAGCCGTCCTGTTCCTTCCTCGGGAAAAGACCGCCCAGATCCATTGTGAATTCAAATACATTTTTTCCTTGCTTTTTATTTAAAACGATGCTTTCCTTAAGCACATTGCTTGTCAGCTCATATTCAAGGCTGACGTTATCGAAAATCTCCTCATATTTAAGGGATGATTTCTGACCCACTACCTTAAGGTCATCGTTCTTGTTTTTCTTTTCATCATTGTTATCTGCTTTACGGAGTGCAAGGGTTGATGCACCTTCCTGCTTTACAACCTCTGTTGAAGCAAGCTCCGCATCCTCGGCAATATCGCCCTTTGAGGTTTTAATATCTGCCTGAGCACTCTTGGGTGCAAATTTAATTACGGTATCGGCAACACCGATACTGATTTCATTGCTACCGTCATTTGTAAACTGTGAGGGGAACTGCACGGGAATATCTGTTCTGCTTGGCACGAAAACAGACTTGCCTGTGTTCACCTGACGTGCATATTCTTTTTCTGTAAGTGTAAAGTCATATTCAACCCATTTGCCGTCCTTAAGGAAATGCACGGGGGTTGAGTACCTTGCGGCTATATATGTACCGTCTGTCTGACGAAAATATTTTGTATATTCATCACGAAGTGACACGATTTCATCTGCCACCTCGGGCTCTTCGGAAAGGATTTCATTTTCAAGCTCTGCTTTGATATCGCTCTCTGCTTCGCCAATTGCTGTATCGGTCACAGAGCTTACGGAAGTGTCTGCCGCTGTGCTTTCGTCCGTTGACTCTGCCCGTGTATCGGATTCAGACTGAGCTTCGCTCTCCGACACGTCAGCTTCCGTTTCACCGTCAACGTGAAATATATCATTAAAGAACTCTTCAAGCGCCGTGGTGCTGTCCGTATCATCTTCTGCGATACCTTCGGTCTCGGCTTCCGTCTCAGCTTCCGTCGTGCCTTCTGTGGTCGTTTCCGATTCAGCTTCAAGCTCCGCTACCGCTTCCTGCACTTCTACAGCCAGCACAGGGTTCGCCACCGCAAAAACATTCATTATGATCAACACGCTGAGCATTATCGATAACAGTTTTAATGTCTTTTTCATATTGCTTTTCCTTTCTTTAATTTATTCTTTACACCACTCTGTGTGGTTTATTACATTGTTGGATTTTCTCTATTTCGGCACCGCCTTCGCGAAACCGAATCCGGTTCTTATGACATTGGTAACACTCCTTTCTTTTTATTTTCATCTGTATATGTCAAAATTTCTCTGACCTTGCAAACTTTTTTGTCATTTTTCAAAAGTTTGGTGATGTTGTATAATTTTGCATAATACTTTTTGTTAAACAAATACAGACCATAACAGAGATTTATGTGTTATAATTATTCAATGTATCGGATATGACGGTATTCACAAGGATTCGACCGAATTACCGAAATTTTCAGTATATTACAGAAAGGATATGATTGTGTGATTGATGCCGTAAGAGCACAGGAAATTGCAGAAAAATACTATCAGCAGATTTTCAACTTCTGTTTATCAACGGCTCAATGCAACAAATATGATGCCGAAGTTCTGACACAGGATGTTTTTCTGCTCTTCCAACAGAAGTGCGATACGCTTGAGGACGAGCATATTGACAGGTGGTTGACGGTTGTTGCCAAATACAAGGTCAATGAATACTTCAAAAAGAAGAAAAAGAGCTATTCTGTAATATCCCTGGATGAATCACTTGCAGAAATTGAGGACAGGGATATCGAATCAATGTTCGAGGAAAATTTCCCTGACAGCGACGAAGAGCTGCAAAAATACATAAACATAATACTAAAGGCGCTCACACCAAAGGAGCGCGAGCTCTACAAGATGATTTTCACAGAAAAGAAAAAGTACAGGGAGATTGCCGAGGAGCTGAACATCAGCGAGGAGGCAGTTACCTCCCGTGCAGTCAGGATGAAAAGGAAGATAAGAACCCTTATAAAGCTGATGTTTACATCTGTCGGTCAGCTTATTATCAAGCTGTTTTTCTGATTTTCCAAACTTTTTTTAATTTTTTTTAAAATTTTTTGACGGCTTCCCGATTTTTGGTCATATATAGGTGAGAGGGAGGTAAAAATCATCGGCTTGGAGGGTACGCAGTTCTATGGGAAACAGCAATAGTAAACAAACTTTAATAAGACTTCTTACCTTTATACGCGATTGCGAAGCGGAAAAGCCCCTTGATGAAATGAATATGGGGTTAATTGAAGCTTGTGTAAAGCTTTTGTTGAAGCTGCAGAAAAAAGAAATTGTGTTCACTACCGAGCAGATCAAAGAAATGGTCAGAAAAATTCCGTTTGTTTTGACGCCGGACTTTGGCGGAAAAACAACAAAAAAAGTAAAAAAATACACAACCAAAAAGAAGATTTTGCTTGTCGCCGCGATTATCGCGTTGTTGGCTATGTTGATGGGTATTGTTTACTCAAACTCAAAAGACGACCAGTTCTTCCGTGATATTACAGATAAAATCGGTCTTGATAATATAGAAAAGGGAAAGATATATACAAGTGACGGTGTTTCATATGAAAAAAATAAACAGTCAACGAGATTTGATGATATAGATGATTACCCCGAAGACAATCCTTATGGTATTCTTCTGCCCACATATCTACCCAACGACATAGAATCAAACGACATCATTGTTGTAGATGATAAAAACATCTGCGAAATTCGTGTTACTTTTAACACATCGTCTTTGGTTTACAATATATATCTTGATAGTAAAATACCTCAATCCACACTTGACTGTTGCACAGAAACAACGATAAACAACAGAAAAATTTATATAATTGAACTACTCGATATTGGTACATATCAAATGTACTTTGAACATAACGGTGACTACTATGAATTATGTTATACGGACAAGCAGGAGCTTCTGAAGGTTATTGAAAATCTGGAGGAATAATATATGAAAAAGGCATTTTCAATGCTCCTTGCTGTAATTACACTTATCAGCCTTACTGTTTTACCTGCATCCGCTGAGGTTGGCGCACACGATGAAATTGAAGTTATCATCCACAATCAGGAGCTGGATGAGGAAACAAAGGCAAAAATCGTCGCATTTTACACAAACCCCGAAGCAGAAAATGAAGAAGCTTCAACATACAGCCTTACCTGTACTTTGTTCGGTCACAATTATGAATATGAAGACGTTGTAACAATCACACATAAGGCACGCACTACTGCACCACGTTGTTTAAAAAGAACATACGACCATGGTACATGTACAAGATGCGATGCTCAAGTAAGCACACTAATAGGCAGTGTATATATCGCTTGCTGTGCATAATATAACGTCTGAGTGGTCGGAATGAACAGATATCCATTGCACAGATAAATAAAAAAGGCAATTAAGCCACAAATCCCCACCCCTCTGAAAAGGAGGGATGGGGATTTTTATGTATATATTCCTTTGTTTAATACAATGATTCCTGATTATTTTAAATATAAAAATTAATATATGACACAAAAACAGAAAACTGACAAAAATTTTTTTAATTATTTTAAAGAAAACGTATTTTTGTTAAATATGTATGTTTTAAAATATTCTTTTTAGTCAGTTTTTCATTATCCAAACTTTGGCGAATATGCTACAATAAAGCAAACAAATACAGAAGGGTTATGATATTGTGATCGATGCTGTTACAGCACAAACAATTGCAAAAAAATATTACAAGGACATTTTTTTGTATTGCTACTCCCTTACAAATTGCAATAAATATGAGGCAGAAGTCCTCACACAAGATGTTTTTCTGCTTTTCCTCGAAAAGTGCGACACTTTGGATGATGAGCAAATCCTCAGGTGGTTGCTTGTTGTTGCCAAAAACAAAGCAAAGGAATATTACAGAAATAAGAAAAAAGCTTCCTCCGTGATATCTCTGCAAAATCCGCTGTTTGAAGTTGAAGATATCGACATACAAGCACTGTTTGAAGAGCACATGCCCGACAGCGAAGAAGATACGCAAAAATACATAAATATCTTAATAAAAGCACTCACCCCTAATGAGCGTGAGCTTTACCGAAAAATATATATCGAAAAGAAATCTCACAAGGAAATTGCCGAGGATTGGAGCTTGAAGGAAAATACTGTCTCGGCAAGGTCATCAAGGCTTACCAAAAAAATCAAAAGAATTATTAAACTGATGTTTTCATCGACGGGACAATTCTTGATACGCCTATTATTTTAAATCCGCATAACCTTATCATATCTGAAAAAACACTACTCGGGAGATGGTACAGACTATGGAAAAAGCAATTACTAAACAACATTTAATTGAATACATTTCATTTATACGTGATTGTGAATTAGAAAAGCCCCTCGGCAAAATAGATGAAGAGTTTGTAAGTACATGTGTAACCGTATTATTAAAGCTACAAAACAAAAAAGCAACCATAAGCGATATTCAGATTGAGCATAATGTCAACAGCTTAATGTCGGATTCTACTTCCGCACCCAACAAAACGTGGGTTCACAAACCCAAGAATATTTTGCTTGTCGCCGCAATTATCGCAATTCTATGCGCTCTCTTAGCTGTAATATCTATCGGTCACAATATCGATTATTGGCATAGTGTTATGAATGAAAAATTCGGTTCGGTATTTAATGTGCCTGTTGGAGAGGAATTTGTTGATGGTAATGATGAGTTTATCCATGCGGGAGAGTCTGTTATTTACACAAAAACAGATGAATTCTTTGAAAATGAGCCGTATGACGTTTTGATTCCGACGAAACTTCCGGACGAAATTGGATTAGTTGATATTTTGATAACAAGCTCAACTAACAACATAGCTGTTTCTTTTGACGCTGTGATTACAGCGTATGAGATTTATCTAAACACCCAAATCCCACAAGAGATAATTGATTTATCTAACGAAACAGTCGTACTGAATAATCTAACCTGTTATATACTCAGATTCGAGGATATAAATTCTGTTCAGATTTATTTTGAGCATAACGGTAATTATTACTGCATCGGTGGTACAGATGAGCAGATTCTTTTAGATGTAATTGAAAATCTGGAGATATAATACCTCGCTGTAGTTATAGTGTTGTACATAAATAATACCCGAGTGTTCATAACATTACTTGCCTATACCACAAGCTTTTAAGCGAAAGAAAAACATATTGGCGGTCCTACCTCTCTGTTTGAGAGAGGGGGCGAGGCAGTGATATTCACCTTACGGTGAGTGATATACGCTGACGCGTGTGATATATTGCTTATGCAATGCGATATATTTTGCTTCGCAAAATGTTTCGGGGAAGCTTCGCTTCCAAACATTATAATGCTGTCGCGTACAACCAACTTAATAAATTGATTGAAAGAATATATTAAATACGAAATAATAAAGCTGTTGGCGGTCCTACCTCTCTGGCTTAAGAGAGGGGGACCACCTTTTTGTATATTTACCTCTTGCAATTTGTAGCAAGCGAGCATAAAATTATGTTGTAAGATAAAGTTTAGCGGGTGGTGGAGAGTTCCAACGCGAAGCGTTTTGAATCGTAAGATTCAACGGTAACAGACTGAATGTTTGTTGTAAATGAAATATGAAACATCAGTATTACACTCCGCAAAGCACGTTATTGTTTACTTGAAGTTATCATCCAATGGAAACTTCGTTTCCACGATGCTGGCGCATCGGGAACTCTCCACCGCCCGTCAGACTTGATATTAAACTATTAGTTGTTGTCTCGTTTGTTACTTGGTTTCTATGATAGAATAAATATAGGACGGTCCCCCTCTCTTAAACCAGAGAGGTAGACCGCCAATAATTTTATTTTTCGCTTGAAAGCTTGTTGTGTAGGCAAGTAATGTTAAGTCCTCTTGTTGTACCCCCTGCCCTACCACTCAAATTCCGGGCGTTTATTCTCCACGTGGTCTGAGGCTTTCAGCAGGAATTGGCGCATCGGCTCCATTTTACGGACGTAGAATACAAGAAGCTGTGCAAAGCTTTCGAAGTCCGTGAGATCCTCGTCGGGGATAGAAATTATCATATCCCAATACTTATGCTTTATATACTCTGCCGCAGGGTCATCCTTGGAAAAGCCACGGGGCATTGATTTCAGCTTTTCGCCGCCGAGGGATATTCCGCCCTCATTGAGCGCTCCCAAAAACTCGTCATAGTGGAGTGAGATGTAACTGCGGATATTGTTCATTTGTGCGGTGGTTTCACACCACATACCCGTACCGAAACAGCTTGAGCCGGGGCATATCCGCAGGAAATAGCCAATGGGCTTATTCGACTTGCGGTCCGCACACACATAAGCTCTGAATGCGGGATTATAGGGCGGTCCGTTTTTGTGAAAGCGGATATCCTTTGCCACTCGGTACATCCATTGACGTGGCTCCATATACATTATGGATTTGCCGATATCGGGTGCTTCCTCCGCCAATTTATAACGAAACATATCAAGGAAGGCAAGATATTCCTTCCTTGCTTTTTCATAATAATCGTGGTTTTCGTGGAACCAGGTGCGGTTATTGTTCTGCATCAAATCACCGCAATAGTTTAAAATATTTTTGAAGTCCATATAATTAATTCTTTCTTTCATTCCAATAAAGCGATAGCCTCTGCTTTATTGTTTTTTTACTTTATCGTGATATTTTGTACGCATAAATGCGTACACTACAGTGATACAAATTAAAATATCACACAGGTAATTAAAATTCAATATTATATTGACAATAAAGATGTAAATAAAGTAAAATTATTAATATAGAATAAGTATATATCTATGTGTTAAATATATACCCACGGAGGTTTTTTTATGGCAGTTTTCAGACCCTTCAAAGCACTCAGACCCACACCCGAATATGCTTCAAGAGTGGCGGCTCTCCCCTACGACGTTATGAACAGCGAAGAGGCAAGGGTTATGGTTGAAGGCAATCCCTACTCATTTTTACACGTTGACAAGGCAGAGGTTGACCTGCCCGACTGCACGGACATTTATTGTGACCGCGTTTATGCCAAGGCAAAAGAAAATCTCCTCAAATTAGAGAGTGACGGCATTTGTAAAACAGATGAAACACCTTGCTTTTACATCTACCGACAGATTATGAACGGCAGAGAGCAGACAGGTCTTGTGGGCTGTGCCTGGGTTGATGATTACATCAACAACCGCATCAAAAAGCACGAGCTTACACGTGCCGACAAGGAGGCTGACCGTATCCGCCACGTTGACACCTGTGATGCAAACACGGGTCCCATCTTCCTTTGCTACAAGGGTCAGGCGGAAATTACCGCTATTATTGAGTCTTACAAGCAAGGCTCTCCCGAATATGATTTCACAACAGAGGACGGCATACAGAACACAGTGTGGGTTGTGAGTGACCCCGTGGCTTGCGCCAAGCTGTCCGAGTTGCTCGGTGAGGTTGGTGACTTCTACATTGCAGACGGACACCACCGTTGTGCATCTGCTGTTAATGTTGCTAAGATGCGCCGTGAACAGAACCCCGACTATGACGGTACAGAGGAATTCAATTTCTTCCTTGCGGTGCTCTTCCCTGCAGAGAGTCTCGAGATTATGGACTACAACCGTGTTGTAAAAGACCTTAACGGCAATACACAGAGTGAATTTATCGACAAGATTTCCGCTGACTTTATTGTCGAGGATGCGCCCTGTGAGGGTGCATATCACCCCGAAGCAAAGCACAACTTCGGTATGTATATGGACGGCAAATGGTACAAGCTGACTGCAAAGGCAGGCACCTTTGACCCCGAAAACCCTGTTGACCGGCTTGACGTTTCAATTCTCCAGAAAAATCTGCTTACACCTATTCTAAACATTGGTGATCCTCGCACGGACAAGCGAATTGATTTTATCGGCGGTATCAGGGGTCTCGGTGAGCTTGAAAGACTTGTTGACGGAGGTATGGCTGTTGCATTTTCAATGTACCCAACCACCCTTGATGACCTTATGAGCATTGCAGATGCTAACCTTATTATGCCCCCGAAATCCACATGGTTTGAACCCAAGCTTTTAAGCGGTTTATTTATACACAAATTAAAATAATTCGGTGATTGATATGTTTATTATTGGTTGTCACCTGTCGAGCTCCGGCGGTTACCTGGCTATGGGTAAGGAAGCCGTGCGTATAGGTGCTAATGATTTTCAATTTTTTACACGTAATCCCCGTGGCGGTCAGGCAAAGCCTCTCGATCTTGAGGACGTAAAGGCTTTTGAGGAATACCGCAAGGAGAACGGCATTGTGAGTGTTCTCGCACACGCACCATACACTATGAACGCCTGCGCCAAGGACGAGGGTCTTCGTGAGTTTGCACGCAACACAATGGCAGACGATATTTACAGACTTGACCACATTGAGGGGGCTTTGTACAACTTCCACCCGGGTAGTCACGTCAGCCAGGGTGTCGATGTGGGGATACAGTACATTGCAGATATGCTCAACGCTGTTTTATTCCCCGAACAGAAAACCACCATTCTATTAGAAACAATGGCAGGAAAAGGTAGCGAGGTTGGCAGAAGCTTTGAGGAGCTACGCGCCATTATTGACAAGGTTGAGCTTAAGGAAAAGCTCGGTGTTTGCCTTGATACCTGTCACGTTTTTGACGGCGGTTATGATATAGTAAATGACCTTGACGGTGTACTGGAGGAATTTGACCGCATAATCGGTCTCGACAGGCTCAGAGCAATCCACCTTAACGACAGTCTTAACTATCTGGGTTGCCACAAGGACCGCCACGCGAAAATCGGTGAAGGCGGACTCGGGCTCGAAGCAATTGAGCGGATTATAAATCACCCGAAGCTGAAAAATCTACCCTTCTTCCTTGAAACACCAAACGATATTGACGGATACCAAAGAGAAATTGAGTTATTAAAAACATTGTACAGAGGTTGATTAATATGAAATCAATTAAGATTTTATTGACATTTTTTCTTTGTATTTTTACTTTATCGGCATTTACAGTAACGTCATACGCTAACTGTAACGGTGACGTAGACAACGACAACGTATACTCCACCAAGGATGCCGAGCTTACACTTATGTATGCCGCAGGTCTCGAAGCTCCCGACGCTGAACAGGAAACAGCTGCCGATATTGACAGGGACGGCTATATCAGGACAGAGGATGCCCTCGAGATTCTCAACATTGCCTGTAATCTGAGTGTTGCACCCACACACGAATATACCGATTGGTATATCACAGAGGATGCCACCTGCACCGAGGACGGACACGGCTATTCAGAGTGCTTCATCTGTGGTGAGCAGTTTCATATGATAATACCTGCAACGGGTCATTATCCCATCGGTCAGACCTGTACAACAAGCGGTGAATGTTTATTCTGTGGAGAGACCTTGCCTGCAACGGGTCACAATTTTGTTGATGATGTTTGCTCCGACTGTGGCTATTCAATAGCAAAGCCTGCTGTGACCTACAACGGTAAATCAGTAGCGTTCGGTGCCACAACTGCAACAATCGAAAAAACGCTGGGTAAGCCACAGGATGTTTTGGGTGACCTTTCAAAAATAGGCACAGTGAAAATATATGTTTATTGTAACGATTACAAAAACCTTGGCGTATTTACCTTTGTGAATGACAAGCTGATACAATTCTACTCAAACAACTCTGCCACAAAGGTTGCACAGGGGCAAAATGAATACTCCCTCAAGAGAGCGGTTCTGACCGAGTCCCCCTACCTTGAGATTGGTGACATTGTGGTAAACCAATACACGGATAAGCACGCTGAAGGCGGTATGTATGTTTACAGCTATCTGGCTACACTTGACAAAACATACACCTTCTATGATATATCTGATAAATCCGCAACCGAAAAGCTTATATTCCACCTGACCAACGGTATGAGAGCACTTCATCACAAGGAGCCCCTCACCTACTGTACAACTGCTGCAAAAGCGGCATACAACCACAGTCTTGATATGGGCACAAGAGACTATTTCAGTCACACCACTCCCGAGGGTAAATCTCCTGCTGACAGGCTGTTGGCTGCAGGTCTTGATGATTTATGGGCTTACGGTGAAAACATTGCCGCAGGCTATACAGATGCCTACGAGATTTCGGACGGATGGTACAACTCCCAAGGTCATCGTGAGAATCTTTTAATTGACTATTATACTCACCTGGGTGTAGGAATTGCCTATGTTCCCGGCTCAGGCTACAAATTCTACGGCACACAGAACTTTTACACTTAACAAAATGGGCTTGCCTCACAGCTGTGAAGCAAGCCTTTTTGTTTTTATTGCAAAATCGTATTGTCAAAAAAGAAAATATATGATAGAATGATAAACAACACGTGATGTTTATTATAAGGATGTGGTTTTTTTGGCAACTGACAAAAAACGCCGTTTAAATAACACCGACAGACGAGTTAAAAGGACCAAAAAAGCATTGCGCGATGCGCTTCTCTCGTTGTTGGAAACTAAACCTATAAATCAGATTTCTGTTACGGAGCTTACTAACCTTGCGGATGTCAACAGAGCAACATTTTACTTTTATTACACAGACCTTCTGGATATGCTTCAGCAAATCCAAAACGAATCCTATCAGGCTTTCAAGGAAATCATAAATGAATCTACATCATCAATCACAACAATCGAGGGCTTTACCGAATATTGTGAGAGATTGCTTGTTTTCTGTCAGGAGCACGAAACACTTGTCCGCTTCATAACAAACAACGATGCAAACAATCAGCTATACAAACAGATTCGCATATTGATGCTCAACAATATCCCTAACTCCAAGATTGTTTACAGCGAAAGCAACCCTGCCAGATACAGCACCAACTTCATATTGACTGCTATGGTGGGTATTGTTATAGATTGGATGGATGAAGGAATGAAAATCCCTCCACACGAGCTTGCTGAATTCTGTGCGAACATCTACATCAACGGCTCTTACAAAACAAAACAGCTTTATGCAAAAAACAACAAATAAGGTATAACGAAAGCTCCCCGAAATCCTCGGGGAGCTCATTTTTTATTCTACGGATTTAAGCGACTCAACCATGCTGATTTTCTTCAGCTTGAAGTGCATAAGCAGATTAACTATGACAGCAAACACAACGGTAACTGCCGCAGCTATAACAAAGCTTATGGGCTCAAGGTCGGTTTTGAATGTGAGTGTATCAATATCAACAACACCAACAACAGCAATGTTAAGCGGAATACCCAGCAACAAGCCTAATGCCATACCTATAAGCGTCAGGAAAACATTTTCACGGTAAATATACGCGGAAACCTCACCATCATAGAAGCCAAGCACCTTAAGTGTTGCCAGCTCACGGATTCGCTCATTGACATTGATATTATTAAGGTTGTAAAGAACAACGATAGCAAGTGCCATTGCAGCAATTATAAAGAGAACAATAACCATATTAAGTGTGTTAACAATGTTTGCAAAGTTGTCAATAACAACTGTTGTGTAAACAGAGCCGTTAACACCTTCAATTTCATTGATTTCCTTTTCAAGCTGTACCTTTGCACCCTGCTCAATATTATCGGGTATCTTACAGAACAAGTTGTTATACTCAAGTGTAGAGCCCGTTACCGATTGGAAATATGAAGGTGTAAGATATACATAATGGAATGCGTAGTTATCAACAATTCCCGTAACCTTAACCTTATGCTCAACGGTACGCGCACCCTCTGTCCACGAAACTGTCAGCAAGTCACCAATCTCAGTTTTGGTTTTTGAAGCCAGCTTTTTAGATATGACCGCACCTTCGTCTGTCAATGGGATAACCTTCTTGTTCAGCTTAAGATTTACATAATCCGTAAATTGTGCAGGATTTTCAGGAACAAGAATATCAATTTCTATTTCATCATCACTTCTGTCAGAGTAGCCCTTACAAACCTTCAACCAACCAAGCATTGAGGATTCAACGTTGTCAAGCTTGCTGATTTCAGCAACAACCTTGCTCTCCGCATAGTTCATCTGTCCGTCCTTAAGAACAACCTGAAGGTCATACTGTGCGACACCGGTACCTTCTCCGTACTGGTTATCAATAACACCGCTGACTGCATCACGCAGACCGCAAGCGGCAAGAAGAAGTGCAGTACAGCCTGCTATACCGATAACCGTAACAGCAAAACGCTTCTTATTGCGGAACAGATTACGCACGGTAACCTTACCTGTAAAGCTGAGCTTTGACCAGATGAATGTAACCTTTTCGAGGAATACTCGCTTACCTGCCTTCGGGGGCTTGGGTCGCATAAGAACCGCAGGAACATCCTTAAGCTCTTTTCGACAAGCGAGATACGATGCAAGCACCGTTGTTCCCAGAGTAATGGCGATACCCAAAACAAGGTACAGGGGCATATACGATGCTATAATTGAAGGCATTTCGTACATAATGCCCCACGCTGCAAACAAAACTCTCGGAACAATTGAGAAGCCGAACACCACACCGAAGCCGATACCGATAAGGCTCGCAAGTGATGAGTAGAGTATATACTTGCTTGCAATCATTTTGTTTGAGTAACCCAAAGCCTTGAGTGTACCCAACTGAGTCCTTTCCTCCTCAACCATTCGTGTCATGGTTGTAAGGCATACCATTGTTGAAACGATAAAGAAGAATGTGGGGAAGATATATGCTAATCGAACCATATTTTCCGCCGCTTGTCCGTAGCCTGTGTAACCGGGGTTATCATCACGTGTATACACAGACCAACCTACGTTGTCATTAATATTATCAATAAGTGCAGAGCCCTTGTTGTAAGCCGTCCTTGCAACTCCGAGCTTTTCCTCAACCTCTTTTTCAGCAGAATCAATCTTTGCCTCTGCCTCGGCAATTATTGATTTGATGTTCTGATACTGGGACATCTTGAGCGCAAGTGTCGCCTGAGCAACCATATATTTATTCTGCGCCTCGATAGAGCTGAACTGAAGCTCGTTACCGCTTGACTGAAGCTTATCCTTAAAGGTCTGAAGCTGACTTTCCGCATCCTTAAGCTGTTTTTCAGCAGCATCAAGCTTAACCTTTGCATCAGCCAATTGTTGCTCTGCAGCAGTACATTGTGCATTCTTTTCATCATATTCAATCTTACCTGCATCATACTGCTCCTTGGCAATGATAAGCTCGGACTGATACTGGTCGAGAAGTCTGTCAACCTCAACGATAGCATCTGCCGCCATACCCTGTGCGGTAAGGTTTGATGCAGAAAGCAAAATCTTAGCAAGCTCGGGGTTTGTTTCCTCAAGTCTTCCTGCAATAGCATCAAGGTCAAGATCTTCTTGGGCAACATCCTGATTAGCCTTGAGTGTCTGCAGGGTATCCTGTGTTGTAACGATAAGTGTTTCTGTATATTTTATCTCTTTTTCGGCAACAGTAAGCTGAATAGCCGCCTTATCAAGCTGTGAACGGGCATCATCTGCCTGCGCCTTCTTTGTGTTATATTCGGTCTGTTTTACAGCCAGATCTGCCTGACCCTGAGCAACTGCAGTCGCCTTGGAATTATATTCATTAACAGCGGCAACATATTGATTGCTGCCACTCTGAAGCTGAGACTGAACCTTGGCATACTCAGCATCCATTGTTTTCTGAGCTTCCTCTAATTGCTGAGCACCTGTTTTTTCCTGCTCGTAAAGGTCAGCTAACTGCTTTTTACCCTCACTGAGCTGTGCACCCACGGTGGACTCCGCCTTGTCTATCTGCTGTTTTGCAGAAGCAACCTTCTGCGGCAGACCGACAACCAGCCTTGCTCTTTCCTCCGCTGACAGCTGTTCTGAGAGTTCGGAAAGCTTTTGCTGTGCCGAGGACACAAAAGCATCATATTCCTCACTGTAAGCGGTGTATTGGTCTGCACCCTCAAGTGTTACATATGCCTCGCTGTAATATGTAATGTTTTCGGTAAAGGCATCATTATTAACGTAAATAAAGTCACCTAATTTACCGCTGCCTGCGGTTGTAACACCACGCTCATAGGATACCCAGTAAGGTGTCTGAATTATACCGACAATCTTAAACTCATTGTGCTTGAGCGAATATTTAATATCCTCATTGTCGCCTGTGACACGTATTGTATTGCCAATAGTGAATTGTTCGGGAGTAGTAAGCCCGCTACAGGTTACTACACATTCATCGGAGGATTCAGGATATCTGCCCTCAACAAGCTCAAGCCTGTTGATATAGTTAGGATCGTCAGCACCGTTTTCAAAATTAACGGCACTCATAAGGTCCAGGCCCGTAACTCTGATAGTAAGCTCGGAGCCGTCAATATCAACGATACCCTCGTACTCACCCTGCTCATCGGGTGTCTGTACATAGCCGTCAACAAACTTGACGCCCATTACGGACTCAACACCCTCAACATTACGCACCTTTTCAAGGTCCTCCTCATAAAGACCAAGATAGGATTGTAATCTTATATCCATAAGATTATAGTCCTTATAATACTTATCCGCAGTATCAACCATATCGGGACCTACGGCATTAAGACCACAGAAAAGTCCGCTACCCATTGCAACTATCGCAATAATCGAAACAAATCGACTGAAAGTGCGTTTTATGGAACGGAAACTATCTGTAATATAGGCACTTGTCATTTTATATTATCCTTTCAAAAAAGATAGTTTACCATTCAATATCTTCGATAGATACGGGATTATCGTTAGTTGTAATGTCAACAACACGTCCGCTTTTCATTGATATAACTCTGTCCGCCATAGGTGTAATTGCCTGGTTGTGAGTAATAACAATAACAGTCATACCTGTTTCACGGCTTGTGTCCTGCAGGAGCTTTAAAATCTGCTTACCTGTGTTATAGTCAAGAGCACCGGTAGGCTCATCACACAAAAGAAGCTTGGGGTTCTTGGCAAGGGCACGTGCAATTGAAACTCGCTGCTGCTCACCACCGGAAAGCTGTGCAGGGAAGTTATTAAGACGTTCACCCAGACCAACTCGCTCAAGCACCTTAGCAGGGCTCAGAGATTTTGTACCGATCTGTGTTGCAAGCTCAACATTTTCAAGTGCGGTAAGGTTAGGTACAAGGTTATAGAACTGAAAAACAAAGCCTACATCAAAACGCCTGTATTCAATAAGACGCTTGCTGTCATACTCATTAACAAGGTCACCTGCAACACGGACCTTACCGTCATCGCAGTCATCCATACCGCCAAGAATATTAAGAACGGTCGTTTTACCTGCACCGCTGGCACCAACAATAACACAGAACTCACCTTGTTCCACATTAAATGTAACACCGTCGGCAGCATTGATAACAATCTCGCCCATTTTATATCTCTTATAAACAGAGTCAAATTCTATAAAGCTCATTTAATTCAGCCTTTCGATTATTTTTTACATATACGATATATATTACAATATTAAACCAAACAAGTCAACAGAAAAAGCAATGTAATAATATGTTAATAATATTAAACTATTGTTTTATATATTTCAGTCATTACATATGATGCAATCGGCAACGCATTCTCTGAGCCCCAACCGCCGTTTTCCACAATTACGGCGATAGCAACAGGGCACTTTGAATTGCCTGAATAACCAACGAACCAAGAGTGAGGCTTCTTACCATCCTCCACCTCCGCAGTTCCCGTTTTACCGCACATCTCAAGCCCCTCAAATGTGCTGTCGCCGTAATTATCGGTAACAACGAAACGGAGCATTTCGCCTACCCTTGAAGCGGTCTCAGGTGAGATAAACATCTCGGTTTCAGCCTTGGTCTGCATCACGGTTCTTCCGTCAGGTGTCACAACCTCTGACACAACATACGGAAAAACCGCTTCACCACCATTGGCAATACTGCCTGCGACAGTAAGCATATGATACGGGTTCACAAGTGTAGTATATTGACCTACACCTGCCCATGCCACATCTCCGTCGCCGGCACCGTCAAGGTCGAATCTGCTTGGATTTGTTTTCTGATTTCCGAATTCAAATTGTCTGCCGAAGCCATATTCGTTAGCTGTGGCAGTAAGCTTTTCAGCACCGAGGTCAACTGCAATATGAGCATAGGCACAGTTACAGGAATTTGCAAGACACTCCTTGAAATTCATTTCCCCGTGAACGGAGGGACAGGTAACCTTTACCCCGTCGATAGTCGTTTCACCTGTACATTCATAGGTGAATTTATATATATCGGGGTCATTTTCAATAGCACTTGTGGTTGTGATAATCTTAAAGGTTGAGCCCGGAGTGTACATACCGTCAATAAGGCGGTTGAGATAAAGTCCCTCGTATTTTCCGCTTTCGTCGGAATTAATGGTTTCCTCAGAGGGTTTATCGTTTATATCATAATTAGGTGCGGAAACGGAACAGATAATCTCGCCTGTTTCATAGTTATATGCGGCAACAACACCGTTCCTGCCGTTAAGCTTGTCATAAGCCTTGGCACAAATCTCAGCATCAATGGTAAGGCGCACATCATTACCTCTGCCATATTTTTTCAGAGAGTACAGACCTGTCACAGGGTTATAGCCCGTAAGCTTTGTCTTATATGCAGTCTGCACACCGGAAGAAATATACCCTTCCGTATCACCGACAATATGAAGAGTTGCACGTCTTATGCGTTCTGACTCGTTGTAGCATCTGTCCTCGTCCTCTGTATACGCCAACAATTCACCGTTCCTGTCAGTAACATTACCCGCCGCAATAAAACTGCCATCCTCATTAAGGTGCTCATTAGCTCTCATTGTTGCCCATTTTTCACCATTAATCACGAATCTTGATGCCAACACACCGAGACCTGATACAACCATTGCAACAAGCACCAAAATTGCTATACTTCTTTTTGCAGTAGTTCTCATTTTCCCTCAGCCTCCTTCGGATTGAGTACCTTAAAGCTGGCAAAGGATCGGGTATCGATACTCTTTATATACGCAAGTAAACAGAAGCAACTGATTATACTTGAACCACCCTTACTCACAAAGGGAAGTGTAACACCCGTGAGAGGCAACAAATCCGTTATTCCGAAAATACTGAGCATAGACTGAAACAGCATCATACTGATTGCGGCAACACCGGCAATAGTGTAGAAGGTGGATTTGCTTTTTCCGGAATTCACTACTGCCCACACGGCAATCGCACAGTATGTCAGAGGAATCAAAAAGCCCATTATCAAGCCGAATTCCTCACAAACGACACCAAAAACAAGATCCTCAGAGGCGGCAAATATATTACGCAATTCACCGTTACCCAAGCCGAGACCAAACAGACCGCCTGAGGCTGAATAAATAAGGGTTCTTGTCTGCTGATATCCGCCCTCATCCATAAACTCCCACACGTGGAGATAGGTAGAAAACCTGCTTGCAACATAGGGCTTGAATACAAGAATAAGTGCACCGCCGATTGCTGCTGCACCGCAGACGAGCAGAAGAGTTTTCACATCACCGGAACGCATAAACGCAATCACTATAAATGTGAAGAAGAATATAAGTGCCGTACCGAAATCATACATCAGGAAAAGCTCGCCTACGCATACTGCGGCAAAAAGGATATATAAAGTAAGGTTTCTTATGGATTGCAGCTTTTCAAGAGTTGCGGCACCGGCAAAAATAAAAGCCACCTTTACAAGCTCGCTGGGTTGAATAGATATACCTCCCAACGAAAGCCAGTTCTTTGCACCGTTTGTTGTTTCCGCCAGTACAAGGGTTACACCGAGAATAAGAATTGAAGCTCCTGCAAGCATCCAACGGATTGCCTTCATAGTGTCAACAAAACGGAGCACAAGAAGAATCGCACAGAAGCATATAACTCCGAGAACGACCGCGGCAAACTGCTTGAGAACCGCATCGGGATACATACTGCCGACAATAGCAAGTCCGAAGGAAGCGAACATAAAAGCTATCATTTCAAGCTCAAAATTATGGATACGCAAAACATAGGTTGCAAAAAGGAAATAAGCCCATTGAAGCGCAATATAACCGAGATAAACAATAACCACCGTGCCGTGAAGCTGTCCCTCCGGATACATATTAAGAAGCATCGCACACAAGTTAAAAACAGCTATAAGTACAAGTGTAATACCGTATGACGGTCTGCCTGCTGCCGGACTTTTATCCTTAATAAATTTATACTTGGCCTCGTGAAGCATATATTCAATGCCACCGATATTGATTATATCACCGTTGGAAATGTAGGACTTTTTATCTATCTTCTCGCCATTAACAGATATGCCCGATTTTGAAAAAGTATCGAAAATTGCAAAGCCCTTGTTTCTGTATGAAATAACTGCGTGAAGCCTTGAAATTGTATCGAAGGGCAACACTATGTCACACTTCTTATTTCGCCCTATGGATGTTTCTCTTTCGTATAACGAAATAGTTTCATTGGTGACTGTATTCACCAGCTTTGCCCTGATCGGGTCTGTGGTTTTCTTAAAAAACATAGCAACAAGCATACGCACCACGACAAAAAGCACAATACCCGGCATTATGTAACGCATAGCAGGTGATAACATAGTTATAACGTCAATCGTAGTAATTCCCTCCTTACACAACCTATAAGCCTCTATGATATTATAATATCACAAAAACGACAAATAATCAACGGAAGAGCATATACCAAATGTTAAAGAATTAAGAAGAAACTGTAAATTTAATTCTCAAAAGGCAATACACGCGACTTACTCCCTTGACACACACCATTCCTTTAGGGTATAGTTATCATAGGAAATTTTGGAGGCGATTAAATGTCAGTTTCAAAGAAGCTTTATGGTGTTACGGACGGCAATAACGTTCATGCTTTTATTGTTGAAAATTCACAAGGCGCCAAGGCACAGATTATTGAAAAAGGTGCTACCCTTGACAAGCTTTTCATAAAGGATAAAAACGGTGATTTCATTGATGTTCTCGTTGGTCACGATACTCTTGACGGTCATATCAACCGCAGTGATTATCAGGGCGTTGTTGTAGGTCAGTATGCAAACCGTATCAAGGGTGGCAAATTCACCATTGACGGCATTGAATACAACGTAACCTGCAACGAAAAAGGCATCACCTGCCTCCACGGCGGCGGTGAGTACAGCTCCGCACATTGGAATGGTGAAATTATATCTGACAACGCAGTAAAATTCACATATTTCAGTCCCGACGGTACAGAAGGCTTCCCTGGAAACGTCAATGTAAGTACTACATATACCTTTACAGATGATAACAGGCTTGTTATTGAATACAAGGCAGTTTCAGATAAGAAAACAATTATCAACCTTACAAACCACGCATATTTCAATCTTAACGGATATGATAGCGGTGACATTCTTGCACACACCCTGAAAATAAACGCAGACCGCTACACTCCCATTGATAAATCAAGCATCCCCACGGGAGAGCTCCCCTCAGTTACGGGCACACCCTTTGATTTTACCGAAGCAAAATCAATCGGCAGAGATATAGATGCAGACCATCCCCAAATCAAAAACGGTATGGGTTATGACCACAATTTCTGTATAGCAGGTTTTGACGGCTCACTTAAAGAAATTGCTGTTGCCACAGGTGACAAAAGCGGTATTACAATGACAGTAAAGACAGATTTGCCCGGTGTTCAGTTATATACAGGTAACTTCCTTGACGGCTCTGTTATCGGCAAAGGCAATAAGCCCATCACAAAACGAAGTGCCTTCTGCCTTGAAACGCAGGTTTATCCCGACTCACCCAACCACCCCGAGTGGCACAAGTGCATTTACGATGCAGGCGAAGAATACAAAACAATAACAGAATTTGCCTTTTCATTATAAACAATAAAAACATTGACGATTCAATAGTTTTTTGTTATAATATCTTGGATATGCTGATTTGAAAGGAGATGTGAATTATGAAAAAAGCTAAACGGCTTTTGTCCGCTGTATTAGTAGCTATTCTGTTTTGCTCTGCCATAATTCCGTCTGCCTTCGCAAGGGATTTTGCACCGGTATTTGATGCAACAAACCTTGGTGTGCAAACTCAGTACGCATATTCGGAAAACAATGTTTCATGGTTGCGTAAGCTTGTTATAAAGGAGGATATGCTTTCCACCTCAGGGCTTATCAACGAAGCGGTACTTCATCCTGTTACGGATTACCCGTATACAACCGACGCCCCGCACTTCAAGGCAGAGGTTGAGGAATGTGTGAAAACATACACCCTTGATGAAGAATCTCAGAAGGCAGCTTATCTTTATGTACTCAATCAGATCGGTGCCCTCACCATCATCTCAGAGCCTACCACATCAAATGAAACAAAGGCTGATTGGTTGCGTGCCCAAGGTATTATAGTTACAGAGGAAGACGAAAAGGACGCGGAGAGAGTGCTCCTCATAAGCGCACTTTACGCAATGATGCGCAACGACCTTTACTATGTAATGAAGGGCGAGCATTACACAATTCCTGCCGGCACCCCTCTTGAAGAGGCAATTGTTATGTACATTGCTGCTCTCTCCGGGCACGAAAACTCCTTAGGCTCGTTCATTCTCAAGTTTTTCGGCAAAAACTCCTTTGGAAGTCTTGAGGACTACATTTACTACACTTCATTGATGGCACTGTACACGAACGGATATGTATCTGTTATGGAGATTTCTTCTCTTCCCAGAGCTGAGGTTTTCCGCAGACTAGCCATAATGACAATCAGAAATTACGGTCTTGCAATTGACTCTGAAAAAGCAACAACAGAGGAATTACAGCAAAAGTATCTCACCGCAATGCTCGGCACTCACTATCGGGTATCCCTTGACCCTGCTTCACTTGTCAAGGCAAGCTCAAATCAGGGAATCCCCTACTACATCCTTCAGAGAATGGCAGCTGAGGATGCTAAAATGACCATTTCACACACACGCTATACATACGAGCAATGCTTTGATTATGTGCTGAAAAAAACCCAGAGATTTGACCTTGATAAAGAGTTTTTCTCTGATATTTACGAATACAATATATACCTCGGAAGCAAACGCGAGGATATTTATGTTAATCCGACCCCATTAACTGCAACCTCGGTTATAAAAATCAACGACGTTGCCGTTGTAGGCGGTCAATACGCTAAGGTAAACTTAACCGCTGACGGTATACAGGCATTCACAATTACCTCAACATATACCGTAAACGGTAAAGCAACAACATCCAAATACAAAATCAATGTTATTCAAGGAACCACACCGCCCCCCGACAGCGACCTGATCGGTCTTGTTCCCACTATGGGAACATCTGACGGCACAACAGGTAACAACAACGCTCTGATAACAGATTCCAACGGCAACGTGCTCGTTACCGTACCGCCCCTATCAATGGCGCTGCCTTATGTAACAGGTGTAAACGGGATTGCCTCAAACCTTATCGGAAAGGTTCTTTCCCTTAATGACAAAGGGCAGTTGGTTGACCAGGACGGCAATGTAATCAGCCAGGGTACATTCGACACTCTGCCTGAAGGCTACAAATATGTTTTGGGTGAGGACGGTATAATTCAGGTTGTCCTTATGAACGAAGAGGAAACAACCGCCCCGGACAACACCGCTTTACCTGATATGGAAAACAACGATGTCCGTTCAATAATAATTATCGGCTCCATCGTAATGTGTGTTGCACTTATACTTGCGTTGATTATTACACTTGCCGTAATCAAGAAACGCGGAAACAGTGCAGACAGAGTCAAGGCTCGCCGTCAGAAGGAACTAGCAAAAAAAGCAAAGCTTGAAGCCAAGGAAGCCAAGAAAGCAAAAAAGAAAAAGAAATAAACCGCTTATTTTGACGGCAACAAGGCATAACAAAGCCCTGTTGCCGTTATTATTTAAAATAAATATTCTTTTATTTTAAAAATTGTTCATAAATTATGGTATAATATAGTATATAATTACATTAAGATATTTCTATACTGAATATCAAAGGAGGATTAAAATGGCAAACACAAAAATACTCATAGTAGATGATGATGTCAATATTTGTGAATTGCTTCGACTTTATCTCGAAAAGGACGGTTTCGATGCCGAAGTCATCACAGACGGTATTACTGCTCTCAACACATTTGATACAGTAGAGCCTGACCTTATACTGTTGGATATTATGCTTCCCGGCATTGACGGCTGGCAGATTTGCCGTGAGATAAGAAAGACCTCACAGGTGCCGATTATTATGCTTACCGCCAAGGGCGAGACCTTTGATAAGGTTCTTGGTCTTGAGCTTGGTGCAGATGACTACATCACTAAGCCCTTTGAAACAAAAGAGGTTGTCGCAAGAATCAAAGCGGTCCTCAGACGCTCAGGCTCACAGACAGCTGTCCCCGAGCTTCCCAAGGAGGTTTCCTTTGACAAGCTCTCTATAAACCTGACCAACTATGAGCTTAAGGTTGACGGAAACCCCATAGACACTCCCCCAAAAGAGCTTGAGCTCATTTTCCACTTGGCAAGCAACCCCAACAGAGTTTACACCCGTGACCAGCTTCTGGACGAGGTCTGGGGCTTCGAGTACTATGGTGACTCAAGAACAGTTGATGTTCACGTTAAGCGTCTCAGAGAAAAGCTCGAAGGTGTTTCAGATAAATGGGAGCTCAAAACAGTCTGGGGTGTAGGCTATAAATTTGAAACAAAATAAAAAGGTGATTTTATGACTCCCCGAAGAAGTAAAAAAGGCGCCTTTTTCTTTAAATATTTTTTCATTTTTTCAGCAATTGTCCTTGTAAGCTTTTTTATAATCGGTGTAACGCTTATGCTGTTCGTCGGAAATTTCCTTACGACACAGATGTTGACCGAAACAAAAAATAATGCTTCACAGCTTGCAGAAATGTCTGAAGAGCTTATGAGCTCGGAGTTCATACGGCAAAATCCTCAGGGTGCGGTTATGGTTCTGTGTAAGAACGTCACTCTTATGGCTGATTCAACCGGTGCCGATATTTTCATCTGCGACCCGTCAGGCGGAGTTGTAATCTGTCCTGAGACTGTCAACGGGTTCCAACTGAATGTAGAACACCATTGTGACACCCATTACAACTATGATATCCCCGATATATATGTTCAACGCGTTAAGCATGGCAGAGTTTCGGAATTCACATCTTTGGGCTTGATATACGAAAACAACCATTGTGTTTCTATGGAGCCTTTTTATGTGGATAATACCTACACAGGCTTCTGCGTTGTTGCCACCCCCCTTTCAGGTGAAGCAACACAAAACCTTGAAAAGATTTTTGTTATGTTTATATCATCTGCCGCAATAGCTCTTGTGATTGTCACAATTGTTGTTTACTTTATGACAGGCAGAATAGCAAAGCCCATCAGGAATATGGAAATCGCTACCTCGTGTTATGCATCGGGTGATTTCACATACCGTGTACCTGAGCTCAAATCCAACGATGAGTTGGCGCACCTTGTAACAAAATTCAATGCTATGGCATCCTCGTTGTCACAGCTTGAGGATTCGAGGCGTAGCTTTATAGCTAACGTTTCCCACGAATTCAAAACACCTATGACGACCATCGGCGGTTTTATAAACGGTATTCTTGACGGTACCATCCCCGAAGAAAAGCAACCATATTACCTCAACATAGTCTCTTCGGAAATCGACCGACTCTCACGTATGGTCACAACTATGCTGAATATATCGAAGATAGAAACCGGCAACGTTAATATGACTATCGAAGCCTTTGATATTTCACCAAAACTTGTCACAACCTTCTTAGGCTTTGAACAGCTCATTTCGAAAAAGGATATTGAGGTTGTAGGTCTCGAGGAGCTGGCGGCTGCTACTGTCCACGGAGACAGCGCAATGATTGACCAGGTAATATACAACCTGGTGGACAATGCGGTCAAATTTACCGAAAACGGTGGAAAAATCACTGTCAATACCGCAACTGACAAAAAATACTCATATTTTGCAATCACCAATAGTGGTAAGGGAATTCCCGAAAAAGATATTAACAAGGTATTTGACAGGTTTTATAAGGTTGATCAGTCACGAAGCACCGACGTAAAAAGTACGGGGCTCGGGTTGTATCTGATAAAAACCATCGTCAGTCTTCACAACGGAACAATAACCGTCGAAAGCCAACCCGACAGCTACACACGTTTCACGGTGAAATTACCTAAATAATACAATAATCAAACAAACATCTGCTGTAAGGCAGAATGGAGGAATACTTAATGGACGATAATTTCAACAACATTCCCGGTGTCGAATCAGACACCACCTCACCGCAGGGAAAAAACAGCTCACCTGTACCGACAGAGCCCGTTGCTCAACCCGTTGCAGAGCCCGCTCAGCAACCCTCGTATGCACCCGTACAAACTCCGCCTGTTGCATACAACACGCAGCCTGTTGCACAACAGCCAAACCCATATTATGCCCCCACATATCAGCCTGCATACGCACAACAACCCCACCAGAGCGAGCAGACTCAGCAAGCTCCTGTACAGACTACTGCAGTAAGACCCGAAAAAACAAAAAAGAATATAGGCAAAATAATATTCGTTGCCATTATATGTGTATGTATTGTTGTTGCTTCTATCGGACTCGGTGCCACACTCTCATCAGGCAACACCGATTCTGAAGGAAACAAAACTGAAGACCATAGCCAGACTGAAGCAACCACCGGCAAGGGCGCAGATGCACAAACTCAGGATTCGCCTGTCGCTTATGAGAAATACTCGGGCAAGGGTGCTATGACTCCTGCACAGGTATACGAGGCAGTCAAGGAAATCAATGTTGGTGTCCTTGTTTATGCCCAGAACCAAAAAGCCGGTGAAGGCTCAGGCATTATTGTGGGAGAAGATCCGACAGGTAAGTTCACTTACATTTTAACTGCTGCTCACGTTATTGCAGATTCAGGCGTTGATATTCAGATACAATTTTTCGACGAAACAGAAACTGAAGCTACTATCGTAGGAATTGACCTTAAAACCGATATCGGTGTACTCAAGGTTGAAAAGACAGGCTTTAAAGCTGCCACCTTCGGCAACTCGGATAAGCTTGTTGTAGGTCAGACTGTATACGCAATCGGTAACCCGGGTGGTACTGAATTCTTCGGCTCATTTACAAGCGGTATGATAAGTGCCATTGACAGACCTGTTCCCACAACAAACAGCTCTTATGATTTACCCTGTATTCAGCACAACGCCGCAATCAACCCCGGTAACTCGGGCGGTGCGCTCGTTAATGAATACGGTCAGGTTATCGGTCTTAACTCATCAAAGATTTCAAGCACCGAGTACGAGGGTATGGGCTTCTCTGTTCCCTCCGGTACAATGCTTGAGGTTTACAAGGAGCTTGTAACGAACGGCTACGTATCAAACAGACCTATGCTCGGCATCACCTATTCACCTGTTTCAAGTGATTACACCTATGCTGCTGTTGCTTGGAAGAATAATTTGCCCTATGGTTCAATTGCCATTGCAACAATCAACGAGAACAGCGATATGATTAACCACGATATCGAGGTTGGTGACATCATCACCGCCGTTAACGGCAAGGACCTTGAAACAACCGATATTCTCCTTGAGGAAATTGAAAATGCAAAGGTAGGCGATACCCTCGACCTTACTGTTTGCAGACTTGGCAGAAGCGGTTCAATCGCTAAGACCTTCACTGTTAAGGTTAAGCTTGTTGAAGACAAGGGTAACAATGTGGTTACCGAGCCTGAGACACAGTTCGACCCGTTTGGCAGCTATTTCGAGGACTTCGGTTATTAATCTTAAAAACAAAAATCCGATTAAGGTTCAGCTAAGAATCTTAATCGGATTTATTTTTATTCAGTTTTCCCCCAACGGTCAATTTTTCCACGTTGCATTGCACCAACAATACGCTCAGGCACATCACCGTATTGCTCCGAGAGAGCCTTTATAAGCTGTTTTACATCCTCGCGCCTGGTGTTTTCATTAGCAGGACATTTGCTCTCCACAACGGGCAAGGAGAGCCTTTCCGCGGCACTCTCTGCCTCCCGTTCACGAACATATATGAGAGGTCTTATCATTGTTATATCCCTGCGAGAAAGGTATGTAACAGGAGCAAAGCAACCAACCCTGCTTTCAATAAGAAGATTCATAAGGAAGGTTTCTGCGGCATCATCAAGGTGATGTCCCAGAGCAATCTTGTTACACCCAAGCTCCTTGGCGGTATCGTGAAGAATACCCCGTCGCATACGGGCACACAAGCTACAGGGATTCGGTTCTTTCCGCACCTCAAAAATAATTTCATATAAATCGGTAGGCTTAACAATGTACTCCACACCGTAGCTGTCACACATTTCTTTAATGGCAGAAAAATCCCCATCCACACAGCCGAAGCGCATATCAAGTGTAATTGCAACAATCGAAAAATCCGCAGGATAAAATCTCTTCAATTCACACAGCGCTTTCAAAAGCAATAATGAATCCTTACCGCCTGATACTCCGACCGCAATCTTATCACCGTCGGCAATCATTTTATAATCATCCACAGCCGCCCTTGTACGGCTTATTATACGTCTCATAATCAATCCCCGGTATCCTTTTTTTCCGCTGAAGTGTCTGCCTTTTTCTCTTTTTCTTCAGGCAAGGAGATTGAATCCACAGCGTCTTCCTCATCCTCTGCGGGCGGAACACGTTTGAGAGAAACAATAAGAATAACAACTGCAACCACAAGAAGAACGCAAAGAACACCTATATATATCATCTTTCTGCTTTCCTTTGCTTCTTCCTCCTTATCCTCGACATCAAGGAAGGTTTTGTGGTAATCATCCATTTCGGATATATCCGTATAGCGTTTTTCAACATCAATTTCCAGTTCAAGCTCCGCCCCGACACTCGCCTCTGTATTCGTCTCCGTTACGGCACAAGCAGTAACACAAAAAGAACCGAGTGTTATAAAACAAAGAAGCAAAGCAATTATTTTTTTCATAAAACACCAACCTTATAAATTTTCACAAGCAGATTTTAATTTCAGAAGTGCAGATTCAAGCACCGAGCGTGGGCAAGCTACATTAAGACGCGTGTAGCCCTTGCCACCATTCCCAAACCAGAAGCCCGGGTCCTGAATAATCCCACACTCATTTTGTAAAAACGAATCAAGCTCATCATCATTCATACCCAGTCTGTTCATATCAAGCCACACAAGGTACGTTCCTTGACAATCAATCATATCAACACAAGGTATTTTATCCACAATACTTTTAACTAACTGAATATTGGAATCAACATAAGAATTCATTTCATCAAGCCAATAATCACATTGTGTATATGCGGTTATTGTAGCAGGACGTGAAACAGAGTTTATACAGCTGTAACCATCCGTAGAAAGCTGTTTTCTGAAACGCTCACGCAAGTTATCCGAAGCGATAATAATATTCGAAGTGCCAAGTCCTGCGAGATTAAAGCTCTTGCTGACTGCAGTACATATAACCGTGTTACTTGCAAATGCGGAATCCACATTATATATCACGGTGTGCTCCTGACCCTTCCTCAGAATATCGAAATGTATTTCATCGGAAAGTAGCACAACGTTATGCTTAAGGCAAATATCCCCCACCCTTTTCAGCTCTTCCTTAGTCCACACTCTGCCCACAGGATTATGAGGACTGCAAAGAAGCATCAATGTAACATCATCACGAGATGCAAGCTCTTCAAGCCGGATGAAGTTCATTTCGTAGGTATTATCTACTCTCACTAACGGATTATCCACAACGGTTCTGCCGTTATTCTCGATAGAATTCCTGAAGGGATAGTACACGGGAGATTGTATGATGACACCGTCACCCGGTTTTGTGAATGCTCTTATTGCCGTATTTATAGCAAACACAACTCCACCTACACAGGTTATCCACTCATTTTCAATTTTCAAATTATGTCTTCTGAGCATAAATTCACGGACAGCATCACGGTATTCTTTATCGCTGTCCGTGTAGCAGAAAAAGCCGTTTTCTGCATATTCCGAAATAGCCTTACGGATTTCAGGTGCAGCTTTGAACTCCATATCAGCAACTGAAAGCGGATACGCACCACGCTCAATTAAACCTTCGGGAACTGTGGTATCCCATTTGTACGAGCCTGTTCCCTGTCTGTTGAATACACTATCAAACATAAACTTAACCCTTTATAAATAAAATTGATGAAGCAAGTAAAACCTGCGCAACAAAATATGTAACTATATTAAAAATCTTTATGGGGTAGTTCTTTTTCCTGCCGCCGAACATAATAATACCAAGAACAACATCAGACAGCAAAAAGCACAGGGAGCCTACCGAAAGAACAAACAACGCAATAACGCCGTATTCACCGCCTGAGAGAAGGTAGTTCACACCAAGCGCAGTTGCCTTCACAAACATAACGTCAAGTATCACAAAATATGAACCCATACTCAACTTCACAAAAACACCGGGCATATTCAGACCAAGCTTGCGGTAACATATAAGCGCAACCACACACAAACCGGCAGCAAGACATATTTCAAAGATGCTGACCTTCGGATATTGAGGAAAAATATTGCCCAAGGCACGGATATACGATACTATGTAAACTATATGTCCTATCAGAAAACTTGTGAAACCGATTCCGAAGCAGGTCTTGGTTGTATTGACATGAAGAAAGAAGTCACCCATCCAACCGAAAGCGAGACCTAGAAGCATTGTGTAAGCATACTCTGTGTGATTATCTGCAATAAAGACCGACAACACACCAATCCCCACAAACAGGGTTGCGCAAAGCATTTTCAAAGCAAGGGATTTTTTGGATGGATTTGGCCACATTGCTTTTAAAAACCACGGCACAAACACCGCCTCCGCTACGCAACAAAGCGCAAATGCCACATATAAAGCCATAAAAACCTCCACAAATTATAATCAGATACATTTTAACACATAGCTTATAAAAAGGCAACTAACAAAGAAATTGGTTGCGAAAAAAATTCACAACCAATCATAAAAATCAATATGTTAAATCTGAAATAAGCACGGTGCTGAAAAGCTCTTGTCGGGCAACACCAACGCGACCGACCATAACCACGTTGCCGGAACCCTTTATACTAACCTTTGCAATTTGTGTAAGATTGTCAATTTCCAAGGTATCAGGGTTAAACTCGACCTCAACATAGCAATCGTGATATCTGAGAGAATACTCAACCTCTGTCGCGAAAACCGATATTACAGGGTGGTTAATCGTTCTGTCGATTCGAGCCCTCGACATCGGGGAAAATACTGCACCGGTGTAGCTTGGTGCAACATCAGAATTCTCACCTACCGGCTCAGGATTATCCTCACTAACGAGAGTAAATCCCATTTTCACATTGCCGTTGCTCAGAATTTCATAGTTAAAGCTGTCGATACCATTGGGGTCTGTAAGGTAAGAGCCCTTTTCCCTTGAGAAAACAGGAAACAAAGACATATCTGAATCGCCCTTTTCGTGAATATAAGGGTTAGCAAGCGCTTCCTCCTTGGGAACAAATACACCGAGACCCTCAATCACACCCAGAAGCTTGTTTATTGCATCATCAGTCGCATGCTCACCACCCTCAGATACAACTCTGTTCGCAGGGTCACCGGGAAGCTCCTGATACTCAACCTTTTTGAAGCCCGGCTTCTTTGCCTTGGCATTGTTCATAACATCAGCATATATTTTTACAATATCTGCCTTTGTTTTATTAGTTGTAAGCAAGGGATTAACAGCCTGTCCGTTCTGAGGACCCTGTGTCGCTCCCTGACTGCTGTTACCACCTGTGCTATGTGACTGTTGTAATTGATTATTACCTGTTGTATTTGACTGAGAACCGTTATCCGATACAGATGGAGTACTGTTGCCTGTAATTGTATGTGTTCCGCCATTATTCACAACAACATTATTATCAACAAACTGCTGACCGTCCACGTAAACAGATTCCGGAGCCTGTGTCTGTTCAACAGCCCCGTTCAGCTTTTTATCCTCGGTCACAACACCGAAAACAACCAACGAAAAATAAGTACTTAATGCCATAAGAACGGAAAGAGCAACGCACCCTACAATATAGCCTGTGCTCTTTTTACGTTTTTTCATCACAAAACCTCTTTCAAAGATAATACACTATATAGATTATATTAAAACACTTGAAATGTCAAGATTCGAGACGATATAAAAAACAAAAACCAACCTGCAAAGCAGGTCGGTTGGGTATTAAATAAAATTAATACTGGAAGTTTGTATAGCGAGTGTGGAAGCCTAACTGACCGCTACCGCTAACGTCACCCTGACCAACAACGATGTCAGCTACGAGATCTGCAACACAGTCATGATCGATGCTGATGAACTTACCGTCAGCAGTCATAGTTGCCTTAATTGTGTATGCCTTGTAGTTGATTTCGCCTCTCTTGAGCTCCTTAACAATTGCGCTAACTGTTTCGTCGTTCTTGATTGTGTCTTCAACGTCTTCCATGTAGAGGATGTCCTTAGACATAACTCTGAGACCATCTGTATCTGTCTTAGCGGGGTTAATCTGGTCGTTCATAACGATTGTAACAACGTAGTTGTCACCGTCTTTTGCTGCAGTTGCCTTACATGCGCCTGCTGAGCAATTGCTCAAAGGCATACGGTTCTTAGCATCGTCTGAACCCTTTGCAGATGTATCAACAGAAGCATCTGCCTCTGATGTCATAAAGCCCATGATAAGGTCTGTAAGAGTGCCCTTCAATGCACCGAGAATAGCATTAACAAGGGGGTTGGATGCACTAAGCTGAAGTCCGTCGCCCTCGATTGTCTGCCAAGACTTCTTATCATAGCCTGCTGCACCTGTATCTGTGATAGCCTTTGCAGCCTTCTGGTATGCACCGAGAGGATCCTTTTCGATGTCACTCTGACCTGCTGCAGGAGTATCAGTTGAACCTGAATTTGATGTACCCGAGTTTTGTGAGCCTGTGCTTGATGAGCTTGAGCTTGATGAGCTTGAGCTTGAGCTTGATGAACTTGAGCTTGAGCTTGAAGAAGGTGTGCTTGATGAGCTTGAGCTCGAAGAAGGTGTGCTTGATGTGCTTGAAGAAGGTGTGTTTGATGTAACATTGCCATCAGCGGTGCCTTCACCCTCGCCCTCAGCTGTTTCTGCTATTCCTACGCCACCGTTAGCAAGCAAGATAACTGAAGCAATTGAAACAGCATTACTTGTGATGATTGTGAAGAGAAGAGCTATACTGAGGATGATAGCAATAACCTTCATATCAGAATTTTTCATTGGTATAATACCCCTTTCACCATACTGCCACACTCTGACAGTATAATATTCTTTTTTAATAACTTAAGATTACCCCAAAGTGCACAAAAAGTCAAGTGAAATTTACAGCAAATGACCAACAATATTTCAAATTCGTCAAAAAGCCGAAAAATCATACCATTTTTTGTGTATTCCATATATCTTTTGCATATTCATTGATTGCACGGTCTGCTGCAAATCTGCCTGAACCTGCAATATTCATAAGTGACATCTGATTCCACTTCTTAGTATTCTTGAAGGTTTCGCGGATTCTCTGCTGGGCACGTTGATAATCAGCAAAATCAGCAAGCACCATAAAGGGGTCGTGGTGAATAATTGTACCTGAAATATCAGAGAAGTCCTTACCCTCAATTCCTCCGTGAGTGATAAAATCAAGCACCTTGCGGAGCTCGGGGTTATTATTATAGTATGTCTGAGGATTATAGCCTGCTTTTCTAAGCTCTGAAACCTCGTGAGCACGCATACCGAACAGGAACATATTATCATCCCCTACAGCCTCGTTAATTTCAACGTTTGCGCCGTCGAGAGTACCGATAGTAAGAGCACCATTCATCATAAGCTTCATATTACCTGTACCGCTTGCTTCTTTACCTGCAAGGGAAATCTGCTCGGAAACATCTGCTGCAGGCATAAGACGCTCAGCGTTTGTCACGTTGTAATCTTCAACGTAAAGCACCTTGAGTCTGCCCTTTACGTCAGGGTCCTTATCAATCATCTCACCAAGAGCAAGAATGAAGCTGATAATTCGCTGAGCAACAAAGTAACCGGGAGCTGCCTTCGCACCGAAGATGTAGGTCTTAGGAACAAAATCACCGTCAGGATTTTCCTTGATTGCAAGGTACTCGGAAACGATGTTAAGCGCATTAAGGTGCTGACGCTTGTACTCGTGAAGACGCTTAACCTGAACATCAAATATTGAATCCGTGTTAAGCTTTACGCCTGTTGTTTTATAAATATGTTTAGCAAATTCTTCTTTGTTTGCCTTTTTGATTTCAGCAATCTTATTAAGCACTTCATCATTATCCTTAAAATCAGCAAGTCTTGAAAGATTCTCCGCATCGTAAACAAACTTCTCATCGCCCAGAAGCTCGGTAATATATGAAGTAAGACGGGGGTTTGCCTGACAAAGCCAACGTCTGTGAGCAATACCGTTTGTTACGTTTGTGAATTTACCGGGCATAAGCTTGTAGAAATCATTAAAGAGTGAATCCTTAAGAATCCGGCTGTGAAGCGCAGAAACACCGTTCACGCTGTGACAGGTTGCAACACAAAGATTTGCCATACGCACAGCACCACCTGAAATGATAGCAGTACGTTCAACGTAATCAGCATCGTGAGTACATTCCCAAACATAGGCACGGAATCTGTTATCAATTTCTTTTATAATATTGTATATACGAGGGATAAGACGTTTTACGAGCTCCTCACTCCAGCACTCGAGAGCCTCGCTCATAACGGTGTGGTTTGTGTAAGCCATTGTGTTTGTAACGAGGCGCCAGGCATCGTCCCAACCATAACCGCATTCATCAAGAAGAATACGCATAAGCTCGGGAATTGCCATTGTGGGATGAGTATCGTTGATGTGAATAGCCAATTTCTCGGGCAAATTGTCAACTGTGCCGTATTCACGAAGATGATGACGGATAATATCCTGTACAGATGCAGATACAAGGAAATACTGCTGACGAAGACGTAAAGACTTGCCCTCAGGGTGGTTATCCATAGGATAAAGAACCTTACTGATAACCTCTGCCATTGCCTGACGCTCCATTGAGCGCATAAAATCACCCTGGTTAAAGGACTTCATATCAAACTCAGGAGCTCTTGCACTCCACAAGCGAAGAACGCTTATGCCCTTACCATCCTTACCTGCAACAAACATATCATAAGGAACAGCCTGAATAACATTGCCGTCAACAATCTCAACGTGGTGATACTGATTGTCCCAGCTTTCATTCACGCGACCCTCAAAGGTGATGTCAACTGCACTGCTCTCTCTGGGAACAAGCCACACCTCACCACCGGGGAGCCAGTTATCCGGAAGCTCAGTCTGTCTGCCCTCAACAAGCTTCTGACGGAAGATGCCGTATTCATAAAGAATTGAGTAACCGCGCGCAGGATAACCCTGTGTTGCGAGAGCATCAAGGTAACATGCCGCAAGTCTGCCGAGACCACCGTTACCCAGACCTGCATCAGGCTCGCAATCATATATGCTGTCAAGCTTTATGCCGTAGTCCTTAAATACACCTTCAAATGTTTTTGTAAGATTAAGATTGAAAAGAGTGTTTTTAAGAGAACGGCCCATAAGAAATTCCATTGAAAGGTAGCAAACACGTTTTTTACCCTCATCGTCCGCTCTTTTACTCAGCTCTGCTCTTGACTGTGCCATCATATCACGGACAATCATTGCAACAGCCTTATAGTACTGTTCATTGGTTGCATTCTCGGTTGTAATACCGAAATAATGAAGAAGTTTATTCTCAAGCATTTCCTTTGCTTGTTTCTTTGTAAGCTTGTAATTCATACAAATCCCCCAAAAAAATTTATAAAAACACGGGTTTTCACCCATCTGTTTGTACATTTTACACTAAAATACACTCAAAATCAACTGCAACAAAGAAAAAATGTTATTGATTTTCAAAGTATGTATATATTATATAAAAACTATGGGTAAACTATGTATAGTAAGTACATATTATGCTGATAAAAATCCCCGTCAAAGAAAATTAAAAAATAGCAATAATCTTTTCAAAAATATGTTGACATTTCCAAAAGTGTGTGCTATTATATCAAGGCTAACAAATGCAGAGATACCGAAGTGGTTATAACGGAACGGTCTTGAAAACCGTCGTACGGCAACGTACCGTGGGTTCGAATCCCACTCTCTGCGCCACACGGGATGTTGCAGTCCCCTGCAACATCCCTTTAATTAAATAACATTAAATTGTTACCAATGCAGAAGTACTCAAGTTGGTGACGAGGCGCCCCTGCTAAGGGCGTAGGTCGGGAAACCGGCGCGAGAGTTCGAGTCTCTCCTTCTGCGCCAAGTAAAAAGGATACCCTTTAGGGTATCCTTTTTGCTTTGTTGTTATTGGTAGAGAGACTCGAACTCCACTCGGCGAAGCCGAACACAATCGGATGTTCGCGTAGCGAACTGCAAGGCAGAGCCTTGCGAGTCTCTCCTTCTGCGCCCTGTGGGCGATACAGGGAGTGTGAGTTGGCGCAGCGGTCAAAGAAATCGAGCAAGCGAACAGCGCGATGATTTCTTTGGGCACCGCAAGAGGGAGCAGACAACGACATATTATCACCGAAGCGATAATATAAATCCTATACAACCACTCGGTTGTGTAGGGTTTACTTTTTTATTTGCCTCTGAATTGATACGTCTCACTTTGACTTTAACTTAATCACATTCCAGCTGAATGGTTTTAATTCCGCTGTAAGAATTTTGCCGTCCTTTTTCGGCACGGGATTGGTGCGAGGCTTTACAATTATATTATCAAATGTGTTTTCCTCTTTTTTGCCGTGGCCGTCCATAGATATAAACTCATAAGGCTCAAAGCCGTCAAAATCCATAAGATTCACATCTAAAACAACGCTTTCATCAAGGCTTTTATTAACGCAGAAAATTGCAGCTTCGCCATTTTCTTCATCATAAGTCGCAATGGATTCGATATACGGTACATCTGTAAACTGCTTACAATCATATTTGGGGCAATCAACAAGAGGATTGAGCGCAACACCCCTACCATAATTTGAAAGATGCATAAAGGGATAGAATATCGTTTGTTCAAACACACCGCCACCCGTCTGAGTGAATATGGGTGCGATAACATTTACGAGCTGTGCAAGGCAAGCGATTTTAATTCTGTCACAATGACGCAGAAGTGTAATAAGCATTGAGCCTACAACGAGGGCATCCTCAAAATTATATATATCCTCAAGTATATGGGGTGCCATACTCCAGCGATCAAAATGAGTACCATTTGAGTGATACCACACATTCCATTCGTCAAAAGAAAGGTTAATTGTTTTCTTTGAACGCTTTTTAGCTTTTACATAATCGCAGGCACAGATAACAGAATAAATAAACTCATCAAGCTCAAGGCTTTTGGCAAGAAATGAGGGTGTGTCATCCGCCCTGTTTTCGTAGTACTGGTGAAGCGAAACATAATCAACACTGTCATAAGCAATATCAAGACTTTCAACCTCCCACTTGCCGAATGTAGGTGAATTGCGGCTTGATGAACCGCAAAGAACGGTTTCAACACGATCATCCGTCCACTTCATAACCTTTGATGCTTCAAGGGCCAGTCTGCCATACTCAACTGCTGTTTTGGCACCCATCTGCCAACCGCCGTCCATTTCGTTACCAAGGCACCATGTTTTAATATTGTGTGGCTCCTCAACACCGTGAGAACGTCTTAAATCCGACCAATATGTACCTGATTTATGGTTGCAATATTCCACAAGGTTACGTGCTTCCTCAACACCACGTGTACCAAGATTAATTGCCATAAGGCAATCAGAGTTTGCTTTTTTACACCATTTCATAAATTCATTGGTACCAAAGTAATTCGGCTCAGTAGTTCCCCAGGCAAGATCAAGGCGTTTGGGTCTGTCAGCAACAGGACCAACACCATCCTCCCAATTATATCCCGAAACGAAGTTACCACCCGGATAGCGAACAATCGGTACATTCAGCTTTTTAACAAGCTCAATGACATCGCCACGGAATCCGTTTTCATCTGCCGTAGGGTGACCCGGCTCATAAATACCGCCGTAAACAGCTCTGCCCAGATGCTCCACGAAGGAACCATATATTCGCTTATCAATTTCTCCGATTTTAAATTCCTTGGCAAGTGTTATTTTCGCTTTCATATTTCTTACCTCTTTCATATTGTTTGTTTTTGCTCTATATCAGTTTTAGGTAAATGCTTGAAAAAATAAATTATAAACGGCATCGAAAGGAAGAAGGTTATCACATCTGTGACGGTCTGTGCAATCTGAATACCTGTAAGTCCGATCCGATTTGACAAAATCAGGATAACGGGAATAAAAACAAGTCCGCTTCGGAGCATCGAGAGGAAAGTTGCCGGTTTATTCTTGCCGACGCTCTGGAAGATCATATTACTGCATATCGACAATGGCTGAAAGAAGAGAGCGAGAAGCTGAGCCTTAAGCGCGAATGAGCCGACTGCAATAACCTGAGGGTCATCGCGGAAGATGCCCACAAGAAAATCACTGCATAAAAGACCGATTACGGCAAGCACGCTAAGGAACAATTCACCTATACCAAGAGTAAACAAAAAGCCTTTTTTCACTCGTCTGTACTTCCCGGCTCCGTAATTAAATGCACACACAGGCTGATAGCCTTGTCCGATACCGAGACCAACCGCAAAAACGAAGAAGCATATACGGTTTACAATGGTCATACCTGCAACGGCAGCATCACCGTAAAGTCCCGCAAGATTATTGAGGAGCATTGTGGAAACACTTGAAAGACCCTGTCGCATAAGACTCGGGAAGCCTGTTGCAATGACATTTCTGAGCTGAGGAAGTCCTGCTTTGAATTTACACAAACTAATCTGACTCTGCGTTTTCCCACGCAAAAACATACTCAGAAGGATAAAAAAGCTGATACATTGAGATACCGCGGTCGAAATACCTGCCCCTGAGATGCCCATATCAAATACATTAATAAGCAACCAGTCACCGAAAATATTAAGAATACCGCCTGTTGTAAGCCCAATCATAGCAAGAGATGCCTTACCCTCATAACGGAGAATATTGTTGAGCACGAAGCTGGTCATAGTCACCGGGGTGGCAAGGAGAATCCAGAAAGCATAGTCCTTCGCAAAGGGCAATATAGTATCTGTACTGCCGAGAAGCTTCAAGAATGGTGTTGAAAATAGCATACCTGCAACCGTTATGATTAGCCCGCAAAGCAAACAACAGAAAAATGATACGGAAGCAACCGCATCAGCAGTAGCCTTATCCCTGGCACCCAGACGACGGGATATAATGCTGCCTGCACCGTGACCAAAGGTAAAACCGCAAGCCTGAATTATAGCCATAAGTCCGAAAACAACACCTACAGCACCGCTTGCACTTGTTCCCAGAGTTCCGACGAAGTATGTATCCGCCATATTATAAATATTGGTTACAAGCATACTCACGGTGGTGGGAATACCTAATTTAATTATAAGTGACGAAACAGGTGTTTCGGTCATAAGCTTGTATTGGTCTGTTACTTTATCACTCGTAAAAATACACTTCCTGTAAAAAATATAAAAAATACGATATCATAATAGCATATTTTGTTGAATATGGAAACAATAATAAAATAAAAATATTTTTTGAATTTTTCTCTTGACAACAGAGAAAACTGATAGTATAATATCACTCGTTCCTAGCGGGATAGTGTAACGGTAGCACGACAGACTCTGACTCTGTTTGTTGGGGTTCGAATCCCTATCCCGCTGCCAGAAAAAAGCACTTCGCAAGAAGTGCTTTTTTCAATTAAATTCGCCTTTGGCAAGTGAAATATTACTTTGTAATGTGAAATAGCTTCGCTGTGAAATATTTGCCTCGCAAATGTTAAGGGTCGAATTTTATTTCACATTTTGCTTTTAGCAAAAATTT
>JAZSGZ010000013.1:0-225252 GCA_045532945.1 Acutalibacteraceae bacterium
TACGATCTCGCACGCTTTTGATTGCGCGGTCTTTTTCATATTCTGCCATGCCGGCGGAATGTTTGGATCACTCGTCATACCTATGCCGACTATATGATACGCGTTAAATCCTTCTTCGATGCTTCCTGTGCTGTATTCGCATCCTGAAATGATCTTGAGCCCTTCTATTTCACAATCACCGTTATAAAGCCAATTATCAGTAAGCGCTATTGCGTCATATCCGCGATCTATATAATTCTTTGCAACGTCACCGGGCTTTTTGTTTCCACCCGAGCGTGTGGTACATACGTGCAGTCCAAGCTTTATTCTCGTTTTTCCCGTAAGGTCAACAAACATACTTATTCTCCTTTTCAGGTCGATATTATCCTATTTTATATTTTATCACGACAGGAGGATTAAATCAAGGAGTTTAAAGAAATTTTGCCCCGTCTTTAAGAAAAAAAGTGGCAAAATGAGGAAAAATCTTGCTATTTTACCCAAAGCACTTGAAATAGTCAATAAAATCTATTATAATTAATATACTGGATAAATCTGTGTCCAAACGTTTTTTACGAGGTGATATTATGACAAAGTTAAAAATTGGAATTATCGGTTGCGGAGGCATTGCTAACGGTAAGCATATGCCCTCACTTAAAAATCTTCAGAACGTTGAGATGGTCGCTTTCTGCGATATTATTGAAGAAAGAGCAATCAAGGCGAAAGCTGAATACGGAACTGCTGACGCAAAGGTATATACCGACTACAAGCAGCTTCTTGAGGATAAGAGCATTGACGTCGTTCACGTTTGTACTCCAAATCGCTCACACAGCTTTATAACCGTTGACGCGCTTGAAGCGGGAAAGCACGTTATGTGCGAAAAGCCTATGGCGATCAACAGCGCTGAGGCTAAGAAAATGATCGACGCGGCTAAGAGAACAGGCAAAAAGCTTACTATCGGATACCAGACAAGACAGAGAGGCGATTCTCAGTATCTCAAAAAAGAGGCTGAGGACGGAACGTTTGGCGATATTTATTTTGCTAAGGCAACCGCTATTCGTCGCAGAGGCGTTCCTACCTGGGGCGTATTCCTTAACGAATACGAGCAGGGTGGCGGTCCTCTTATCGACATTGGTACTCACGCTCTTGATATGACTCTTTGGGTTATGAATAACTATGAGCCTGAAATGGTTGTTGGTCAGACCTTCCGCAAGCTTGCTGACCAGGAGGAGCAAGGCAACGCCTGGGGACCCTGGGACCCCAAGGAATATACAGTTGAGGACTCTGCCTTCGGCTTCATTAAAATGAAAAACGGAGCAGTTATCAACCTTGAATCAAGCTGGGCTCTTAATGTTGCTGATTATCACGAAGCATCCTATATGATTTGCGGTGACAAGGGCGGTGCTGATACACTTGATGATAAGGCTCGTCTTAATTACATTAAAAATCAGCGTCAGTGTATCGAAATTCCTAACCTTAAAGCAGGTGGCGCAGCTTTCTTCGAGGGTAAGTCAGACGGTTCTCCTGCAGAAATTGAGGCAGCTAACTGGATTAATGCCATAAGAAAAGATATTGACCCCGTTGTTTTACCCCGTCAGGCACTTTGTGTAACGCAGATTCTTGAAGGTATATATGAATCAGCAAAGACAGGCAAGCCCGTTTATTTTGATTAAAATTGCCCATTATGCAGGTTTGTGCCCAGGGCAGTATCTCATACAGCACCATTCGCACAAACCCGCATCCTGAACAATTTAAATTCAAAATAAAAAACATAACTTGAAGAAAAAGGTGAAATATAATGAAATTCGCAGTACAGTTATATTCAGTTCGTGACCATATTGAAAATGGTGAGAACTTCTTAGACGTTCTCGGTAAGGTTAAGGAAATCGGTTTTGACGGTGTTGAGTTTGCCGGTTATCACGGTTTTTCTGCTGAGGAAATAAAGGCTCGCTGTGACGAGTTGGGTCTTGAGGTTGTCGGTTCTCATATGGGTCTTGATGATTTCAAACCCGAAAAGGTGGATGAAACACTTGCTTTTGCCAAAACTCTCGGCACAAAATATATCGGTGTTGGCGGTGCTCCTCATTCAACCTTTGATGAGGCTGATGAAACAGGCTCTGTACTCGGTGCGGCAAACGAAAAAGCAAAGGAAATGGGTATTAATACATACTATCACAACCATACTGAGGAGTTTGCAGACCTTAAGGACGGCAGAACCGCAATGGATATTATATCCGATTATTGCATGCTTGAGGTTGATACATACTGGAGCTTCTGCGCAGGCATCAACAATGCGGAATATCTTCCTGCCCACAAGGATAAAATTGCCCTCATTCATATTAAGGACGGTGTTGACCACAAGCCCACCGCTCTCGGCGAGGGTGAAAATGACCTTGCAAAGGTTAAAGAGGGTGTTGAAGCAATCGGACTTGATTGGGTTATACTTGAAAATGATGACCCTGTTCCCACAGGTCTTGATGATATTGCAAGAAGCTACAAATGGCTTAAAGAAAACTTTTAACGGAGATAACAGATATGAAACTTGGTGTACTTACTAATTTATTAGGCAGTGTTTCACTTGAAGAAGCACTTGAATATTTTTCAAGCCTCGGACTTGAAATGGTAGAGATTGGTTGCGGTGGTTTTCCCGGAAAGGACCACGCTGACCCGGATGTTCTTCTGAATGATGATAAGGCTCTTGCTGATTTCAAGGCACTCCTTGAAAAATACAATGTTGAAATCAGTGCTCTCAGCTGTCACGGAAATCCTGTTCACCCGAATAAGGATGTTGCAAAAAGCTATGATGATGATATGAGAAAGGCAGTTTTACTTGCAGAAAAGCTTGGTGTTCATCAGATCAATACATTTTCCGGTTGCCCCGGTGACTGCGAAAACTCAAAATATCCTAACTGGGTAACATGCCCCTGGCCCAACGATTTCGGTGAGATACTTGATTACCAATGGAATCAGGTTCTTATTCCTTATTGGAAAGATTTTGTTCAGTTCAGCAAAGCTCACGGTGTTGATAAAATTGCCCTTGAGCTTCATCCCGGATTCTGTGTTTATAACACGGAAAGCCTTTTGAGACTCCGTGAGGCAGTAGGACCCGAAATCGGTGCAAACCTTGACCTTTCACACCTTATCTGGCAGGGTATGGATCCCATTGCAGTTATCCGTGCATTGGGTAAAGCAGGAGCTATCTTCCACTTCCACGCAAAGGATACAAAGATTGATGCACTTAACACGGGTGTTAACGGCGTTCTTGATACAAAATCCTATGCCGACGAAATCAATCGCTCATGGATTTTCCGTACAGTAGGTTACGGCAACGGTGAATCATATTGGCGTGACGTAATCAGTAACCTTCGTATGGTTGGCTACGATTACGCTATCTCAATCGAGCACGAGGATTCACTTATGTGCCAGAACGAAGGCCTTGAAAAAGCTGTTGACCTCCTCAAGAAATGCTTAATAAAAGAAGGCTTAAAGGACGCTTGGTGGATTTAAAGGTTATTGCACACACCTTTTCCGATTTAGTCACCCGAACTCGCGTACTCTTGTACGCGTCGGGGTTCCTAAATCAAAAAATCTGTGTACACTAACACTTTAAATCGAGAAAGGTTATTGCACACACCTTTTTAATTAACATAGAATTCAGGTATTATTTATGAGTAAAAAAATCAATGTAGTGGTTGTAGGTTACGGTGGTATGGGTCGTTATCACGCAAATAACATACAAGGCTTTGAAAACTTTAATCTGGCAGGTATATATGATATAAAGGAATCTGCTTGTCAGGTTGCCCGTGAAAAGGGAATCAAGGTCTATGAAAGTCTGCAAGCAGTTCTTGATGATGCTGATGTTGAGCTCATTGTCTGCGCAACGTACAATGATGTTCATAAGGAGATCGCAGTTAAGGCTATGCAGGCCGGGAAAAATGTAATAAGCGAAAAGCCCGTTACCCTTTCGTCACAGGACCTTGATATTATGATCAAAACAGCTGAGGAAACGGGTAAGCTTTTTACCGTTCACCAGAACAGACGATGGGATAATGACTATCGTACCATAAAAAATATATTGGATAAAAATGAACTTGGTAAGGTGCACTCTATTGATTCAAGAGTGTACGGCTCACGCGGTATACCGGGTGACTGGCGACAGGAGAAAAAACACGGTGGCGGAATGGTTCTTGACTGGGGCGTGCATTTGCTTGACCAGATGCTTATGCTTAATGACGGCAAAGAAATTGAAAGTGTTTATGCCACGCTCACAAATATTACCAACGAAGAGGTTGATGATGGGTTCAGAGCCGTTATACGTTTTAAGGACGGTCCGGAGTGTCTTGTTGAGGTTTTCACAAATAACTTTATTGAGGCTCCGCGTTGGTATATGTGCGGTGAAAACGGTACTGCTATTATCTCCGACTGGGATATGAACGGAGAAATTGTAAAAATACAGGATTGGGAAAAGCTTGATGCTGTCCCCATACAAGCAGGTGCAGGTATCACTAAAACAATGGCACCGCGTACTGACGAAACAATCAGACACTTCCCTCTTGAAAAGATTTTTGTGGAATGGAAGGACTATTATAATAATATTTATGATGTTCTCAGAAACGGTGCAGAACCGCTCATTACACACGCACAACAGCGCAGATTAATGAAGCTTATGGAAGCTGTTTTTGAATCAGCAGAGGGAAAAAAAGTGATTTATTTTGAATAATATATAATTTGCAGAAAACTCTTGCAATTTCAGTAAAATGGTGGTAAAATATTTAAAAATAGTGTTGAAAGGAATGCTTTATATACTATGAAAAAGAAAATTCTTGCTATCGTTATGACTGCGTGCATTTTTGTAACCGTGTTTATTTGTTCAGCTTCTGCTGCGGTTGCTCCTGAGGTTGTTTCAGAGATTCCTCTTGAATACAGATTCTGCCCCGGTTCAGCTATTGCTTATGATGCTTTCGGTGAAATCAAAGTTTTAGGTAATGCATACACCGAAGGCTGGGAAATCAAGGTTTTAGGCGGTGACTGGGTTCCTTACAACGGTAACGGACTTTCTCAGTCATATGACGGAGCTTCAATCAGATATTTTGCTGCTAATGAAGCAGGTGATTATTCATATTCAAATGAGTGTGTGATCAGAGTTGCTCACAATCCTTCAGGCAAATATGAGTATGACGGTATGAACCATTGGCGTGAGTGTGCAGATTGTGGCGGTCAGGCTGATAAGGGTGCTCATACACATCTCGGTGAAGGTATGGATGATGCAGCAGTTAAGGACAATATCTGCAAAGTTTGTGGAAGCAAGCGTACTCCTCAGTACACAGGTCTCAAGGCTTTCCTTGCATGGATTATGTCTTTGATTACAACACTTATCGGTTAATTGAGTTATCAGGTGAAGGGTTCCTCGGAGCCCTTCATTTTTTTATTTATATTAACACTATATTTCTTGACAAAAAATGCGTATTGGGTTATATTTAGATGTAAACATATTTTGTTCAATAAGGAGTGTGACAGAGTAATGGATTCAGGCAGTAGCGGACATGGGCGAAGTAGCATTTATTTGACCACAGCGATTATGACAGCCTGTTTTCATAAGGCTGTTACCATACTTTGATTATGTAATGCGGGGTCTCCCGTGTGCGTGATTTTTGGTGTTTCGCTGAGTCGTTTGACTCGGTTTTTTTATTGCATTTCCCCGTTACCTACCTACGTACCATAATAAGGAGGAACGGACAATGACCAAAGAGGTTTTTGAGAGGCTTTTGCACGAGAAACAGTATAAAGCCATTAAAAGTATTTTTGATACAATGAATCCGGTTGATACAGCGGCTTTGTTACCGGAGTTTGAGGATAGACAGCTTGTATTACTTTTCAGGCTTATTCCTAAAGAAAATGCCGCAAATGTATTCACATATATTGAGCCGGAATATCAACAGCTTCTTTTAGAGGTTTTCACGGACACAGAGCTTGAGAACATTATGGACGATATGTTCATTGATGATACTGTTGATATTATCGAGGAAATGCCTGCGAATGTCGTTGAGCGTATGCTTGCGGCGGCAGGTGATAAGCGTAACGCTATCAACGCAGTCCTTAATTACCCTGAGGATAGTGCAGGTAGCATTATGACCCTTGAGTACATCAGCCTTTACCCTACAATGACTATAGGTGATGCTCTCAAAAAGATTAAATCACGCGGAGAATACTCTGAGACTGTTAACATCTGTTATGTTATTGAAAAGCACAAGCTGTTAGGTACTATATCTGCAATGGATTTGCTTACCTGTGACGACGATGAACTGCTTTCGGATATTATGGATGATAATCCCATAACAGTAAACACACTCTCCGATAAAGAGGCTGTTGCTCAGCTTTTCAATAAATATGACGTTTTTGCAATACCTGTTGTCGATAAGGAAAACTGTATGGTGGGTATTGTTACCGTTGATGATGCTATTGACGTTATTCAGGAAGAGGCCGAAGAGGATTTCCAGAAAATGGCAGCTATTGCCCCTACGGATAAGCCGTATCTCAAGACTTCCGTTTGGGATTTATGGAAGGTACGTATTCCGTGGCTACTTTTACTTATGCTTTCGGCAACCTTCACGGGTATTATTATCTCATCCTTTGAGGATGCACTTTCGAGGGTGGTTGTCCTTACTGCGTATATTCCTATGCTTATGGGTACGGGCGGTAACTCCGGTAGTCAGTCTTCGGTTATGGTTATCCGTGGTCTATCTCTTGGTGAGGTTGAACCACGTGATATATTCAGCGTTTTGTGGAAAGAGGTACGTGTATCTGTCCTTTGCGGTGTATCCCTTGCTGTTGCCTGCTTTGTGAAGGTGGTGCTTATCGATGGTATGCTCCTCAAAACCGATGGCGTAAATGAGCTTGTGGCACTTGTTGTTGCTCTCACGCTGTGTGCTACGGTTATTTGTGCAAAGCTTATAGGTTGCGTGCTTCCTATAGCTGCGAAAGTGTTGAAGCTTGATCCCGCTGTAATGGCGAGTCCCTTTATCACGACCATTGTTGACGCGGTTTCTTTGTTAGTATATTTTAGTGTTGCGAAATCATTTATTCCTGCACTTTCTTAAAGGTGATTTTATGTTAAAATTCAAAAACGGTAAATTCAGAATAATGCAGGTCAGTGACCCTCAGGATTTGCAGTACATTCGACCCACGATGGTACGTATGCTCAATATGGCGTATGACAGTCTTGAGCCGGATCTTATTGTACTTACAGGTGACAATATACTAGGTAATCATCTTTGTGATGCCCGTCTCGGCTCACGCCTTGTAATCAAGGATAAGGCAGGGGAGGCAGCTGCAATGAAGATTGCTATTGACAAGCTTCTTATGCCCATTGATGAGCGTAAAATTCCTTTTGCAATGATTTACGGTAACCACGATGATCGCAACCGTCTTACTAAAGAAGAGCAGGCGGATTTTTACAGAGCATATAGCGGAAATATCGGCCTTGACGGCACTGATAGCGGAGATTGTGACACGTATAATATCCCCATCTACTCCGAGAATGGAGAAAAAGTAAGGTTTAATATCTGGATGCTTGACTCTGCCTGGCACGACAAAGAGGAAGATAAGTGCTATGAGTATGTAAAGCCACAGGCAATTGAGTGGTATAAGAAAAGAAGTGCTGAGCTTAAAGAGGCTAACGAGGGAGAGCCTGTTCCCTCACTTATGTTTCAGCATATCCCTATGATTGAGATTCTTGAGCTCGTTGAGGAATGCTCAAAGGATGATTTTGGTGCTGTTCCCGGCCCCGATAATAAATATTTTAAATTAAAGCCTGAGGTCGGCGGCGTTATGGGTGAATATCCGTGTACGGTAGCTGAAAAGAACGGTCAATTTGATGCCATTAAGGAATGTGGTGACGTTAAGGCTGTTGTTTTCGGTCATGACCATACTAACTGCTTCGAGGGTGTTGTTGACGGTGTGAACTTTGTGCAGACCTCCTGCGCCTCCTTCCGCTGTTACGGTGATAAAACACGCGGTGTAAGGATTTTTGATATTGACGAGCAGACAGGTGATTACGAGACCACCTTCTACACATATAATGCCATTTGCGGAAGCAGTCTGTCAGATGAGCTTCGATATATATGGGATGCAGACGGAATGCTTAAACAGAAAATAGCTCTGATTGCAGGTGTAACCGCAGGTGCGGGCTTACTTACCTTAGGTGCAATTAAGGGCGTGAGCAGGCTTTTGAAAAATAAGAGAGGATAAACGATTGCCATGACTAACTGTAATGTTATATCTCACAGAGGTGCAAATCAGGTTGCCCCTCAGAATACAATAGAAGCGTTTGAGAAGTCTATTGAAATCGGTTGTGACGGTTTTGAAACTGACATCCATCTTACCAAGGACGGTATCCCTGTAGTGTGTCATAATTTCACGATTGATGAAACATCAACAGGCCAGGGTGCGATTAAAAATATGACTCTCGAGGAGCTTAGACAGTATGATTTCGGCAGTTATAAGGGTCCGGAATTTGAGGGTGTGAAAATACCCACCCTTGATGAATTTCTTGAAGTCAGCAAAAAAATGGGCGACAAAATGAAGGTTCTTGATATTGAGCTCAAAAGTGAAAAATTCGGTGAGGCCGGTACTGAGCTTGCCGAAAAAACAATAGATGCGGTTAAAAACCACGGTCTTTTTGACAAGCTTCTTATATCGAGCTTTGACCCATCAATACTTGTTGTATGTAAAAAGATTGACAAGAATTGTAAAACAGGCATTCTTTACAGTCCTGATAACCTTGTTTCAATCAAAATATCTGCTCGTCCGGTTGCTTTTGCCAAGGAGATTGGCTGTGATGCACTCCATCCCTTTGCGATGTATGTTACACGCCTTTATGTAGAACGTGCTCACAGAGCGGGCTTGCAGGTTAATCCCTGGACAATCAATAAGGAGCTTACTGCAAAGCACCTTATTAAGCTGGGAGTTGACGGTCTTATTACCGATGATCCCGGTTTGATGAATAAGCTTTTAGGTAAATAAGAAACACAAATGAACCCGTGATTCTCAGAATCACGGGTTCATTTAAAATATAAAAATCTCTGTTCACAAGGAACAGAGATTTTTGCGTTTAATTAAAGGTCGCTCCAGCCGTTACCGCCAAAGAGGATAAAGAACAATTCGCTGAGGATATAAATCAGATCCTGAAGAAGATAGCTGAAATCAAGGTATGCTGTATTTTCTTTTTCGCCTGTGGGTTCCTCTGCATCGGGATTCTCAGCCGCTGCATCCTGTTCTGCAATCTTTTCGCTGATATTGTAGAAACGAGTCTTTGCAGCTGCAACCTCATCAAGGTCGATTACGGTATTGTCAAGCATATCTGTTGCCTGTTCAATTGCCATTTCAAGCTCTGCTTTATCTTCAGCAGAAAGTTTGCTTGTATCATATTCCTGCATTTCTGCGATATCCTTCATAAAGCCCTTAACGTTACGAGCATTATTGAACTGAGGGAATACATCGGGATATGAATGAACACTTGTGAAATTGCTGTCCATCATAATTGAGCAAGCAAGCTTCATAAATACGTCGTTTGAAGCTGAACTTTCGTGTGGCTGACCGTAGAAGTAGAAGGTTGTTTCGGGGAAAAGACCTGTGCAGGGATCAATGAGACCATAAGGATCTGAGTGATCGTGGTTCTCAGGGTCTGTGCAGTTTGAATGTGTGGGTACATAATCCTCGGGAAGCTTAACGTTGTTATTAACACCATAAGCACCCATTGATGTTGAGTCTAACTGAATAATACCGTCTGCGGGTAAATCGTCCCAGGAATCAACGAGGTGATAAAGAGGTACATTGTAGTCAACGATGTCGAAAATCTGTACACCCTCATCCTTAGCTTCAAGGAGGTAATCCTTGTAGTTGAGCTGAGCGTTGTAGTACCAATCTGTCTGCTCGCGGATGCTTGCAATGTTTTCATCATCCTCAGGAAGATAGATGGCTTTTGCACCGGGATAGTTCTCAACGGGGCAAAGACCCCAGAGAGCAGTTGAATAACGTGCATAATCACGGATGAATGTATCAAAAACAATATCAAGAAGATTGTTTACGTCTGCATTGGGTAAGAAACGAAGAACTATATTGATAAGATAGCTTAAATAGTTGTCTTCACCCAAAAGAGCAGGAATCATATCGTGGTAAATTTCTTTGTCATCATCGAGGAGACCGAATTCGAGGATTTCACCAACAAGAGTTGAACCGTTAAGAGCAGGTACTGCAAAAACGATTTTCTCAAAATCCTCGGACAAAGAGCGTTCTCTTTCTTCGTAAATCTGCATAAGAGCAACAAAAACAGAACCACCCTGGCTGATAGGTACGATGTTAACTTTGTCGTAACCCGAATCCTCTTTTGCAAACTGAATGAAGTCGTAAAGTCTTTCTGCAATGCTGATCATATTGTCAAGTGATGCATAACTGAAAACATAAAGCTTGTCTTCACCGGCGTGCTTTGTGTAGTACTCCAGAGGGAAGTGATCGAAAATTACTTCTTTGTCATGCTCGCTGAGATCTTCGTATGAACCATTGTATGCGGTTGCGCGGATGTCATTGATAAACTGACCGTTTTCGTCAAGCTTCTGCTTACCCATCAAGGTCTCGCTGAGAATATCGGCAACAGCGTGAGCAGCCTGTTGTTCCTTATCCTTCTGATCAACCACCATATTTAAAATGGGGATAAGAGCACTTTCGAGGGCTTTGCCGACGATTTCTTCAGTAGTATCAATGAAGAAGGGCATCTTGTATTCATTTCCGTTGGCATCCAATGCCACGTTTCCGTCTTCATCGTAATACTTGGTTTCACTCTGGAAAAGACCGGGAACGATGATTGTGGGAATAACGTCTTCGTCAACGGGAGTGTAAGGTCTTTCACCGCCAACGAGCACGGCACTTGCGCCGAAGCTGATGCTGCTTGAAAGCATTATAACTGCCAGGAATAATGCAAGCAACTTTGTTGATTTTCTCATTAAAAACAATCCTTTCTTGTTTTTATGTATTTAAACATAATACAGTATAGCACAGATTAATTGCCAATGCAAACAATTTGTTAACAAATTTTAACGAAATTTTATATTTTTTATAACAAAATATAATTTTTGCTTATGAAAATGGTATAAATCCTACCGCAGTCCGTTCCAAGAAAAAATTGTTGACTAATCACTAAAAGAATGATATACTTTACTTTAAATTCAGCACACGAATATAAAACAACGCTGTTTTGCCGACAGGCAAAAATATTTATTCACTTTTCACTATTACTTCGTATCTACATATGGGGGCGTAGCTCAGCTGGGAGAGCAAGTTAACAGATAAACATCCCCAAACAATAAAAACACAATAATATACGGGGCATTAGCTCAGATGGGATGAGCGCTTGACTGGCAGTCAAGAGGTCAGGGGTTCGATCCCCCTATGCTCCACCATAATAACCGACCTACACATTTTTTAAAATGTATAGGTCGGTTTATTGTAATTTAATATGATATTTTTTACAAGTGTTTAAGTTTCTGGAATTCGAATGTATAAAACGCATCGTGTTTTTTATAAAAGTTCTTCATAAATAAATTAAAATGCACATTTAATCAATGAGTTCAATATTTAGATAAAAAATTAAGTGTGTATTGATTAGTGAAATGATAGCTTGCGTTAATTTTTACAATTCCTGCTATGCACTTGTTATAAAAAAGCAGTGTTTTCTTTGTTCGAAAAGTCGAAAATTGTCGAAATTCAAAATTTTTGTGAAGTATTTTGAATTTTTTGTCATATATATATGGAAATGTAAATTAGAAATTTTTAATTTAGTATGAAACTTAAAAATGAGTTTATCTAAAAAGAGGTTAAATAATGATGAATTTTGAAATGTCAAGCATTGATGACATCAGAGATGAATTTCTTGAAGAGGAGAGGCGTATTCTCACAAACCCTAATTTATCTGAAAGACAACGAGAGAAAGAATATCTGGATTTACAAATGAAAACTCAAAAAAGATTGATTTCTTATAAAATAAAATATGATGAAAGTGGATTTCCTCATACAGTGCATGAATTTAATAAATCTATTCAAAAAATTGAAAATTCTAAATTAACTATATTTGATAAAGCAAAGTTAATTGAAAATTTCAACAAAACTATGGGGGATGTTTTTACAAAAGAAGCCAGTCAATGTAAAGCACAAGTATATCTTTCAGAATTTGTAGAGAATAGTAATCCTCAAGGAAGGTTATATGTTAGTTTTCCAGGAAACGCAGGATTAAAAAATGCAAAGTCATTAGAACGCGAATTTTTTTATAGGGAAATTCATCTTACACGATACGCTGCATGTATTGATGACAGAGGTTATAATTATTCACAAAAAATAGACGGACGATTTCCAACCTTAGAGGAATTGTGTTTGCCATACCATCCAGACAAAGGAAAAAATAAAAACCAATTATTATATGGAAAAAAGTATATAGATTTAATCGACTCAGTAAACAAAGTATGTTTTACAACTAAATCTATAAAAAGAGAATGTACTGATTTGAATGTAAAATATCCGGAATTCTGTTTAAATACTAAAAAGTATAAAAAAATCAAAGATGAATATAAAAAGTTAAAAAAAAAATTTAAAAAAATCAAGGATGATAAAGGCACACGTCTAAAAGACACCACTTTTGGCGTAATTGGTTTAGCTGCACCATCGGATGAAAAAGGAAAAGTGAGATTGTGTGGTGGAGCAAAAAATATACTTTTGCCTTTCAAAAATGATACGTTGGAAGAGTTGGGAATAATACAAAGTGATGCACTAGTTACAAGAGCCCATTTTTACTACGGAAAAGAGTTTTATGAATCTAATGGTTCTTTAAAAGCACAAAAAGAATTGATACGAAAATATACAAAAAAATAATATGTGTGTAACTCGAAAGTTATAAAAATATTAGGAGAACTTACTTGATAAAAAAGTCAAACTTAGACATTAGCCATAAGTGATATTTTATAGCCCAAAGTGTAACATTAGAAAATTCAGATAAATAGTTTTGCTTTTAACTATAAATTAGATGATATTATGAAATTTATAACAGTAAAACATAATATTGTTGGAAGTGAGGTACAAAAAATGTCTACCAATAATCCGGGGGTAATATATGATGCAACTAATAGCTGGAATGGATATAACCATCAAGGAAAAATCTCGTTATGGTATGCGATAACTGAAATAATCAAATTATATAATCCAACTATTTCTACTGAGGATAACAAAAAAATTTTCAATAACTACTTTTTAGAAATTGAATATATGGAAGATTTTTCTATAGGAAAACTAGAAAATGGAGTACCATCCTATATCTCGGTACATCAGGTAAAGAATCGTTCTAAAAATAATATAAGCGATTATGAAGATGCTATTTTAGGTTTGTTATCTCATTTGTCTGAATATCCAAATATTAAGCATGCCGTATTACATACAACAGAACCTCTTAATTTAATGGGAAAATCTTTTTTAGATAACGTAAAGAACTTTGTACAAACACCTAATTATCTCATAAAAGATGAAAATATTATTATAGAAAAAAGAACGGATACGCATTTTCGGAACGAATTAACATGTGTTAAACCAGGGCAACCTTCTAAATTAAAGAAAAAATTATTGAATGTTCTTGAGAATAAATATTCCTCTCCTCAAAAATTAAATGATAAAAATTTGAACGAAGCTTTTGATTTGTATTTGCACGAAATAAAGACGGAAAAAGAAAAAATGTCTTTGGTGTCTGAAACACAATTGAATAAAGTTTCTGTTTGTACTTATGTTGTCAATGGTATTTCAACAGATTATTGTAAAGTTGACTGTGCTATTGATTTATTAAAAGTTGCATTAAAAGATTTTTACCAAAAAATTCTTCCTGGAAGTTACAAAACAGAAAACACATTTATAAATAAATGTTCGTTGTGGGTACTTGGCAAATTAGATGAACACATTATTGATAGAAATTTAAACTATAACCTTTATAAAAAAGAAAAGCTAGAACGAAGAATTTTATTTTCGCAGATTTTTGAGTGGTTAATGTCAAGTGAAATCGATAATGAAGGACCTTGGTATTATCTTTTTTACATAAAAGAAGGCATGTTTAAACGTCTTGAAAAATTCTGTGAATTGTGTAGAGAGCGTGACACAAAGTGTTCTATTTGTAATATTGCGGAGTGCAAAAATAAATTGGGCAGTTTTGGGTTTGATGACTTTAAACAATTTATTCATATAACCAATCCTACGGTTAATGGTGTTTTGGATATAGAGTCGTTTTCAGAATATCTAACTTCTGGAATTTCAGACCCATTTGCTAGAGGTTTGAGAGATATTCCGCAGAATTTCAACTCAAAAAATAACTCTATTTCCTACAAAGATAATGATAATTGTGAATGCGCTTTAACTGCAATTGTCGGAGAAGGAACTGATGATGATATGGGTTTAATTTCTTCAGAAATTTTAATGAATTCCAATGTTTATGATTTGTTGATGGATTATGATTGTTTGATTAGTAAGAACATCGACATTCCATCTATCATGGATGAGGATTTTTCGCAAAAAAATAATTTTGATTCTAGAGAAGCAGAGCATATCGCTCATTGCAAAGATGTGAAAGTCGTTTCATTGGACGAATTTATCAAATCATTATAAGCATAAAAAGGAGTATAAAAGATGAATATACTATTTGAATTATTAAATGAACTTAATTATCAAACAAAAGAAAGTTTCACATTTGATATCATTGGATGTGAAAGTAACAATTCAGTTGTTGTTACCCCCTTTGTATCAATTGAACATCCTTGTCAAACATATCTTGTTATTGAAATTGGAAACAAATTACTAAACATTGTCAATAATGAGTATTTGAAACAATTAGCTATAGCTTTTCGCAAAGCCGAATTTCATGAATCGGATATGGATAAAAATACTACACTAATAATTACAAGTGTTAGACCTGATACTGAACCTTTGAATAGTGCTCCAAAAGTAAAAATCGAAGATGATCCTTATTATTTTAAAAAGTACGTATTCTCATATACAGTTGCCGGCGAACAACATGCAATATCATTTCTTGAGCATAAGAAAACGATTGTTGGAAGTAAATTTTCGTATGTTGACGAGATTTTAAATTATCTTATGGATGCTGAGCAGTTTGGGATATATAAAAATAAAAAAGATGAGTTATCAACTTATAGCTATTTTGTGGAATTAGCAACAAAAGTTCCGGCAGTTCCATTGAAAATAAAAAATTCTGAGGAAATAAAATCTGTAGATACATTTTTAGTTGAACAGTTAAAAGGGACAGAAACTGATACTGAATTTTTAGATAAGCTTGTGTTTAGTGATATCGATTTTAAAGAAGATACCGTAGAAATGATTTTAAAAAAATACGATGCAATTGTTAACGATAACTCTGGGAGGTAAATATGAGTATAGAAATCAAAAAAATTCACTTGGAAAATTATAAACTATTTACTCTTAAAGAGATAGATTTTTCTAATCATTTATGTGTTTTTGATGGGCCAAATGGTTATGGAAAAACAAGTATATTTGATGCCATTGAATTCTTAATTACAGGTTCTATTAGTAGGATACAAGAAAGTGAAGTTGTAGCTGCAAACATAAGTTATTCAAAAAACTGTTTGGCGAACGATCCTGAAAAGGATATTCGTATTAAGGCAGAGTTTAAAAATAACGTAACAGATAAAAGCATAGTTATTGCACTTTGTATACCTCCCTCTGTAGGTTCTGGTAAACAAAACAATCCGAAAAGCATTGAAACACAAACACAATCGTATATTTTGCCTACATATGACACTCCCACTGAATTTTGGGAAGATAATATCGTTTCACATGAAATTATTTCTTCAAAAAGAAAAGAGTTTTTCGGTACGCAGAATATAAATCTTTTTAAGATGCTCCACTATATTCATCAGGAAGATAGACTTGCTTATTTTAAAAAATCTGAGAATGAACGTGGTAAAACTATTACTGAATTATTTGGTATTGAAGATGATGTAGAAAAACTAGCTAAAGTAAATGATGCTCGGAGACAATTATCAAATAAACTTACTAAATTGACAGAACAAATTCAAGGTATTGATAAAGAAATAAAAGCTTTACCTCAAGCATCAACTGAGCATTTTGTCTATGAATCTTTATCAAATGGTAATGCTTTTTGGGATAAAGAAAATTTAGGCTTTAAAGGTTCACAAAGCAAAGCTGTTTTCGAACAAATGAAAAAAACGATTAGAGATATTTCAGCATTTACTGAAAACAAACATTGGTATTTCATCGCGTCATCTATCTATCAATTTGAAAAAATACAACCATCAAAACGACAAGCAGCAATACAAGGGTGGTTGTTGAAAAGAACTTCTGAAATGTTCCTTGAAGAAACAAGAAAAAACAAAGAGGTTTTTGATTTCTTAACTGAACAGGCAGAATTGATTTCTAACAACGCTTTTAATAATGTTGATTGGAAAAAAATATGTACTATACTTAATTGCGACGATTCGTTGGAAACGATAGTCGGATATGTCAAAGACCTAAACTGTGTTCAGCAAAATCAAACTAACCTTGGTAAATTAGCTGAGGCACTTTATCAGGCACGTGAAACGCTTGCGCTAAGAAAGGGGAAATTTGATTCTCTGAAAGATGGGACTTGTCCATATTGTGGTTATCAATGGAGTTCTGATAGTTTACTTCAAGAACAATTTGCAAACACAAAATCTATATTAGAAAGCATTTTAGGTAGCGAAAACACTATGCTTTCTCAAACTATTCAGAAATGTAAAGTATATTATGATAATGTATTTAAAGAAAAATTAGAAGTATTTATTACTTCTATAAATAACAATGCAGGATTTCAACTTCTTAATAAATTCAATGATTATAAAGACTTTTATAACTCCATAGAAAACTGTGATAAAATATTAAGATATTTAGAATCTTCTGAATGTACAATTAGTGTGGACTTTTCTGAAGTCTATAGTATTGAATCGGCAATAACTGAAATAAAAAACACTATACCAACTAGTTATGAGTCGTTATCTATGGAACATGGGTTTGATAAAGTTTTTAAAGAGTATTTTTCCAATAAAACATATATGGATTCTGTTACTGTTGAGAAACTTAAGGCTAAGGAACGATATATTGAAGAACAATACTATTCATCTTTTGATCAGGTACGGCAAAAACTAGATATTATGAAACAACAAGAGGAAAAACTATCTTCACTTGTTGAAGAAATGAAAGCGTATCATAAAGCATTGAAAAAAGCTATTGAACTTTATCAACAATTAGTTATTAAACAAATTGAAATTCCATTCTTCTTGTATTGCTCAAGATTATTACAATCATATCAGGGCGGACAGGGTGTGCTAATTGATAGTAAAGATAGTAAAATTAGATTTACCGCCCCAGGTGGAGAACACGATATTTTATATACAATGAGTTCTGGACAATTATCAGCAGTATTATTAGCATTCTCTCTTGTTTTAAACAAAATATATTCTGGTGAAAAGTTCAAAACATTGTTTATTGATGATCCTATTCAATGTATGGATGATATTAATATGATTTCTTTTGTAGAATTATTAAGACGAGAGTTTTCTGAATCTCAGATTATTCTTTCTACACACGAAGATTCTTTTGCAAATTATATAAAGTATAAATTTTCTAAATACAATATAAGAAGTCAATCAGTTACGCTGAAAAACGATAAATAATATTAAATACATTGTGGAAATATTTGGAGGCAACAATGGATATAAAAACGAATAATGCAACTAAATCAATTTTAGCACTTAAGCGATATGTTGCATGCAATGAGTTGCATACAGAAAGACATAAAGCCACAATTCTTATTCATGCTAACAGAAAAGACTATGGGCCTGGATTTTTAGTAGTAAGCGTAACAGTAAACGGAGAAGTTGGTCAAATAATAATTGAAGATTTACATGCGGTATATGGACGTTGTTCTAATATATTTACTACTAAAGACAGTTCTTTTTCGTTTATTGCCAATACTCTTTGTGTAAAAACAAAAGATGCTATTCAAGGCGAAATAAGCATTAACATAACATAATTATAAAAAGCTCTGTAATCGTATGATTGCAGGGCTTTTTGTCAGTAATTATATAGACATTAAACAAGCTTTGTAAAATGCGGGTGCGTTTTTTCGTGTATTGAGAGAGCGAGTTAACAGATCCCCCCCAAGCTACAAAACACAATAATATACGGGGCATTAGCTCAGATGGGATGAGCGCTTGACTGGCAGTCAAGAGATCAGGGGTTCGATCCCCCTATGCTCCACCACAACAAAACAACCGACACTGTCATACTAAGTGTCGGTTGTTTTATATTGTTAAACTATCGCAATTCTTCATATAAAGGCAATATTCACACAAGATAAATATTGAACGTTTAGAAAAATTGCTGTATTGGGGTTATTTAAAGATTAGTTGTTTCTCTTTTTTCTTTGCAGAAATTTCGTCTTTGTGCTTTTTGGCATAATTACGTAATGAGCTTCCTTTTTTTGCATTATTATAAACAGCTTTAAACAACACGGATGACATACATAAATAATCACTTCCGCTTTTATTTGCAAGAATGTAGAATGCTTTTGCATAACATACATACAAGCCTATTAAATCATGATTTATATATTCTTGATAGAAACCCCAAGAATCGATACCAGCATTTTTCTCAAAATCTTGTGTACTAAAAGCTTGTATGTATAATTCTTCTGCCTCAGGTATTTTATCAAGTATTAAATTTAAGAAAGCCTTATTTATTAAAAAAGCACCATCGCTGCTGTCATAAAATTCCATTTCTTTTAATGTTTGTTTTGCGTACTCCTTAATGGTAGTAATAGTACTTGCTTTTGAATTTAAGAATTTTGACATTTTGTAAAAGTTTTTGTTATTAAAAACCGCTACAGATTTAGTGATTTTTAAATAATTTTCACATAATTCAATAAAATCTTTATTTAAAGCAACTTGTGGATAATTACTCGATATTTCAATTATTAACCAAACTATAAGACTGGATAAATTCTTTTGCAAATAAGGATTATTCTCGTTTTTCATTTCTTCTAAAATTCCAGAAATTTTACTAACAATATCGGTGTTTATCTCACCGGGATTATACGAGATAAGAATTGTTATGATGCTAGCTAAATTAGATATAGCATGATTGCGTTCTTCAAGACTATTAGTTTTAAATCTTAACAGAACTGTTCCATATCTATCTATAATCTCCTCAACACTTTTTAATTTATCATTTTTACATTTAGGATTTAAAATAATATTGCAGTAACATTCAAAAAAATCGTTTTTATTTTGCTCTTTTATACTTGCATTACCAATAATAATAAGTTGCGCTTTACAACGCTGGAAAAACCACTTTTTAAAAATGTCTTTAAAGAAATTATCCTCATGAGATGATGATAAAATAATATTATAAAAAACACTTTTAAAATAATTGACGGTTTTTACATTATAGTCTTTCAATTTATCCGAAAGTTGTGGTAGGATTGCGGAATCCCCATACGAAAAGCTATCACGCATTGACTGCATGTTCAGCATTAAACATACAACAGTTTTTTTGCTATTATATTTGGGTGGAACAATACATATAGAAATCAATACAAGGATTGTTAAAAAATTAACGGTAAGAGGTAAAATAGGCAATAAATTTTCATTGCAAATCTTAGTTAGCGACCACACAACCGTAGAGCTAATACCTAAAATAGTAAAAGCCGCTAAAATGAGTTTGATTATTGGAGAATTACCACATATACCTTTTAACTTAGAAATAAATTCTAGAAGTGGTTTCATAAACATTCCTCGTTTTTATAAACATAGTTTACACCATGAAGCGTGATTATTTTACACTTTTTAAAAGGAGATATCAATTCTCTTATTGTATAAAAAACCCATTTTTTTGTATATATTTTTTGTTATTCGTGCATAACCGAAACAAAAAATATATTTTTTTGTTAAATATATATGAAATATCGAATAGAATGCAATATAGTATAATAAAAAATAATTATAGCAAACCATTAAACCACATTTTTAATTTGACCTTTTCAGTTTCACTCGTACTATAAACCCTTTAAAACTACAATTGTATACAATATACATGAAAAAACACCCGAAACGCATTGTGCTAAAATTATTTCAAGGTGTTTTTTCACAATATATTTAATTTTCAAATTTCTACTCGAACATTGTGCAAAAATCTTTAAACATTTCTAGTTTGGTTTTATCTATTGTTATTTGGCTGTCTTTTATAATTGAATTAATCAAAGCTAAAATATTTTTAACTCTAACTGTTGAGATTTGATTTTTTTTGTCTCCAAAAATTTCTGATTTATTTACATTGAATTGAAGAAGTTGTTCTATTGCTAATAATAAATAATACCTGATTTCGATGTCATAAAAATTCAAAAGATCTTGCTTGATTTGATTTTCATTCAAATTAATCTTTGAGTTATGATATTCAGCAGCAACCAAAACATTATACACTATCTCCTCATCAAATATAGAAACAGCATCTCTACCTTCAATTATAATATTGCAGTGTTTTTTTTGTGAAAGATATTTCTTGACACAAGGGTAAAAGAATATCACCAATATAATTAAACACATCGAAATACATACCAACGTTTGACAGATTGGTTTCATTTTTCCAATGTATTCACTGAAGCAAAAAGCTATGATGGTCAAAATAATTGAAACTGATATTTCAATTTTCAACGATAATGTATCATTCACATCTTTTCGTAATCGTTTAATTTCTTTATTGGTAGTAAAATCCAACCATTTACTAGGAAAATTTGCCATGTTATTTCCCTCCATAAGCCTCATTTCGAAAATCTTCAACGAAATCTGTAACTTTTTCATTTTTCCCGATTATTGTTCGAATAATCATATTTGTTTGAATTGGTGCAATAGTTTGTAAGCCTATATTTTTATTTGATTTTTTGAAAATATAAGAATCTTGTTTAAAATCATTTACGAGAGTGTTACAATATTTTTTATCGCATTTTCTCAGTATAGTATATGTAGCTTTGACTATTTTCTTGAAATCTTCTTTAGGCAATTTAGATTTTAACCATACTTGATTATTACCTTCTTTTACAACTTCTACGGTTGAACTCAATCGAATCATTCTGTTTGTATACTTTCCTGACAAACCAAGATGTGAATTAAGTTGCTTTCTAACATTTAAAATTCCTCGGTTCATCAATTCTTGTTTAGACAACGTTTCTCCTGATTCGCGTTTTTTGCCACACAAACTTGTCTTCTTAATGTCTTTGGGATCGTCTTTACCAATTTCAATTAACGCCTTTATGAAATTGTCCTTTGAATATGGGATAGTGTCGTAATCGAAAACATAAGTGTAATATTTACTCATTTTATACCTCCAAAATATTATTTAGGTTGTTTTTGTGTGTAGTAAATTTGTTTATTTCACGCAATATATATTTATAAAACTACTTCTTTTAACAAGCGTGAATTTTTGCGGTTTGAACTAAACACAAGTTTGGGTTAAAAAACTAATACCCAATAGTTTCTCAGGATCTGATTTAACAGCACATCTTCAATTAATTTACCGTCTCCTCTCTATAACTCTCAATACTCTTAGTCCACTCCTCTTTTTCTTCAGGAGTTAATTCCCCGAGAGGCTTGCATAAAAGTTTTGCTGTTTTAGATGCATAAAATAGCAATTCTATATTTTCTTTATGTAGTGGGTTTTCACTCATTCGCATCCAAGTTGCTTTTTTCAAGATAAAAGCAGTAAATGAAAATACAAGTTTTTTAAACATCTTAAATGCACCTCCATATATATATGACTAAAAATTCAAAATACTTCACAAAATTTTTCGAAAATATTTAAAATCGTGAAATTCGACAAAAAACGACACCGTGTTTCGTACAACTACGACAACACGGTGCTTTTTTATATATACCATATGAAAGGAGTTGGTGATAAATATGAATCACCCATAAAACCAAACAATAAAAAAGGAGTTAATTTTAATGAATACAAGTAAAAAGCATCCGAAATTAATCGGCATGTCCCATCATGACGAAAGAGAACTAAACTCTATTGAGGAAGTTGCTAAATATATTTGCGAAAAAGGTGTTTCAAGCGATGTAACAATTACATACGAAGACGGAACTCCGTTCTTAAACACCTTCGGAATATATATTGATAAAATTTCCGATATGAACTATCGTTCAGAATTGTTAAAAGTCCTTATTCCTATGCAGAAAGCGTTGGATGGTACAGAAGAAACCTTTGACCCCTATGGCTCTGAAGAAATGGGAATCGAAATGTAAAAGAGGTGAAATTTTATGAGTACATTTGACAATATGTCTCAATATGCAGAACGAATGCAGAAGCTGTATCCCGAAGGTACTCGTCTTGTGTTAAATAGTATGAATGACCCGTATGCTCCTGTTCCACCCGGTACAAGAGGTACAGTCGATTTCGTAGACGATGCAGGACAGATTCATATGAAATGGGATAACGGTAGAACCCTTGCAATCGTTCCCAGTGAAGACTATTTCAGAAAGCTCACCGATGAAGAATTGGCAGAAGAATCTGAAATTGAAGAATCAGAAGATTTTGAACAAACAATGTAAAAAGAGGTGTATAAAAACTAAATAATTAGAATGGTCGGATGCCGTATGGCAATCCGATTTTTTGATATGTTTGCAGGTATCGGTGGTTTTCGTACAGGATTAACTAAAATAGGAGGTTTTGAGTGTGTCGGTCATTGTGAAATTGATAAATACGCTAATGCAGCGTATTGTGCGATGTATAAAACCGGGGGTGAGCAATATTATGAAGATGCGCGAGAAATCGACCCCAAAAATCTCCCCAACTTTGACCTGCTCTGTGCAGGATTTCCTTGCCAAGCTTTCAGCGTTGCCGGAAAGCGATTGGGATTCAGTGATACAAGAGGAACTCTCTTCTTTGATGTTGCCCGAATCCTTGAAGTTAAAAGACCTGCATTTGTATTCTTGGAAAACGTTCAAGGCTTGTTATCGCATGACTCAGGCGAAACACTTAAAACTATCTACTCCGTGCTTGTTGAAATGGGGTATAATCTCGAATGGTGTGTGCTTAACAGCAAATATTTCGGAGTCCCCCAACAAAGAAGGCGGTTGTATATTATCGGATATCTTGATAGACGATGTACCGGACAAATATTTCCTGTCGAATGCTGCAATGGAGCGAATCTTAAAGAAATCATCCCCGGCAGTCAAGGACAAAGAGTCTACGACATAACAGGTGTTTCTTGTACATTGTGTGCAGGTGGCGGTGGTATGGGTGGTAAAACAGGATTGTATTTTATTGATATGAATAGTGAACCTGTAATAACTCCCCAAGCAAGATGCATAACTGCACGACAAGATTCAGGTGTAAGTAATCGCAGAGGTGAACATTCAGGTGTGTTAGTAGAAGATGCTCCTAGAGCAGTATTGACACCCGATAGAGAAAAGGTGCGTCAGCAAGGCAGACGGATGAAAGAACCCGATGAGGAAATGTTCACAATAACTGCTCAAGATAGACATGGCGTTTATCATAAGGGCAGAATCCGTAAGCTTATGCCCATTGAGTGTTGGCGTTTGCAAGGGTTTGAAGACAAACAATTTAATAAGGTTGTCGCATCCGGTATTAAGGATGGACAGTTATATAAGATGGCTGGTAACTCTGTGAGTGTACCGGTCATTTCTGCTATTGGCAGAAAAATAAGAGAAGTTAATGAAAAATATCAAATTGTAAAGGAGTGATAGTATGCCGAACCATGTTACTAATCGTATCAAGTTTTCGGGTGATCCCGAAAGAATCAGAGCGATTATGGAAGGTATAAAACACGATGAAATGGGTCTTGGTTCTGTTGATTTCAACAAGATAATTCCTATGCCTGAATCATTGAATATTACAGCAGGTTCGATTACAGATAAAGGTCTTAAAGCATATAAGGACTTTGTCTCTGTTCTTTTATTTGATGGTGCAAACAAAGGGATTGACCTTCTGAATATTCCCGAAGAAAAAGAAGCTATCTTCTTAAAACAGAGAACAGATATTAAAGAAGACGAGTGGTCAGCAGGTCGTCAGGCTTTCCGTAACATTCAGCAGTATGGGTTTCCTACATGGTATGAATGGAGTATCAATAATTGGGGTACAAAATGGAATGCCTACGACTGTATTGAAATTGAAGGTACATCAGAAGAACAGTATGAACTCTGTTTTAATACTGCCTGGTCTGCTCCACATCCTATTCTGTCAAAACTTGCGCAGATGTATCCCGATGTTGAAATAGAACACGAATGGGCTGATGAAGACTTCGGTCACAATCTTGGCAGGATTAGGTATAAGGGCGATATAGTTCTTGAAAAATATATACCTGAATCCATGAAAGAATCCTATGAGTTTGCCTTAAAGGTTCACGGATATGAAAATATGGAAACCGTAGGTCTTTCGCTTAACTCAACAGAAACTGACTATATTCCTATTTGGCATGAGGAATTATCTGCTGTTCAGTTTCAGGATAAGGTCTTTTTGTTCTCTGAAAGCAGAATGTCTGCGGATGAAATTCCGAAAGGCTTTTATTCTTATGAATGCAGAACAAGTGATGACCAAAGCTTCTTGGCAACTCTTGAACCAAAGGTAAAAGTAAACTACGGTGGTACTCTCATTACGAATGAACCGATTGAATTCGGAGAAAAAGGCTATATAGACCTTAAAGAAGAACCAATTTTATTCCCCGATATTGACGAGGTGTCTTTTGAAAGGTTTATGAACGATAAGGCAGAAATTGAACAGGAAATGGTAGGTGCAGAAAGTTGTCAGTTAAGTCAGTAAATACAGAAGAACTTCGTAGTATGTCCAATACCGAAGGTCTTGTGTTGCAGGGATGTGGTGGTGAACTAAAAGAATGGATTGACGGCATCAACGGTCTGTTTAAAAGAGCTGGTATTCTTCTTGAAGACTGCGAATTTAAAGAGGATGACTGTTATACATTCAAAAATGGTGACCTCACATGTTTACTGTTTCCTTTCGATGAGGATATTCAAGTCGATTTAGGAAAAATGGCAATGTGGCGTTTGCAGACACATCAGGATCTTGGCGGTACTTGGTTTTCGGACTATGTGGATAACCGTCTCGGTGGTTTTATTAAAGAAAATGAATCACCCGAAGAAAAGGCTAAACCCGATTGTGCTTTAATTGGTGAAGATGGCAATATTTTCAATCTTATGGGTATTGCATCAAGAACTTTAAAAGAACATGGTATGGCTGATGAAGCTAAAGAAATGTGCGAACGAGTACGAGAATCGAGCAACTATTATGAAGCTCTCGGTGTAATTGGTGAATATGTAAATATCACCTCCTCCGAAGATATGACCGAAGATGAAAGTGAGGAAATTGCATTACAATGAGTGAAATCCTTGCATTTATCATAGGTGCTATGTTAAGCAGTATAGTAACTACCACAGCGATGTGTTGCGTTTTTATAAACAAAAAGAATTACTATGAAGAAAAAATCATAGAACTTAAAAAATCAAATAGGCAAGAGTAAGACGGTATTTATCACAAAATGATGAATACCGTCTTTTTTTATGCCCCAAAGTGAGGTGATTCAATGAAAACCCCTGTATCAAGGGTTGGTAACAAAAGTTCAATACTCAACATTCTCTATGCTGTATTTCCTTTACAGTACGGCAGATTTGTTGATGTGTTCGGTGGTTCCGGTAGCGTCCTTCTGGGAAAAGAGCAGGTTGACTCCTTCGAGGTTTACAATGACTATGACAGGAATTTGGTAAACCTTTTCCATTGCATGAAGGAACGAACTATGGCAACAATTCGTGAAATCGGCTTTTGCAATCTTAACTCACGTGAGGATTTTAACTCTGTTAAAAAGTTCTTTGAGTTTGAAGAATTCAAAGATGATTTTTACAGAGAAGAATTACTGTTGACAGAACTGATGTTTCCACCCCCCGAAGCAAATGAACTTAATGAAATAAGAACTCGTATTACTAAAGACTATGATGTCCGTAGAGCAGCAATGTTTCTCAAACTCTTACGATACAGTTATTCAAGCGGCTGTAAGTCTTTTGCATCACAGCCATTTGATATACGAAAGTTGTTTGAGCTTATAAAACAACTTGAAAACAGAATGGCAAATGTAGTGGTTGAAAACCAGGACTTTGAAACGCTTATAAAACACTACGACAGACAGGATACTTTTTTCTATGCTGATCCCCCATATTTTTCTACTGAAGATATGTATGCTGTAGGATTTAACTGGAATGATCACGTGCGCTTAAAGGATACACTTTCCAAAATACAAGGTAAGTTCTTGCTTTCATATAACGATTGTCCTGAGATAAGGGAACTGTACAAAGGCTTTTCTATGCTTGATTTTTCTCGTACTCATTCTATGGCACAAAGGTACGAAGCCGGAAAAGAATTCAAAGAGTTGCTTATATCAAACTATGACTTATACGAAAGAGAACGAAGCAAACCACAACAGTTAACCTTATTCAGTTGTTATGGTGATGATAAATATGATTATGAAAAAGTGTTAAAGGAGTGTATCGTCCAATGCAGAATTCAGAATTAAATCAAGACAGTATATTTCTTTCTATACCTCTTGAAGATTTTGAGAGTTTAAACATTTCGGTAGAAAGAGTGTGTTCTACTCGTTCAGGTATGGGAACATTACAAATCAAAATAACAAACAACGAAAGCGAGGCTGATAGCTAATGGCAAAAATATATCGTGTTCTTGGAAAAAAAGGAAGGGTTACAATTCCTTTTGAATTGAGGCAGTCCGTCGGTTTTAAATATAACGATATTTTATCATTTACCGAATCCGAGGATGGGAATTCAATAATTGTTAAAAGAGAAAAAATCTGTGATAACTGTAATTTAACTAATTCCTCACAGATCGATAAAATGACTTTATTTGATTTTCTGAATCAACTTCCCGTTGAGCAGCAAAAAGCTGCACTTGTTCATCTTTCGGTTAAATGGGCAATGGAACAGGCAGGTGTTAATCTTGAAAATTAAAATATTTCAAATCAATAATGAACGAGATGCACTCGATGTTAAGTTTATGAACCTTGACAGAACTGCACAAATTCAAAAAACAGACAAAATAAAGCCTAAAATAATATTCGTCAAAACACATTGACAAAAGCATTAAAGATGCTTGAACAAAAATACACAAAGGTGGTAGCAATGGATAAATATGTTCCTCTGTATCTCTTTTCTTTAAAAGAAGCCAAAGAATATGAAGAAGTCGACAAATGGAGAAAGAGTCATAGTGCCAACTGTGATTGTGCAAGAACCATTGAACGCGCAATACGAGATAACTATAAAAACAATGTTCTTGAAAAGTGCATCAACGATATTGTAAATGCCTATGGACTTGACAGAGTTAATTGGGTTTTGGCAAACACCATACAGCAGAATAAGACGGATGGTCGTTTTTCAGAAGGCAACAAGAAATGGGCAAAAGATATCTGGATTCCGAGAGAAGAACATTGTTGGCAGTTTGTCGTTGATTCACATCCTGGTTTGGTTGATTTGTTTGTTAACCAAGCAAGAGATTACTACAAAAATTTAGGTCTGTTTGATTCGAGTCATTGCACTGATGAAAAGGACTATACTGATAAAGTTTTGGTTATTAAACCAAGAACACTTAAAGATGAATATAAGACTGCTGACTTCCAGTTGTTTTATGCTACAGGTGGTTTTGGTTGTGATCCTAATGCCATAGGTTCTCAGGTCAATGGTTATTTTCTGAAGGATGATGAATTTACACATTTTAGAAGACAGAATTTCTTTGGTGTCATTGATGAACAGTACCTTCCGGAATGGGCAAAGGAAAAACTTGCCGAACATCAATCTCAAAATAATGAGGATGTTGGAATGGGAGGTTTACAGTAATGAAAATAAAAATATTCCAAATCAATAATGAACGAGATGCACACGATGTTAAGTTTATGAACCTTGACAGAACTGCACGCATTCAGAAAATAGACAAAATAGACCCACAAATATATGATGAGGTTTTCAGTGGTGATATTGATGCGAAAACACTTGAAGATGTTTTCACTCGTTTCAACACAGAATCTCATCCACTTCACAGAGGGCACTCTCTTTCCGTTTCGGACATCGTCCAGACAGAGGAGGGTGCTTTTTTCTGTGACTCTGTAGGTTTCCAAATGATTGATTTTGATGCAACCCTTACGCAGAAACCCGACAACTTAATGACTATCGTCTATGTTGAGCCAAACCGTCCTCCGTTTGTTTCAGAGGTGGCACACACACTTGAAGCAGAACAGAGGGCAGTAGGTGGATACATAGAACCGATATACATGGAAGATGACAATGTCTGTCTTATAGGCAACGAGGAATCAAAACTTATGGGTATGGCAGGTAACCGTAGACTTGGTGAAAGTACCATCATTGCCGGACCATTCTTTGTTGTTGGTTTGACAGAAGATGACTTCCGTTCACTTACAGACGAGGAGGTGATGACATATATGGAAAGGTTCAAAGAACCCGAACAGATTTCTCAAGCAGAAGTTGAATCGGATATGGGCTTCACAATTATAAGTTTCAATTAATCGAAAGGTAGGAAAAAAATTATGGCACAGAAAAAACAGCCACTTGTAAATGCGAAAATTGATCGCATGGTAAATCAGGAAGATAGCAAAATCAAAGCATATGCCAGTGCAAATATTGCAGGTGCATTTGCTATTCACGGTCTTAAGGTTGTTGACTCATCTAAAGGACTTTTTATTCAGATGCCTCAGAGCGTTTATACCAAAGACGGTGAAAAGAAATATAGCGATATATTCCATGCTATTACGGCAGATGCAAGAAACGAAATTAATGCAGCCGTTCTTAAATCATACGAAGAAAGACTTCACATGGATGAAGCAGAAGCAATGAGTGAGCAGCCTGACGATGATGTCGAGGCTACTTTTTCACAGTCAATGTAATTAAAAAATAAGAAAGTTGAGGTAAAAATTCATGTTCAAGAAAATCAAAGATAAAGTAATGTCCATCAAAGCAAAGGCTGTTGAGGTTATCGAAACAAAAACAGCAGAAACCTATGTTGATACAGGTGTCAAGGTTCTCATCGCTGTTGTTATCGGTGCGCTCCTTCTCACTCTTCTCTATGCCCTTTTTGAAGACACCATCATGCCTTCTGTTGTAACAAAGGTTCAGGGTCTTTTCAACTACGCAGGTTAATCCGAATTAAACAAGAAAGTCGAGGTAAAAAATTATGTTTAAGAAAATCAAAGATAAAGTAATGTCCATCAAAGCAAAGGCTGTTGAGGTTATCGAAACAAAAACAGCAGAAACCTATGTTGATACAGGTGTCAAGGTTCTCATCGCAGTTGTAATCGGTGCGCTCCTTCTCACTCTCCTTTATGCCCTTTTTGAAGACACCATCATGCCTTCTGTTGTGACAAAGGTACAGGAACTCTTCAATTATGGTGGATAATGAGGTGAGTTTATGTTAAAACAGATTTTTTATAAATTACGTGAATTTATAAAAAAGATACTAAACAGAATTTTAAACAAAATAAGGAATAAGTTTATAAACAAAAGTGCCGAAACTTATGTGAATTCAGGAGTTAAAATCCTCATCGCTGTAGTTATCGGCGCTTTGCTTTTAGGTCTTCTTTCTCCGCTTTTGGAAAATGAAATTATGCTTCCTGTTAAAGAAGGTTTTGAAGAAGCCTTCGATCATTATTAAGAAAGTTTGAGGTAATTAAATATGTTTAAAAAAATCAAAGATAAAGTAATGTCCATCAAAGCAAAGGCTGTTGAGGTTATCGAAACAAAAACAGCTGAAACCTATGTTGATACAGGTGTTAAGGTTCTCATCGCAGTCGTAGTCGGTGCGCTCCTTCTCACTCTCCTTTATGCCCTTTTTGAAGACACCATCATGCCTTCTGTTGTAACAAAGGTACAGGGTCTCTTTAATTATGCCGGTTAACTAATACTTGCTCGGTGGGAGTATTAAAACTCCCACCAATCTTTTGAAAGGAGAATTTTATGAATTTAATTGTTGGTCCGATTATGCCGAAAGTTATTGATGTAACAGTTGAAACACTTCTGAAGATATTTGGTGTATCGGTAATTCTTGGAGCAGTTGTATTAGCAACTGTATTAATTGCGAAATATGCCCTAAAAAGATGGGGTGGCGAAAAGGTGAAAACTATAGCAGGTTTTGTAGGCATCGGTCTCGGAGTAACAGTAGCTTTGCTGTGTTTTTTTGGATGTACCACTATGGCGGTGCGTGGCATTTTGTTCAGCTTAATTCTCCTTTTAGCATCTTTTAGTGATATTAAATCAAGAGAATGCGATGACTGGCTCCATGTGATGGTTGTCATAGTGGCATTTGTAGGCTTTGAGTTGTCCGCTATACCAAGCATGTTACTCTCCGGTTTCGTCATTTCCTTGCTGATGATATTAAGCATCTTCATAGGAAAAGGAAGAATCGGTGGTGCAGATATAAAGTTCTGTATCGCAAGTTCATTGGTGCTTGGTTTAAAGAACAGCGTTATAGGTCTTACCTTGGGTTTGGTACTCGCAATTCTTATGAACATTAAAAGAAACAAAAAAGAGGGTTTCCCCCTCGTTCCATATCTTGCCACAGGATTTATGGTGGCATATTTCATTTAACAGGAGGTTATTTATAAATGAAAAACAGAACAATTATAGGTATCATCTGCATGGCACTTGCTGTTGTAATGACCTTCGTAGTTGCTCCTATTGTTACGAATATTACAAGCGACACAACAAAGATAGTACGACTTACACAGGATGTGAAACAGGGCTCACCCATTACAGAAGATGTAGTTGAGGTGGTTAAGGTTGATAAAGATTCAATCACTGCAGGTGCTATCGAAGACAAATCAGATGTCGTAGGTAAATATGCTGCTTCCAATCTGTATAACGGTGACTTCTTCACAAAGGATAAGCTCACCAAAGATGGTAATACTGCTGAAGATGTATTCGCAACACTTGACGGTAAACATGTAGCAATCAGCGTAACAGTAGACAGTCTTGCGGCAGGTGTATCAGGTAAGCTCCAGAACGGAGATATCGTAACATTCCTTATTGTCAACAACGACACTAACAAAGCAGTAACTCCTCCCGAACTTAAATATATGAAGGTAATCACCACAACTACATCGGGTGGTATTGATAAAGATGCAGTAATTAAGAATGAAGACGGAAGTTATGAACTCCCAAGTACAATTACTGTTCTTGCAAATACACAGCAGGCAAAGTTACTTGCAGAATATGAAGGTAATGCAGAAATTCATGCGGCACTTGTATACAGAGGTGATAAATCAACTGCCGAGAAGTTCTTATCCACACAGAATAGCTACTTTAAGAATAAAACAGAAACAACAACCGAAGGTGGTGCTGTGAATGAGTAAGTTTATTGCAATTTGTGGCTCACCTGATAGTGGTAAAAGTTCTATTGCCATTAAGGTTGCACAGTCCTTATATAACAAAGGAAAGAAAAGAGTCCTTTACTTTTCACCCGATTTGATGGTGCCTTGTATGGGTTACATCTTCCCTCATTGTAAGGAAAGTGATTTGTATTCAATCGGTAAGGTTCTTGATAAAACGGATGTGTATCGTGAAGATGTCCTTCGTAGCATTGTAACAACAAAGAATATGCCTAACTTCGGTTATTTAGGTTACAAGGCAAACGAAAACAAATACACATATGCAAGACCGACAGAAGACAAAATCAGTCAGTTGTTTATGAATATGAGAGAACTTGCTGACTACATAGTTATTGACTGTGTGAGCGACAGAAGTGACCTCATATCTTCTCTTGCCAAAGCAGAAGCTGATGTTATTGTTCAGGTTGTAACACCGACACTTAAATGCATGTCATACTATACAGCTAACGGTGACCAGTTTATTGCATTTGCAGATAAAGTGGTAAAGGTAATCAACATAAAAGACAATGACATCTATCTCCCTGTAGGTGAAGTTAAAGAACACTTCAAGGATGTTGAAATCAAAATCCCTTACAGTCACTCCCTGAAACAGCAGTCTATCACAGGAACTTTATCAGAGCACATTACCGATAAAGTATTCTGCGATAACATTTCGAGGTTAGCAAAGGTGGTGAGCTGATGAGCCAAATAATTGGTTTTTTCCCACTTCTTAATAGTGTACAGAAATATATCTCTGAAAACTATGCAGCTTCACTATCAGACAAAGATAAATATGGTCAGTTGAGAACCTACATTGATAAATACTTGTATGACCACGATTATATGGTCGAAGGAATGAGCTTCAAACAACTGTCAGATAAGCTCTATTGTGAAATGGCTGAATACTCCATCTTAACAAAGTATTTAGGACGTGAGGATATTGAAGAAATTAATATCAACGGTTGGGATGATATTGCCATAACATATACCGATGGTCACATTGAAAAGACTACGGAATATTTTTATTCACCCCAACATGCTATTGATATTGTTAAAAGGCTTCTTCACCATTCGGGTATGATTATTGATAATGCAACTCCTATGGCTCAAGGTCATTTGCCCGGTAACACACGAATCACAGCTCTTAAAGAACCTATTGTTGATGATGACAGAGGTATCAGCGTATCAATCCGACTTTTGCACCCTTCAAGAGTTACAAAGGATGAAATCGTAAAAGGTAATAATGCAACACAGAAGATGATTGACTTCTTGTGCATGTGCCTTCGCTACGGTGTTTCTTTCGTTGTAGCAGGTGCAACCAGTTCAGGTAAAACAACTCTCCTTAATGCATTGCTTTCAACAATTCCCGATAACAAGCGAATATTCAGTATTGAATCAGGTTCTCGTGAATTATCCCTTGTTCGCAAAAATGATGATGTTATAACCAACAATGTAGTGCATACATTGTCAAGACCTTCTGATAACGAAGCTTACGATATCACACAGGAAGATTTGGTTGTAGCATCCTTGCGATTCAACCCCGATATTGTAGTTGTCGGAGAAATGCGAGATACCGAAGCTTATTCTGCTGTTGAAGCATCTCTTACAGGTCATACTGTTGTATCAACTATCCATGCTTCTGCTGCCGATGCAGCTCATATGCGTTTAGCACTCCTTTGTCAAAAGCGTTTCCCTATAAACTTTAAGACATCGCTGATGCAGGCTGGTCAGGCATTTCCTCTCGTTGTTTACGCTCATAAGTTGGAAGACAATTCCCGAAAGATTATGGATATATCTGAATGTGTAATCACTCCTTCTGGCGAAAGAGAGTATCGCACATTGTTCAGATACAATATCACAAGCAACACTATGCAGGGTGATAACTATATAATCGAAGGTCATTTTGAACAACCCGAAATAATGAGTGATAATCTTAAACACAAGTTGATGCAGTTTGGTGTGCCTCAAAGCGAGCTGAAAAAGTTCTTGCAGAAAGGAGCTGATTATGTATGATTGTTTTTTCAATCATATCCTGCGTGTGCGTTATAGTGGCAATTGCCTGTTTCCTTGATCTTACCCCCGAAAGAGTAACGGATGATTTAATTCGCATCATCACTCCTCACGATACCCTTCGTGAGAAAGCAAGGGCTATAAGAGGAAACAAAAAAAGACATGGTGTATATACCAAGCTCATGGAAATGAAAACTGCATTAGCAGTAACAGGTAAATCTAAAAACTTCGTAATCGTTTGTTTTTCTTCCGTTATCTTGTTTGCTGTTGGTGCATTCGTTGCTGTCCTTATTGATAACCTTTTCTTGCTCCCGGCTCTCTCAATATCACTTGCTTTAGTACCTTTTGTGTACACTGCAAATACTCTTGCGATATATGAAAAAACAACAAAGGAAGAATTGGAAACAACTCTTTCAATTATCACAACATCATATATCCGTAATGATGATATTGTTTCGTCAGTAAGAGAGAATATCCAGTATATAAAGCCACCGATAAAAGATGTTTTCAAAGCCTTTGAAACAGAAGCAACTCTCGTTTCATCGAATATAAAACATGCTTTATATAACTTGAAAGATAAGATTGACGATGAGATTTTCCGTGAGTGGTGCGACACCTTGATTCAATGTCAGGATGACCGAACATTAAAAGACACCTTGCTCCCCATTGTTGCAAAGCTTACTGATGTTCGTATAGTAAACAGCGAACTTAAAACAATGCTTTCGGCTGCAAAGAATGAGTATTGGGTAATGGTGTTATTGGTTGTCGGCAACATACCCTTGTTATATATGCTTAACAAAGACTGGTTTAACACCCTAATGTATGAAACATCAGGAAAAGCCGTGTTAGGTGTATGTGGCGTGGTAATTTTAATAACAGCTTTGTTCATGATGAAATTTACAAAGCCAATAGAATACAAGCGATGAGGAGGTTGAATATATGATACAAGCAATTGTCGGAATCCTTTGTGGATTAGGTCTCTTTTATATCCTTGTTGATTTGTATGCAATCCCTTATTACAAAACATCAAAGGCTGTTGAATCAATCTCGAAACAACAGAAAGAAAAAACATCGGGTCTTGACGTGTGGCTGAAAGGTGTTGCAGGTTTCTTTGCAAAGCATATGCGACTCAATGAGTTCAAAAAGGCTCAACTTCAGAATGACTTGAACACAGCACAGATGAATATCTCTCCCGAAATGTTCAAAGCAAATGCGATTGTAAAGTCTCTCATCATAGCTTCATTTGCAATACCCGTGTTATTTATACTCCCATTATTAAGTCCCATAATCCTTGTGTTAGCCATAGCGTTATATAACAATGAGGTGCGTTCAGTTTCAAAAAGAATAAAGGCAAAAAGAAGAAAAATTGAATACGAGCTTCCAAGACTTGTCTTTACAATTGAGAAAACCTTGAAGCATAACCGAGATGTGTTATATATGCTTGATAGCTATATGGAAAGTGCCGGACCCGAAATAAAGCACGAATTAGAAATAACCGTAGCTGATATGAGGTCAGGTAACTATGAAGCGGCGATTACAAGGCTTGAATCCCGTGTAGGTTCATCAATGATGAGTGACGTGTGCCGAGGTCTTATAGGCATACTTCGTGGTGATGATACAGAAATGTATTGGGCATCCTTATCAATCAAGTTCAATGACATTCAAAGACAACAGTTAAGACTTGAAGCACAGAAAGTACCGAGAAAGGTAAAAAGATTGTCAATGTGCCTTCTCTTATGCTTTATGCTGATTTATGTTGTGGTAATCTTCTCGCAGATTATGTCATCTGTGGGCGTACTCTTCACATAAGGGGGTGTCGGTGTGTTTAAGTTAAATAAACGTGGCGAAGGCTACATCGACATCTGTGTCGGTGTAGTTGTTTTTGTAATGGTATTGGTGCTTTCGCTCAATCTGTTCAGCTTTATAACCTTAAAGGTGGAGATGGATCAGATAGCTGAGGAGCTTATAAAATCGGCAACCTACACAGGAGAATTCGGTGACGAGTTTTGGGAAAGAGATTCGGATTTACTTGGTGAGTATTATGACTACGATATTGACTATGGTGCTGATGAATGGTTCAACACATCACTTGAACGAGTGCAGCTCGGTGACAAAATGTGGATAACTATCTCAAAGGATACCTATGTACAGGGATTGGGAGTATTCAAAATCCCAGTTACCGTAACAGTTACAAGGTCAGGTCTTTCCGAAAAGTATTGGAAGTAGGTGGAATAATGAAGAACAGGCGTGGCGATGGATACATCGGAACATGTGTTATGATTTTAATCCTATGTATGATACTTTCAATTTTTATTGAATTCGTTGCAACAGTAAATGTGATACGCATATCAGAAAGAAATGCCCGAATTGTATTGGACAGTTTCGTAATGGAAAACTCAATCGAAATATATGACTCAATAAAAACCGGTACGGATTTTACAGAGGTTGTTGATGTTGAACAATATATTTCTAAATATTCTGAATATAATTCGCTGGACTTTAATGAAAATATGTTGTATTGTTGTGGTGACGATGGCGAAGAACTGTATCGGCAGACAATACCGACAGTTCGACTTATAGAGGAAAACAGACTTAAAATAATTGCTGAATACACGATAACGGTTCCTCTGTACTTCGCAGGTCAACAAGTAACTGAAGTGACTGTACCAATAACAGTAACTTCAAAATTCAATCCGAAATTTTAATCAGGAGGCTGATAACATGAAAAACAAAAAGGTACTTATCGGTACAATCGTAGGCATCGTGGTGGTAGCTGTAATAATTGTGGCTGTAATCGGTCTCGGCAAAGACGAGAACAATACAGAACCCACAACAGAAATCACAACCGAAGAAGCAGTAATCGAAATCCCTACTGACATAGAGGATGATACAACAGAGCCTGAAACCTTGGTGGAAGATAACGATATGCTGAAAATCGAAGATGTCGACACAGTAACCGAAAAGCCAAACACAAACGAAAATACGGTTAAGGTGGACAAACCCGTAGAAGAAAATGAAAACAGAAACGAGAATGGTCAAGGAATTGTAATTAATGGTGATGATGCTGATACAAGCATCTACTCATGTGGCAAGAGTAGTCACCACTGCGAAAGCAAAGAAACCCATGACTTTATCGTAAGTCTCGAAAACAAAGGCTGTCACCACTGTGGTTCACACTCATGCAAGAGCTTCTATACCACAGATGAATGGGGAAATGCCTGTTACGATGAAACAAAATGTCCACAGTACGATGTGAAGAAAGACCCCTTGAAATACTGCCAAGATTGTGGAAAGCCTGTAGGAAAAGGTGATAACGGAACTTGTGTACACTTCACAGTAGATACAAAATGTCCCGACTGCAACGAACCAGTAAAAGCAAGGACTTGCCACTCACATTAAGAAACAAACAAACTTCAAGACCTGCTTCGGCAGGTCTTTTTTTATTGACAGAAAGGTGTTGATTAATATAAAACGAGTAATTTCAATAATACTTGCCATAATCACAGTTATAAGTGTACTACCCACATCGGCATTTGCTCTCTCTTGGGATGGTAGTTCTGTCACAGGTAATAATGCCGCAGGTAGTGCGAGCGATCCTGGTTATGCCATAAGAACAAGTGGTGACAACTGTATCGGTTATCGTTTTAGTTGTGTTAACTCAAGTGGCTCTATGAAGGTCACAAAGGTAATCGACGTTTACAGAAACACAGGATATGGTAAGCTCGGTTATTCAGACGGATATAAATTCTCGACCAAATATAATAAGAAACAGTTGATTTCTCGCAAGGGAAACACTTTTTCAACATCAGCTAATACAACTAACTGTTACAAAGAGGAGTACATACCATTTACAACTGCTCTACCTGCTCCATCAGGAATGGGTACATGGCAGACCTATACAGGAAATATCAATCAGATACTTTCACGTTTAGGTGTCGGTAGCGTGAGTAATCTTGACTATGGTGATAAAGTTATTGTGGAGCCTATTTACGATCTTTGCTTAAAATCAACTTACCATTCGGTTACCGTAACAGAATATGCGGTGTATGGTAGATATTTGCTTGGCGGTTCAAGTACGGGTGGTTCTTCCGCAACCTCAAATACATGGGGATACATCTCCAAATTCACCAACTTAAATTATCCAAATGCCTTATACACCCCCAATGGTCAGGGTTTATGGACTGCAGCTACTTCACTATCATCAAGAGCAACTTTTGATACCATAATTGATAATGGTTATGGTGCAGGTATTGCATATACAGAAACAACCAACAAAACTTACAAAATCAAGTTTAATGGTAATGGTTCGACAGGTGGTTCGATGAGCGACCTTTCGATGGTCTACGGTACTGCGAAAAACCTTACTGCTAATGCTTTCACGAAAACAGGTAATAAATTTAAAAACTGGAATAGACAATCAGATGGTTCAGGAACCTCATATTCCAACAGACAGTCAGTAAACAACTTGACTTCAACCAATGGTGCAACTGTTAATCTTTATGCCCAGTGGACACCGAATACATTGAAAGTTTATTACGATGCCAACGGTGGTAGAATTGCATCATCCGACACATACAAACTCAATTCTGAAGGTCATGTGTATAAGAAAGCTGATAATGAGCAGTATTATCAGACATGGACATATAACAGTAAAAAGTCCGATGGCTTGGTAAATGTCGGTACATTCGGAATTGCAAGAACAGGATATATCTTTAATGGTTGGTGGTGTACAACTGCCGATGGTGTTGGTCAGATTATTAACCAAAACAATGGTGATATAAAACCGACAGATATCAATCCCGACATTGCAAACGAAGACTGTTCAAGAAGAATGTATGCTCAATGGAATCCTATAAGGTATACTATTGCATTTAACGGTAACGGTCATACAGGTGGTTCTACTACTGCTATGATATGTACTTACGATGTTGCAAGTAATCTTACTGCAAATGGATTCACAAAAATGGGCTATCACTTTTTAGGTTGGAATACAAAGGCTGACGGATCAGGCACAACCTATACAAACAGACAGTCAGTATTGAATCTCTCATCTACTCACGGTGCAACAATTACACTCTATGCCCAGTGGGAAACAAATGCATATTCCATAGGCTTTGATGGTAACGGACACACAGGTGGTAGTACATCAGGTATGACAATGAAGTTCGATGAGAGCAAGGCTCTTACTGCAAACGGCTATACAAGAACAGGTTACACATTTAAGAACTGGAATACAAAAGCAAACGGAACAGGTACATCATATTCAAACAGACAGACTGTAAGAAACCTTACCTCTACAAATGGTAGAACTGTAACTCTTTATGCCCAGTGGAATCCTATAACATACAAAATTGTTTTTAACGGAAACGGTCACACAGGTGGTTCAACTTCTGAAATGGCAATGACATACGATGTTGCAGCCAAGCTAACAGAAAATGGCTTTAGAAAAACTGGTTATGTATTCACTGGTTGGAACACAGAACCCGATGGATCAGGAACAAGATATACCAATCGTCAGTCAGTTATTAATTTAAGTTCATCAGAAGGTGCTGTAATCAATCTCTATGCACAATGGCGTCCGATAACATACACAATCAGATTTAACGGTAACGGTGCTACAAGAGGTACAATGGCAGCTATGGAAATGGTATATAACCAGGCCAAGAATCTTTTACCCAATGGTTTCACTCGTCCAAGCTATAATTTCCTTGGGTGGAACACAAGAGCTGACGGAACAGGTGCATCATATACTGATAAACAGTCAGTAAGAAACCTTACAACTACTGATGGTGCAACAGTTTATCTCTATGCACAGTGGGAATACAACCCTGAACTTAATGTAAGAATGGTACATGTATACGAAGGTAAAAAAGGCAATACGGACTTTAATTACGGTTTTTCTGACGGTGAAACCTTTAATGATTACACATATAAAAAGGGTTATCCGTCAATGAATGATACAGTATGGTTTAATGTTCAGTTCCCTTACGAAGCAGAAGATATCCGTGTAAGACAGTATGTAAGAACAGGATCTGAAGAATGGCAGACACGAATTGTTACATTGAGTAACAGTGATGCAAGTACATCTCTTTTCCCTGTCCAGTTTACAGGTGTAAATAAAACGATTAATGCAAGTAAAGACAGTTTTGTAATTGAAGCGAAAATGGACTGGGTAGATGCAAATGGTACAGTAAGAAAAGCAGGTGCAATTCGTAGATTCTATGTTCCTGTTGAACCTACTGTCCACAGACATCGTGTAACTGCTTATGGTTATGATGGTTCAGTTGTGGCAACTGCAGGTGATAAAACAAGTGGCAAAATCTATGCAGGTCAGCGTGTAAAATTCTCTTACCATTATAAAATGGATAACACATGGACTGCACTTGAAAACTTAAAAGGCACAATGAATTATTTAAACGCTTCTTCTTGGACTAAAGTTCCAGTTGGTGAACCCGATGTATCACAGAGTGTGCATATGAACAAGAATAATCCTGTAACAGCCAATAGCAGACTTGATAAATATACTATCCCTCTTACAACAAAATTGCGTGTTAAATTAGAGTCTGCATGGGCAAAGGATACAGCTCATACAACAGAAACAAATAACATTGATATCCCTGTTATAAAGGCTGACGTTGCATTGGCAGAAATCATCCTTATAGATGCAGATACAAATGCAGTTCTCGACCCGAACAATCTCGAAGTATCACAGAAAGTTACAGTACAGTATGTGTACAAAAACAACACGGATACCAAGATTTTTGTTGAAGGCTTTAAGGATGATAAATCACAAATCCCCGGTGTGTTCGCTATACCTGCAAAATCACAGGCAAGAGTAAATGCATACACCTTTAAGGTAGCAAATACCCGTAGCTTTAATATCTGGGGTGGTGTGTATCTCGAAGGTATGGGCATAGGAAACACAAAATATGAATCCAATGGTAATAACAATGAAAAGACTTTAGTATGTAAGGTCAATCATCCGTTATCATTAATTCCCATTGCTCCCAATGCTCCGTACAGAGAAGGTACAGATGTAATCACAAGTTATTGGCTCAACAATAGATGCGATATCAACTACACACCAAATAGCAATATCACTCTTGAATTTAATATATACAAAGGACAGACTCTTGTTGATTCCATAAGTATATATGAAGCAATAGTACCTGCCGAAAACAAAAACTTAATATACTTCAAGTGGACAGTTCCCGAAGGTCTTAATGGTGCGAATATCTCAATTCATGCCGAAGTGGTTGATGCTGGATTGTCATATAACAAGAAGATAACATCATACGAAACCACACCTTACAACATATCTGCTACACCCGATACTGACTTTGAAAAGAAAGCTCCACGTGGCTTCTCTATCCCTTCAAAGTTAGAAACAAAAACAGGTGCAGCATCATGGTGGGAATGGAAATATGAGAACGGCACATATACAAAGGTTGACTATGCTATCGGTATTTCAAATAACAGAGCTAACTTGACTCCTACTGCTGATTCAACAGCAGAGAAAAACGGTAGTGTATGGACAATGAAATCAGGTTATGGTCTTACAATGGCTCTCAACAATAACATGAGTGCTGTTACAGGCTACACCAAACCCAATGATACTGCATATACAACTGCACAGTATTGCAAGGCTCTCCTGCCCGAATATAAGTATTCAACAACTGAAAATGAATATAGAACACTCGGTAAAGATGGCTTGAAATGGGTATTCAGAACCAATGGTTCATATGGTAATGTTCACTTTACACCATTATGGTATCCCGATGGCAAATACACTATCGGTATAGTTCAGAGCGATTGCTGGACACCTGCAGGTATGATTACAAGAAAAGCAAACACCAACTCAATTGAGATATCTGAATCTGCATATGATGATTGGTATGTAGGTCGCAGATAAGAGGTGGAACAATGCTTAAAAAGGTTTATATCTGTTCTCCTCTTGGTGGTAACATTTCTGTAAACCTTGAAAAAGCAAAACTGTACGCTAAATATGCACTTAAGTGTGGTACTGCTCCGGTAGTGCCACACTTTTATGCACTCTGTCTTAATGATGACGATCCAAGAGAAAGAGAACTTGGTGTCACAGCAGGGTTAAGCCTTTTATGGTTTTGTGATGAATTATGGGTTTTTGGTGATGAAATCACAAGAGGTATGCAATCAGAAATTCGCTTCTGCGAGAATCTGAAAATACCCATAAAGTATATCAAAGAAAACAAAATATTTAATAAGTTAGGAGATGTTAATGATGAAAAATAACATTAAAAAAATTCTTCTTTGCATTGCAGTAGTAACTGTAATTCTCTCTGTATTTACAGTCACAGCTTTTGCGGCTGGTGGCGATGTTGCAGGTGCAATCGAGGGTACTTGGGATGCAGCACAGGGTCAGATTAAGGATGTTGTAAACAATGTTGTGTTTCCTGCTGTCGATTTAATCCTTGCTGTCCTTTTCTTTGTTAAGCTTGGTACTGCTTACTTCGATTACAGAAAACACGGTCAGTTTGAGTTTACTGCTCCAGCAATTCTTTTCGCATGTTTGCTCTTTACACTTACAGCTCCTCTTTACATCTGGACAATTCTTTCATAAGGAGCAAACTATGGATTTTTTTGAAAAAGAAATGCGAACCTTATTTGGAGATAACACAGTTATGTCAGACCTCAAGTTTACAGGCAAAACTATGCTCGGAAGACTTGACGAAAACAAGCTGTGTAAGCTCCAGTTTGTAACAACAGGAACAGCAGGCAAATATACTGCAATTCAGTCAACCATAATCAATTCTGATGATGGTGTAATTGATAAACAGCTTTTCAAATTTTCTGATATAATCGGTTATTTCTGTAGTTCACTTTCAGATAAAATTGAACCCTATATGTGGGATTATAATAAACCGGAGTGGTACACAAAAGTATCTCAGTCCGACAAAGCTAAAATTGCAGATACTGTCCTTGAGTATGTCGAAATGTTTCAGGACCAAAGCTATGCGATGGGTATGCAATTTAAATAAAACTACAAGTTTTGAATTCCCATTTTATTGTACTGACTGTGGTTTTTTAGTACTATTTTTCCATAATAAATATTTGTGGAGTTTAATATGGGAAATACTTGTTGTTTTACAGGTCACAGACCACAGAATTTACCATTTGGTTTTAATGAGGAAGAAGATGCATGCAAAAAATTAAAAGCATTACTGCTTAATTCAATTGTTTTGCTTATCACTAAATACAATGTTGACAATTTTATTTCAGGAATGGCGTTAGGTGTGGATATGTATGCTGCTGAAATCGTATTAGAATTGAAGAAAACATACCCACACATTAAATTAGAAGCAGCTATTCCGTTTGAAGAACAATCAGTAAAGTGGTCAGAACCTTTTAGAGATAGATATTATGATATTTTAGCCAAATGTGATAAAGAATCTATGTTACAGTACCACTACACTTCAGATTGTATGCAAAAAAGGAATAAATATATGGTTGACAATTCCGATTATATAATTGCAGTTTGGGATGGAAAGCCAAGTGGAACAGGAAACACAGTAAAATATGCAAAACAAAAAAATAAAAAAATCTTAATAATAAATCCATCGGATTTATGAGAGCAAGACGAGGTTTTCTCGTCTTGCTCTTTTTTTGACAGGAGGTGCAGCCTTTGTTTGATTGGGTGACAGATATAGTTGAAGCCATAGGTGGTACTGTTTCCGAAACAGTTGCATCAATGGGTGAAGCTATTGCAGAATCAATATTCGGAGCATTTCTCCAATGGATATATGAAATAGTATTCGGTGCAATAGCAGACTTTTTCACATACATCACTTCAATGGGAGCTGAATTATTTGATTTGGATTGGGTGAAAGCCGTAATCCTTCTTTTTACAACCTTCGGATGGGCATTGTTTGTTGCCGGAGTTGTAGTAGCCGTATTCGATACGGCAATTGAATATCAAAATGGTAGGGCTAACATCAAAAGCACAGCAATAAACATTTTAAAGGGTTTCTTTGCTTGTTCTTTAATTGGTGTTGTCCCAGTTGAGTTATATAAATTATGTATCACTTTACAAAACACTTTTGCACACGATTTAGCTTCGCTCGCAGGTGCAAATGCGGCTCGTGATATTGGGCAGTTGTGTTCAGATGTAATGAAAATATATTTCGATATGAAGACAGGTTCATTACATATAAGTTTGTTTAGCTTACTTGCTCTTATTGCCTTTGCATACTGCGTTGTTAAAGTGTTCTTCCAAAACATTAAACGAGGTGGAATATTACTCATTCAGATGACTGTCGGTGCTTTATATATGTTCTCTGTACCAAGAGGATATACCGATGGTTTTAATCAATGGATGAAACAGATTGCTGCGTTATGTTTAACTGCATTTATGCAGACAACTTTGCTGTATCTTGGTTTAATGACATTCAAAACAAGTATGTTATTAGGTCTCGGTATTATGTTAGCAGCTAATGAAGTTCCACGAATTGCACAACAGTTCGGTCTCGATAGTTCAGTAAGAGTTAATATGATGAGTGTATTCCATGCATCAACTACTGCTGTAAATTTGGGGCGAACAATTGTAAAAGCATTTAAATAATTTGGAGGTGTAAAATGAAAACATATATTTATCCACAGAACTTGAAAGCTACAGCAAATATATGGCTTTGGGGATTGAAAGAATTCTGCATTTTAGGAATCGCAGGTCTCATATCAATAGTTTTCTTGGTACGATTTACATTCGTAATTCCCTTTGCATTAACATTATGCTATGGCTTTCTTACAATAAGAGTTGACGATATAACAATTCTTGATTTTATAAAATACGCAGGTAGATACCTTATATCTACACAGCAATACTTTGAATGGAGGTAACAGCCGATGAAATTAAAAAGAAAAGATGTTTCGGTTCAGGAACTTTTGGGAATAAAGAGTTTTACAAAGTATGGGCTTTCCACTAAAAATGGAGAGCTTTTATTTTTTAACATTACTCCCACAAACATATCAGTTCTTTCAAAAGCAAGTATTGAAACAAAGATATATCACTTGATGATGGTTTTATCGTCAGTTCCCGATATTGAAATTGTGTGTGCCGATGCAAGTGAGTGCTTTGATGAGAACAAAAGATACCTGCAAGAAAGAAAACTTGCAGAGGAATCACATAAGGTCAGAAGAATAATTGAAAAGGACATTGTGTTCCTTGATAAAATCCAAACTGAAATGGCAACAGCCCGTCAGTTTATGTTAATCGGCAGATGTAAAAATGCAAAACCCGAACAGGTGTTTACCACACTTAATAACATAGAAAAGGTTATTTCTGAACAGGGATTCGAGGTTCAGAGAATGGGCAAGGATGATATAAAAAGATTTATTGCCCTTTACTTTGATTCATCATTTAACGGTGAAAGACTTCCCGATGTTGACGGTCAGCAATATTTTGATTTAAGTGACGGTTTTTCAGGTTTTGACAGAGAGGAGTTTTTTTATGAAAAGAAATAAGGAAGAAGTAATATTAACAGAGGAACAGAAAGAAGAAATTCGCACCAAAGATTTCTTTGACTGTGTCTGCCCAAGTACAATAAAGTTTCTTTCCGACCATTATATTGTTGGTGACAGTTTCCGTTGTGTATGGGCGATAAGAGAATATCCTCCAACAACAGAAGAACAGGCTATTCTCGCTCAGCTTGCAGACAGAAATGGTGTAACCCTTCGCATATATCATCGCTTGGTTGACCATACAGAGCAGCGTAAAATCATTCAGAATGCAACAAGAAGAAACACTCTCAAAAGCACAGGTAATGATGTTAATGAAACTGTTGAAGCTGAAGGTAATTTACAGGATGTGGTTGACCTTCTCGCAAATATGAGAAAAAACAAGGAAGTCCTCCTTCATTGTGCCGTGTACATTGAACTTAAAGCAAAAAGCTATGAAGCACTCAAAGAACTTCAGAGTGACATATCAATGGAACTTACTCGTTCAAAAATTATCGTTGACCGTCTTACATTAAGGCAGAAAGAAGGTTTCTTGTCGGTAATGCCTATGGGTTCAAACATGTTCGGTACACAGTTTGAAAGAGTATTGCCGGTATCAAGTGTAGCCAATCTCTATCCTTTCAACTTCTCAGGTAAAACCGATCCTCACGGAATATATATCGGACGAGATAAATACGGCACAAATATCCTTGTTGATTTCGACCACAGAGCTGAAGACAAAACCAATGCCAATGCCCTTATTCTCGGTAACTCAGGTCAGGGTAAAAGTTTCCTTATGAAACTTATGCTTACCAATATTCGTGAATCAGGAAAAAGAATTGTATGTCTTGACCCCGAATCTGAATATGAGGAATTGACAGAAACTCTTGGTGGTTGCTATATTGACCTTATGTCCGGTGAATACATCATAAACATACTTGAACCGAAGGAATGGTCTGATAATGAAAACGATTATAGCAAGGAAGATCCCGAAGCGTTCAGACGAGTTACAAGACTCAGTCAGCACATTGCTTTCTTGAAAGACTTTTTCAGAAGCTATAAAGATTTCACGGATGCACAGATTGATACTCTTGAAATTCTCCTCGGAAAGCTTTACGGTAACTTTGGTATTACCGATACAACCGATTTTTCAAGACTCAAGGCAACCGACTATCCTATTATGACTGACTTGTACAATCTCTGCGATGCTGAATTCAAGGCATATAACAAAGAAGAAAAAAATCTTTATACAGAAGAAATACTTCAGGAAATCTGTCTTGGTATCAACTCAATGTGTGTAGGTGCTGAATCAAAATATTTTAATGGTTACACCAACATTACAGATGATGCCTTCTTGTGCTTCGGTGTTAAAGGTTTGCTTGATACCAACAAGCGATTAAAGGATGCTATGTTGTTTAACATCCTCTCATATATGAGCAATCAGCTTTTAGGTGTGGGTAATACAGTTGCATCAATTGATGAGCTTTACCTCTTCTTAACCAATATGACTGCTATTGAATATATCCGAAATGCAATGAAACGAGTTCGTAAAAAGGACTCTGCTATTATTATTGCGAGTCAGAATATTGAGGATTTCTTAATTCCTACAATCCGTGAATTTACAAAACCAATGTTCAGTATTCCTACTCACCAATTCTTGTTCAACCCTGGTAGTATCAATCCCAAAGAATATATGGAAGCTCTCCAGATAGAGCCGAGCGAATTTGAATTGATTAAGTATCCTGAACGTGGTACTTGCTTGTATAGATGTGGTAACGAAAGATATCTTCTCCAAGTTATTGCACCCGAATACAAGACTAAACTTTTCGGTAAATCAGGTGGTAGATAATGAGTGCTACCGTTGCCGCCGCTTTGAAAAAGATAGCGGTATCTATACTTACGAATCCGAAAATTCTAAAAAAAGTTTTATGTATTGTTCTTGTTCTTGTCATAGCACTTGCTACTCCACTACTCGCTGTTTATGCAGCTCTTACTGGTAAAGTAGAAGTTGATATTGATGGAATTGCAGAGAACTATATGGAGAACTTAAATGATGCACAAGTTAGAAAATTACAAAAAATGAATGACACAATGTTGGCTGTTGAATCTGCATTAAACGAAGCAGAACTCGGTGGGCATTATCGAGAAGCTCAGGTGCTGTATGCACTTGGGCTTTTTGATTTTTCAGACAATGAAAACTTCGCAAGTGATTTGGCAAGTTGCTTTAAAGATGACTTGTCAGATGCAGAATTGGTTGAGCTTGTTAACACAAAATTCGGTAGTGAAATAGATGCCGAAGAATACTCTACCGTAGTTAAAGATATTCGCAGTACCTACATTGACTCATCAGGATTTACCAATAACGGATACAAAAATAACATTGACCTTTGCATATGGGCTGAAGAAGCAGTTGCAAATGGTTGGGGTTATGTATACGGAACATACGGAACAGTCCTCACACAAAAAATTCTCGACATAAAGGTAAAACAATATCCCGATGAGGTTGGTGGGAAATATGACTTCATCAAAAGTAATTGGCTTGGTGGTAGAACAGCCGACTGTGTAGGTCTCATAAAAGGATACAGTTGGCTTGATGAAGCAACAGGTCAAATCAATTACGGAACGAATGGTATGCCCGATATTGGTGCTGACGGAATGTATTCTGCAGCTACGGAGAAAGGCACAATAGATACCATTCCCGAAATACCCGGAGTAGCAGTTTGGCACAACGGTCACATCGGTATATATATCGGTGATGGTTATGTAATCCAAGCAGCTAACACAAAAAAAGGTGTTATAAAAACACCTTTGTCATATAACAGTTGGACTCATTGGTTGAAGATTCCATACATCACATACATCGAAGAAGAAACAACCAGTGAGCCGACAACAAAAATTTTATAGAAAGAAGTTGATAATATGAGTACACGAAGTTTAATTGCAATGCAAATCGGTGCTGATAAATACAGAACGATTTATTGCCATAGTGATGGCTATCTCTCACATAACGGTGCCTTGCTTATAGACCACTATGATACACCCGAAAAAGTAAAAGAACTTATCGATATAGGTGGTATTTCATGCCTTGCTCCGAATCTTAATCCCGATCCTTCGAAACCTCATGGCTTTGAGTATACAACAAGGCAAGACGGTGTGGTTGTTGCATACGGTAGAGATCGTGGCGAAAAAGGTATGGAAGCTAAAGAGTATACGTTCAATGAGCTTGACGATCCCAATTCATGGGCAGATTACATCTATGTTTATACCGAAGAAAACCGTTGGAAATTCTTCAGGCACGGTTATTCACAGGAAGGTTTAAAAGAAATTGAACCTGTTCTTAAATTCCAGTATGAGCAGTTTGGTGTTGAAAGACCCGAAGGTTATTATGGCTTCGTTACCCAAGAAATAATCGATGAGCTTGATAAAGACGGGCGAATTACTTATCTTGACTCATCACCAGATTTGGAGGTGAAATAATATGTTTTTTCAAACTTCATTAGATAGAAATGAGCAACAGGCCACAACTCAGTATTGTTCTATCGTGGAGGTTGTTGAGTTATCTGAAAATGATTTTAATCTTTTGAAAAACAATACTATGAAGAATTTTGACTTCATTGCTGAATATGCAAATCTTATGCACAAGGACGAAACAGGAACGAACAGATGTGTCCTCTATCTTCGTAAGAATTATGATGAAGGTATTATTGTAAATTCAGAAGGAACTGAGTTTGCTAAAAACTTTGCATATCTTCCGCAAGCAAGAACTTTATACCTTGCTGACGAGTCTTTTACTCTGCAACAGTTTATGAAGTCGATGTTACATATCAGAAATGATATCGTTGACAAAGCGGTAAAAGATCAGGATGATGGTGTTTTCAAAATCGATTTGGATGAGATACATAAGTTCTATAAACCCGAAATCTTTTCTCCTACACTTCTTTATGAAATGCTTCGTGACAGGATTGAATTTGATACAGTAGAATTTGATGACGAAGAATTCGGTATGCGACTTTCTTCTGAATATGCTATGTTTGAAGATGAATCTGTATACAGGGAATTGGAAAAAGAGGAAATCGACATAATGGTTGCAAAGCATGTGCTATGGCTTTATGACGAACCCGGTGGAGTACAGGCAAACTTTTCAGGTTGTCTTGTTTCTAACTACGACTTTTCTGATAGGTCGTTAAACAGTTCTATTTTGAACAACGCAAAGTTCGTAAATTGCAATTTCACTAATGCTGAGTTGTGCTTCTCAATTTCTGACCACACTAAATTCGTCGATTGCAGTATGATTCGAATTACCGGTGAGGAAATGTCTTGCAGAAGTACAAAGTTTAAAGGTTGCAATCTCTTTATGGCAATGCTTACACATTCGAATTTTTCTGATGCGTTATTTTCACGAACTTCAGTTAGCAATGCTAATTTTACTAATTGTTGCATTGATAATACCGAGTGGATACATACCGATGAAAATGAGGCTAATCTGCGTAACATTAGTATGGATGAACAGGCTTGGTCAGATGAAGATATGAATATGACAATGTGAGGTGTTGTACATGAAAAAGGTTTCAATAAGCATTGAATATGATGAAACTAAAACGAAGGCTTTAAAGTACTTCCTCGAACAAAAAGGTAATAAAAGTGTTTCAGAAAAATTGGTTGAAACATTAGATTCATTATATAAAAAGAATGTACCGTTAAATGTCAGAGATTACATTGAATCAAGTTCAGATAATTCTAATTCAAACACGGGTAATAAATGACACTTAACTGCTGTTTGTTGCCGTTTGTTTGCCCCAAATTGACGAGTTGTACGAAAAATGGTTAAAGTACCCGAACACACAATAAAAAGCCGATAAAAACGGACGTTCAGGCTCTTGTATATAACGAGTAATTTCGTCCGATTTTTATTGCAGGAATAAGCACAGGGGTTGCAAAAGCATCCCTGTGCGATTACAGCAGACGGCGATGCCGACTGCATAAAGGGTTTCAAGGCTTTCAAAAAGTGGACTCCTATATTTTACAATTTTCCTCCAATTATGAGAATTAGCCGATAAATCCCATCGTTTCAAGGATTTCATAAGGACTCCTATAAATTCTAAGAAGGAAGTGATGCTTATGGCAGTTGATCCAAACAAAAAGAAATTTCATTTGTGGGTATATCCCGATGTGTTAAATAAAGTAAAAGAAATGTATCAAGATGATGGTTGCAAAAGTCAATCAGAGTTTATTGAGAAAGCAATAAGATTTTATTGCGGATATCTTTCAACACAAAATACTGATGAATATCTACCTGAACTAATTGATAATTCACTCAAAAGCAGAGTGCAAAATTTGGAAGATAAAATGTGTAATCAATTCTTCAAAAACACTGTAGAGTTATCAATGTTACTCCATGTCTTTTCTGCTTTAAACAACATATCAGAAGCTCAATTAGATGATCTTCGTGCTACTTGTGTCAAAGAGGTGCGCTCTCTAAATGGTTCAATTTCTTTTAAAAATGCATTAAGATATCAAAGACATAGGTAAAGTATATGGCAAGATTTGTTTTGAAATGGAGATATTTCAAATCATCTCCTAAAAGAAATTCTCAATATCTAAAGTACATTGCAACTCGAGATGGAGTAGAAAAGTGTGATGAAAGTTGGAGATATCAGCCTGCAACAATTGAGCAGCAAAGAATCATTTCTAGTTTAATAAAGGACTTTACAGATTCAATAAACACACCAATATATGAGGATTATTTATCAAACAAAACGAAAGGATTAGCTAGTGAATTCATTGATGATACGCTGGAAGAATACTTTGATTTAATAGATAAAAAAGAAAACTATATTGGGTATATTGCAAAGCGACCGCGAGTTGAAAAACAAGGAACACATGGTTTATTTTCACTTCATGATGAAGAAATAAACCTTGAAATTGTCGCAAAAGATATTGCTAATCACGATGGTTTAGTCTTTACTACAATAATGTCTTTGAAACGAAATGATGCAGAAGCCTTAGACTATGCTCGTTCAATAAGATGGAAAGAATTATTAAAAAGAAACACAATTGCTATAGCAAAATCTATGAATATTCCTCCCTCTGATTTAAGGTGGTACGCAGCTTTTCATAATGAAACATATCATCCACATATACATTTGGTTGCTTATTCTGTAGGTAGAGAACCATACATAACTGAGAAACGTATAGATAATCTTAAAAGAACTTTTGCAAAAGATATTTTTTCTTCTGAGATGCACAATATATATGTTGAACAAACAGACAGACGAAATGAATTGCGAAAAGAAGCAAAAAACAAGATTGAAGAATTGGTTTCTTTAATAAATGAAGGTCACTATTCTAATCCCATTGTCGCAGACTTATTAAAACAATTGGTAAGCGAATTAGATAATTATTCAGGAAGAATGATGTATGGTTATCTTCCTAAAAAAGCGAAAAATCTAATTGATGGCATAGTTGATGAGATGGCATCAGATGAGAAAATAAAAGAACTATATGAGCTTTGGTATGAACAAAGAGAAATGATAGTTAAAATCTATCGTGAAGAAATACCACCTCGTGTACCATTATCTTCCAACAAAGATTTCAAAACTATTCGAAATGCAGTTCTGCAAGAAGCACTTAGACTCAAAGACATATCGGAATATCCTTTTATAGATGAAAATGTAGAGAAGATATATTTACCCGAAAAAGCTAAAGTCCCAGCTATTCCTGATTCATTTCAACCATCTAAAAAGTATCATTGGAAAACTGATATAGCACTTTCTTCTGCAAGATTATTTGCAAGGTTAACTCAAGCAATACAAGATAATTTCGAAGAAGATAGGCAGACTGATCAGCAAGTTGATAGAAAGGTGCTTAAAAAGATTCAAGAAAAGAAACATGCACATGGATTAAAAATGTAAGTTTTATTTTAGTTTGTATATTTGAAATTAATGTGTGCATAGTATATAATAGTGATAACTAAAAAACATTAAGGTTTATCACTCATACATTATTGACACTAAACTACTTTTGTGGTACAATAATGATGCAAAAGGGATACGCAGTATCCGAAATGCATTGGCTTGGGTGTAAACTCTGGGGCCATCGCAGGCGGGGAGTATATTCCTCGCCATTTTTTATTTATAAAAGGATGTTTATCTTGAAGGAACTAAGTATATTTATTGATGAGTCAGGCGATTTTGGAGATGCGGTAAATCAATCTCCTTTCTATATTGTGACACTTATCTTTCACAATCAAGCTGACGACATTACTAATAATATAACGCGACTGAAGTCTTGGCTTGCTGAATGTGACATACAGGATGAATATGTACATACACACCCCATCATCCGGAAAGAATCCCCGTATAACAATTTGAATATTGATGAACGCAGAAAGATTTTAAACAAAATGTTGCGTTTTACTATCAGTTGTCCGATAAGATACTTCAATATCATTGTTAATAAACGAGAATGCAAAGATCGACATGCTTTATCGGCCAGTATATCTAAGCAACTATCTAGATTCATAGAAGATAACCAAGAATACTTCTTTTCGTTTGACAGGATCGTTGTATATTATGATAATGGTCAAAATGAATTGAGTTATATCCTTAATGTGATTATGCACGCTAAATTAACAGCTGTTGAGTTTAAAAATGCTTCTCCGAAACAGTATCAGTTGTTACAATCTGCTGATTTTATTTGTTCAATAGAGTTGCTCAAACAAAAAAGAGAAAACAATTTACTCACCAAATCTGAAACCAGCTTTTTCTACAAACCACAAGAATTGTATAAAAATTATATTAAGTCTGTAGAGAAAAAGAAATTCATAAAAAAATAAATTTTTTATATTAAACAGGTTGACTGAATTTACAGTCGACCTGTTATTTTTTTGAGAAAGAAGGTTCTACAATGTCAAAATATATTCGTTTTTCTCCTGAACAAAAAGACAGAGCATATCATATGGATATTGCAGAACTCTTGCGTAAACAAGGCGATAAGCTGAGCCGATGTGGAAAAGAATATATATGGGAAAGCCCAACTGGAAAGGTATCTATTAGAAATAATGTTTGGTATCACCATTACGAGCAAGAAGGTGGTAATGTTGTTAGTTTTCTTCAAAAGTTTTTTAATAAAACATACAGTGAAGCAATGGAGTATTTGCTTAATGAAAATGGTACTATTATATCGTATTCTTCACCTGTTCAAATACGAACCCAAGAATTAATAATGCCTCAAACAAATTCTAATATGAGAAGGCTGTATGAATATCTTATGAAAGACAGAGGGATTAGTAGAGAAATAATCACTGCATTTGTTCATGCTAAAATGCTTCGAGAATCAGCAGATTACCATAATGTATTATTTATTGGATATGATTCCAATGGTGTTCCAAGACATATTCATAAACGAGGAACAGCTAAAGAAAGTGCCTATAAAAGAAATGTTGCAGGTAGTGATAATAAATTTAGTTTCCATTGGCATGGTACCGGAAACGACATTTATTTATTTGAAGCGCCAATAGATATGCTTTCGTTTATATCAATGTATCCCACTGAATGGAGAAACAACAGCTATGCAGCGGCATGCTCTGTTGCAGATAATGTTTTGTTTCAATGTCTTGAAGATAACAAACATGTTGAACAAGTTTATATTTGTTTCGATAATGACAATGCCGGTCAAACAGCCGCACAAAGACTTTCGGATAAACTATTTATAAAAGGCATTAAATCAGAAATCCTCATTCCAACATTAAAAGATTGGAATGAGGATTTATTATTTTCTAAACAGGAGGTTGATAAAAAGTGGATGGTCCAATTATCTTAATTTTTGTGGGTATCGTAATGTTTGCTTTAATAGGTGGAATTACAATTGTTTCTCATATCTATAATCTTAACAGTATCAAAAGTAAAACTGTCGGAGATGGTCAGCATGGAACAGCAAGATTTTTATCCAAACTTGAACAAAAGAAAGTGTATAAGCATGTTCCCTTTACTCCGGATTTATGGAGAAAAAACAAAAATAAAAACGAATTACCACAAGGAGTTATTGTTGGATGCAGGACAATAGGTGGTCAAGATTATGCAATGGTTGATACTTCGGATGTACACACCATGATGATAGGTGCAGCTGGATGTGGTAAAACAGCATATTGGTTATATCCAAACCTTGAGTATGCTTGTGCATCAGGAATGTCATTTTTAACTACAGATACAAAAGGTGATTTGTATAGAAATTACGGTAACATTGCAAAAGAATATTATGGTTACGATGTTGCCATAATAGACCTTCGAAATCCAACAAAATCGGATGGTAATAATTTGCTTCATCTTGTTAACAAATATATGGATTTATACAAGAATGAACCAAGTAATTTAACATATAAAGCTAAAGCTGAAAAATATGCTAAAATTATTGGTAAGACGATTATATTTAGCGAAGGAGATGCGGCTTCATTTGGTCAAAATGCTTTCTTCTATGATGCAGCAGAAGGCTTGCTTACCTCGTCAATTCTATTGGTTGCTGAATTTGCTCCACCCGAACAACGTCATATAGTTTCGGTATATAAACTTATTCAAGAGTTACTTGCTCCTGCACCTAATATGGGTAAAGGTAAAACTCAATTTCATAAAATCATGGATAAGCTCCCGCCCGAACACAAAACCAAATGGTTTGCAGGTGCTGCACTTAACACAAGTGACCAGGCCATGCAATCGGTTATGTCAACAGCAATGTCTCGTCTTAATGCATTTCTCGATTCAGAACTTGAACAAATACTTTGCTTTGATACGGCAATTGATGCCGAAAAGTTTTGTTCTAAAAAGAGTGCAATCTTTATTGTATTACCCGAAGAAAATCCAACAACATACTTCATGGTATCACTTCTTTTACAACAGTTATATCGTGAAATACTTATGGTCGCAGATGAACAAGGTGGGGCATTAAAAGACAGAGTTATGTTTTATATGGACGAGTTCGGTACTCTTCCTGCAATCAGCTCTGCAGAAATGATGTATTCTGCATCTCGCTCAAGACGTCTGTCATTAGTAAGTATTATTCAGTCATTTCAACAGCTTGAAAAGAACTATGGCAGAGAAGGTGCTGCTATTATTCAGGACAACTGTCAGATAACTATTGCTAGTGGTTTTGCGCCTACTTCCGAAACGGCTGATATAATATCTAAATCGCTTGGTTCAAGAACTGTAATGTCCGGTTCAGTATCAAGAAGTAAAAATGATCCATCTCAAAGTCTTCAAATGATAGAAAGACCATTGATGACTGCTGATGAGCTTAAATCGATGGATAAGGGTAATTTTATCGTTATGAAAACAGGTACGCATCCCTTTATATCTAAACTGAAACTGTTCTTTAAATGGGGAATAAAGTTTGATACAGACCCATATGTACCTAAAGATAAAGGTTCAAGAACTGTTAAATATACAAGTCGAAAGATTATTGAAGAGGCGATAAACGAGCTGTATCCATCCGAAGGAAAGATAAATGACAGGGAAGAAAAATTCCCTGCAAACAAACCATTTAGCTCATCAGGTCAAGCATTAACTGAATATGAAGTTGAAGCAATACCTGAAGATGTTATGCAAGAACGGTCCGAATATATGGCTGAGCAAAAAGCACAACACACAGTCTTAAGAACTGAAAAAGGAGATATCAACAATGGATAACTATAGAAGAAAAGTCTATGAAGTTGAGTTATCTTCACGTGCTAAATTGGTATACTTATATCTTGTAGACAGAGCTGACAAAGAAAACAAGTGTTTCCCAGGTATTAGAACTATAGCAAGACACTTGTCTATTTCGGAAAGTACTGTTCGTAGAGCATTAACAGATTTAGAAAAAGAGAAGTTGATTCGTAAAGAAATGCGAAAACGAGGTAACGGTTCTTTTTCAAGCAACACATATTATTTGTTGTAAAAAATCATCTAAAACTAACAAGGGACTACTGCGCCTATATGGTGACAGTAGTCCCTTTCATAGTGGATGGGCTAATAAGTATACAGTGAAGAAGGTAATAACAGAAGATGAATACCAAAGTTATTACCTAAGATTATTTTTTAATTAACTCATTGTTCCGATTAGTATTAAGTAATTCCAATGAAAAGTTTGTGTTCCCTGATTCTTTCCGTATTTGTTTTATAAGTTTTTTGGAATAATAAAAAATATTTTTATTATCTTTATCATTACAATTGTTGATTATACAGTTTATAGTTGCGATCATTTTTGATGAAAAAGATATAGTAATTGCTGCTTTGTGTTTCTCTATGCAATCAAGAATATTGTTTTTTGCTTCAGTTGTAAAAGTTTTATCTAAAACTATAGGATTTAAAATTTTTGTTAGTTCTAAATACAGCTCTTTGTTGGTTTCAAATTGTTTTGACTCGTTTTCTTTTTTACGGCTGTAAACATTTAAGAAAAATGGAATCAGTATAGCAGTGATAATGATGCTTATAACAGGGGAAAATGGTTCTTTAATTTCATCTGGCAAAGTTGTATATGCCACTCCAAATAATATAAACAGTAATAACACAATGGCAATAATATACCCAAGCATTAGTTTTTGAAATATTCCATCACAAATATCAAAAGCCCTTTCAATTTTGGGATAGTTATTAAAAAAATTAATTAATCGTTTTTTGAAGCAAAGTATTATTTTGTTTTGGTGTTTGTTTGTTTTTTCCATTTTATACCTTCTTTTGAATTTATTACTACAAATGACATTGACCTAAAGTCTATGTCATTTGTAGTTTATTCTTTTTGGTTTTATTATAAGTTTATATTACGAAACCTTTATTGTAGCTAATTCTTTATCACACTCATCAATAACAAATTGTGGTATGGTATCATATTCTCTTGGATTTAGTTGCCACACATAATCGTTTCCAACATGGTATGTTTCGTTTACAAATTTTTTAACAACAGCATTTGGACTGTTTTCGTTATGTATAACTCTATATATTTGTAACTTTTCATAATTACTTGAGGCAGCATTATAAAGTTCAAGCAAGAAATTAATGTCCATAACTTTTTTGTGCTCAATAAAATAATCAAACCCAGGAATTGATTCACGAACTAAAATTTGTGCAGATGAAAACTCTTCATCAGTCATCGGTCTATCTTCTAAACTATTCCTTACATGTGGATAAGGATCTCTGTGCAAAAGACATGATGTCATTTGCCATATTAAACCTTTTTCATCTTCCACTTCGTATAAACGTCGTAAATAAATTGTTTTTATTATGTTATCAATCTCTAAAGTAAGATTATTTTTTGCAATTTTTTGTATAGTGCAAATATTATTACTTTTTATTTCCGTTTCTATTAGTTTTCCGTCCTTAGTTGAGAGGAAACTCGCTTTAGGTGCAGGATTAAATTCACGTTTTTTTACTTTCATAACATCAATAACAGTATTAAATTCGTGCGTTAACAATAAGACACTGCGGTTTTTTAGAGAGTTTTGAGATAAAAACAATAAATTTATCAATGCGAATTTTTTATTTCCATCAAAAGATGATATTGGATCATCAAGTATAATTAAGTCAGTATTATCCTTCTGCACAGTAAAAGCAAATAATGCTAAGGCTAATGCATTCTTTTCACCGTAACTTAGATGCCTATTTATCGTTGTTAGTTCCAAATCAACATTTGCAGGTTTTAATATCATCCTATAATCACGATTGGTCTCTTCGATTATGTCTACGATATAATTATAGCCAGCACCGCGCAAAAACTCATTTATTGTGGCTTTATTGGCTTCAATAGTTCGTGCAATTAAAATGTTTTGCTGATTCACTTCACCTTGTAGTTTGCTTGCTAATCCTATTACTGTTTTTAAAGAACTATTTATAATATTTATTTTTTCCTCTGTTTTATTAGAAAACAAAAATGGGAAATATGACAAATCAATCAAGAAACCATTCAATTCATCTGCTATTTTATCAACACTTTTAAGAGAATTATAATTTATGTTCCTAAGTCGCAAAAGATTATTTAATAAATCCTTTACTTGGTTTTTAACTCTAACAAGGTATTCTTTTTGTTGCGAACTAATTGAAGAAACATTGTCCCTTATTTCTTGTATTTTAGTTGCTGTTGATTCAGAAAAGTAGGGGATAAGTTTTTCTAATAAAACCAAGACAGAATTAAGGTGTTCGATATCTTTTGATTTGTACTCCTCTGTTATTTTTAAAATTGTGTCCTTAGTGGTTGAAATGCTTCCAGAACAATATGGGCATTGATCTTCCATTTCCAAAAAATCTTTACCTGTTAATTGCCATTTTAACCAAGAAACATTTTTTCCACCTTCGCTATGTCTTAAATATGTACTGAATTTTTCCAGACCAGAAGGAATATGTTTGAGTTTGTTTCCCTTACTAATGGCTTTTGATATAACACTATTGCTTGCTAATGTATCTGATTTTCCAAAACCAGATACGAACTGAGAGAATGCATCAATAAGTTCATTTAATTCTGGATGAGATGTGAAAGCAGTTGATACTTCTTCAAGTAGTCTTTCTATTTCTTTCATATGCTCATCATATTTAGGCGTTTTTACAAATATTGAAAAACTATCTTCTATAAGTTCATCTTCTTTAAAAATATGACGATTTATATATTCCTCATTAAAAATAGAAACAGAACGAATTCCTTCTAAGCCACTTACATTGGGTAATGAAGCAGATGAATTGCCAATGTTTGAATAAGGAATTAATTCTTCTTTTAAATTGTCATCATTATTAACAAAGGCTTCAATAACCTTAGAAATAGTTGATTTACCGGTTCCATTAACACCATATTTGATGTTTAAACAACCTTCGGCAATTTCAACTTGTCCGTTAGTTATGTTATTACAGTTTGTGAAATTAAGTATCATTTTTTAACATCCTTTCAAATGTTGTTTTAGTAAAGAGCGTTCTTTTAAAGGATAACTATTTGTTATCTCTTAAAAGGGTTGAAAAACATGTATAATCAAAAAATAGAAAACGCAGTAAATTTAATTAACGATTTTTATACTTACCATGAGTGCACAATACCATTATGTGCTGCTGAAAATATAATTTCACCTTTTTGCAAAATACCTTTAAATGGTAATTTCCAAGAAAGATATATTATGGGGGGGACAACACACTATGACATTAATAACAATTTTATAGGTAGTCAATATTTGTTACCAATCTACAAATCAATTGAAGATTGTTGCAAGGAGTTGTTTAATGCAAATTATGTTGATGCAAAAACGCTATCAGGAATGAACTGTGTTACCACCTTATTAATGAGTTTAACTCAAATTGGTGATAAAATAGTATTGCTTGAAGAAGATGCAGGTGGACATCCATCTGTAATTGAAATATGCAAGAGGCTTGGTTTAAATATAATATATACACCTTTTGATTATGATAATTACACAATAGATTACCAACAATTAAATTCTCTTATCGCAAAAGAAAAGCCCAATTATTTGTGTTTAGCACCATCTGATATCATTATCCCAGTTTCAATTGAAAAAATTGAATTAAGTCAAACGATATTGCTGTATGATGTCAGTCAACTTTTAGGTTTAATTGCCGGAAATATTATAGAAAACCCTTTAGAAATTAACCCAAACATAATAATATTTGGTGGTACACATAAGACCCTGCCAGGTCCTACTCACGGACTTATAATGACCAATTCTGTTAATTTAGCAGAGGTTCTTGAAGAAAGAGTTAGTCCTGAATTCATAAGGAACACTCAAATGAATCAAGTTTTAAGCCTTCTTTTCACATTAATTGAGTTTAATGATTTTGGAAAATCATATATGGAGAAAATAGTAACAGTGGCCAATGACCTCGGTAAATTGCTAGAAAAACGCTCTTTCAATGTAGCAAAAACTGAGGAGAAATATAGTAATACACACCAAGTATTTATTAAATGTTCAAAAGAGGAAATGAACACGATATACGATAACGCAATTTTAACAGGAGTTACCCTAAATAAGAAGGAACGCAAGTTATTCGGTGGTTACGGAATAAGACTTGGAGTACAAGAAATAGCCCGATATGGTTGGAATCATAACGATTTAGAAATCATTGCCGATATTCTATCTTTATTAAGAACGGAAAACTTTGATACAAAAGCATTTAAACAATTTTCAAGAAAATTATCTCCCAAATGCATAGATTTCACATATAAGGATTCTCTTGGAGAAATTTTACATCATAAATAACTGTAGGCACAAAGGGTTAAATGTTTCTGCTTTAAAAGCAATTGCATTTTTTTCAAGACCATTATGCTCAAGATATGACAACATTTCTTCGTCAATAGGCTCTCTTTTTAATATTGTTAAAATTAAATTGGCTAGCATTTCATTAATGGTTAAATTGTGTTCTCTGGAAATTTTAATGGTTTTAATCAAAAGATTAATTTGCTCATTTTTGCAATTGTTATATATAAATTTAATAGCATCATACTCAGTTAAGATAATTCCTATATAAGACATAGTTTCTAAGTTTTTATCGCCATTTTTGTGAGAAAAATCTATTGCCTTACAATAATTATCTATCGCTTTATTGTGTTCTTGCATAAAACGATAGTATTCTCCTAACTCAAAATACATTGTATATATTAATCTTTTTTTTAGTTTTTCGTATCCAAGGAAAGCTTGTTCTAGTTGACCTTTTGCTTGTGTAGGAATATTTCCAGGGGTACTATTGGAAATAAGGTATCTTGTATGATTCCTATAATATAATAATTTCGCGGCATTATCATTGTTCTTATTAATTAGAGCAAGAGTTTCTGTAAACATCTCTTCCAAGTTTTGATATCTTGTTTCTTTAGCAAAAAGATGTGGGTTAGACATATAAATAATGGTTAATTCCAAGTTAATTGTAAGTATTAATTTGGAAGAGTTTAAACTATTCGCTATTTCTAAAGCTCTGAAATAATAAATAATCGCATCTGAATAACACCCTATGTGTCTAAATGAGTGTGCGATTTTCATATCTATTGTCATTTCGAAATTTCTATCACAATTACTGGTTCCATTGATTTTGGATAGTATTATTTGAAACCAATATATTGCAGTATCATACATGCTTTGTAAATGAAATAAATCAGCTAATTGAATGGCTAAATCTAATTGACCCATTTCAACAGCATAAGATATTAATATCCCTTCATTATCAAAAAATCTTTTTGCCGTAGGATAATCACCTACACTTAATAATGCTAATATAAACCCATGTGCTATTTTATAATACATGTCATCTTTTATATTTTGATTACCATCTCGAAAGTAATGATTCCCAAAAGATATCAAAAACATATATTGTTCTTTCTGTATTGACTCATCTATACATTTGATGATTAAATTTTTATATGATGACAGATCCCTTCTCTTTAATAAAACAGAATAGATGGAACAACTTTGTATATTTTTTCCCTTTTCATAAAAAAACAACAACCTTTTAATATCTTCATAATAAGAGAATTGAACAATGTTGTAAGTTATGTAGTCTCTTATAATATCATGCATTTTGATTGTTTTTTTGAATTCATTATATTTTATAAGAGAATACGAATTTATTTTTTTTAAAACTCTCATATTTGTATTAATTCTATTATCAAAGTTTGTTAGGAATGATACTTCAATTTCGGTATTAACCAAACTTAACAGCGCAATGTAAACTATAACCAAAGCTAAATTTGAATCTTCTCTTTTTAGATCATAAAATATTTTATCAATGTATTCATTATAAAATTCTCTATTGCAATGATCATCGTTTGAAATCATTAAATCAACCATTATTGGTAAACCATTAGAACCTTCACATATTTCCTTTAGTACTTCAGGAGAAAGTTTCTTTTGACATTTTTTCGCGTACTCGTCTATGTCATCTACTTTAAACTCTATTATTTCTATCTTCGGTTTATCATTACCTGATTTTGGAAGTGATAGTTTTTCTATAGAACCTAAAACAAAAACAAATTTTAAAGAGTAAGGTTGTACATTTTTAATTAAATCTTCCACTGCGTTTTCGGTACATTTATTTGTAATGTTATCTAAAACAATTATAATCTTTTTATAAAAAAAAGAAGTTCTTAACATTGTCTTTATTGCATTGTCAAGATTTTTGCTTTTTCCATTAGACAATATTTCGACAAGTTTATTAGTTAAAATATCATCACCTTCAATATTATTTACTTCATAATAAATAACTTTTGTTCTTAATCTATCTATATAACTATAAGTCTTCTTTAGTTTTTTTAGTTCGGAACTTTTAATGGATATTTTATTGTTGATAAAATCAGATACATACTTTAGAAAATAAGTTTTTCCTACACCTTTTTCCCATACACATTTATTATCTTTTTATCAGATTTGATCATTTGTATAAGAGTGATAATTTGATAATTCCTATCCGTGAATTTCTCATGTTCTACAAGTTGTCTTTTAGTTGTTTTAACAATGAATTTGCTAATAATCCCCAAAATAGTCAATACAGAAACAACGCATGCTAATATTTTATAAACTGTATCTATGGAATTGATTTGCATGTTACAACCCTCTTTCATAAAATCCAATACTGTAAGAGATAACAAATAGTTATCCTTTAAATTTTATTTATGTACACTCGACAAGACAAGGTTTTTCCGTCATAATTACATAAAAAACGGAGGTTTTGTCAGTGAGTTTACAATCTGAAATTAACAACTATATTGCAGTTTGCGAAAATCTCAAAGGTTTAAGTAAACTGACAATAAAGGCATATAAGATTGATTTAAAACAATATCAAGATTATGCCAATGATTTAGACTGGCTTTCTAAAGAGTGTATGACCACATACATCGACCATTTATATAAAGCTTACAGTCCTAAAAGTGCTAAAAGAAAAATAGCATGTCTAAAAGCATTTTATAGATATCTGGAAATGGAAGACATCATAGAATACAATCCATTTCACAAAATAAAAATCAAATATAAAGAACCAATTGTATTGCCAAAGACCATTTCATTAAACGATATAAAGAATATATTGATTTTTTCGTATAATCAAAAAGAAAACAGTAAAACAGACATTCAAAAAGAAACAAGATTACGGGATGTATTAATTTTAGAAATGTTATTTTCAACGGGAATGCGTGTATCTGAAATTTCACACTTATCTGTTGATGATATCAATTTGATTGACGGTACAATTCGTATATTTGGTAAAGGGTCAAAGGAAAGAATAATGTGTCTTACAAATGAATCTGTTCTCGAACTCTTAAGTGAATATATAAACACTCAAAATAAAACATCAAGCTATATGTTTACAAACCGTTTAGGAAACAGGTTGTCCGAACAGTCAATAAGAAACATGGTAAACCACTATGCCTGCGCAGCCGGTGTAACGCAACACATAACGCCTCATATGTTCCGTCACACCTTTGCCACGGCTCTGCATGATGAAGATGTAGATATTAGGTATATTCAACAACTGCTTGGCCACAGTTCAATTTCAACAACCCAAATCTACACTCACATCAGTACAAACAAAATACATAAGCTTCTTGAAGAAAAACACCCAAGAAACAAAATATTAATTTGATTTATGAACCTTCTACACAATTGTTGTGTGGAAGGTGTTTTTTCTTTTAAAGGATAATATTTAATTATCTATTAATGAGGTGCAAAATGAAGGTATTAAAAATCAATTCTATCGGAGGGCTATATCACGAAATGTTTGAACCTGATCCTGAGTTCTTTTGCTCAAAAATCAATGTGTCGAACTGCTTTATTGATGCAAACTCATTTTTTTGGTCAAAACATTTTTCTGTATCAAAAATTAATGAACTAATAGATGTGTTATCTTTTAATAAGTCTAACATTTATAGCTTTTGTCCTCAATATAAGGCTGTTTTATCCAATCGTGAGCTCTTTGTACAAAAAGTAGTTGAAGCACCTAAAAAACTGTGTTATGAAGCTAACACTCCCCAAGAGTTTTTTTCGTGTTTAGAAACTATTTCGATATTGTGTAAACTATATTCAGATTTTGAATATTTTCCTTTTAACCTAAACATACAAAATGGATTTAATTTAAATGAAAACAATTCATATGAAATTTATAACAATTGCCTTAATCCTAAAAAAAATCCATACTATAATTTTGTTGTTGAAGAAATAATCCCTATAATTAAAGAAAATAATCCAGATATATTATTCCTTTATGGTCAAATGAGTTATTATTTTGCAACTTTATCTTTATTAATTAAGCAATTTAATCCACAAATTCATATTTGTTTATCAAGGCACTCATCGGAATACTATTCGATGAACAAAATCATTCCACTTTTAAAGCAAAACAAATATCTTTTCAAAATAATTGACAGTATTATTCTTGACTCATTCGAAGAAACAGAAGGAAAATTAATTTCCTCATTGAAGAACAATGAACGCATTGATTGTGTTCCTAATATTTTATTTATCAATGACAGCAAAGAAATAATTGAGACTAACTTCTCTGAACCTTGTTTCACAAATGATTATTCAATTTATAAAAGGATGCATAACGAAAAAAACACCAACAAGAAAGTTTATGATATTCATTTTGATCCATATATAAAATGTCATTGGGATAAGTGTTCATTTTGTGGTATTAACAAAAAATACCGTAATAGAGATTTGTGTTATTCTGAACAAACTTTCAATAGAAAAGCTACTAGTCTTAATTTGTTGTCTCAAGAATGCGACTATTTGTGGTTTATAGATGAAGCGTTATCACCAGACAAGTTGAGAAATATAGCTGTTAGTTTTATTAATGCAAAAACTGGTTTTAAATGGCAAGCTAGATGTCGAGCGGATTATGGTTTGCTTGAGAATGGTTTGCTTGAGAATGGTCTGCCAGAATTACTAGCTAAATCTGGATTAAGAGAACTTCGCATAGGATTAGAATCCGGCTCTTATAAGGTACTTAAACTCATGAATAAATTTGATGAAAATTTTAATTTGAGTTTAATAGAATCTATTGTTTCGACATACGAAAAAAATGGAATATCTATACACTGTCCTATGATAATAGGATTCCCACAAGAAGAAGATATCGACCGTCAGTATACTTATGAGTTTTTGTTAAAGCTTTCAAAGAGCCATCCTTCATTTACATTCAATTTAAATATTCTAAATTTAGATGTAAGTAGTGAACTATATAAAAATTGGGCAAATTATCAACTTGATAAATTGGAGTATCCTTGTGAGCCACAATATTTTTTGGGAAATTCGATTGCGTGGATTGATAGCCTTAAACATAACAAATTATCAATAGATGTAAATAATTTTATGCGAGAGGTACTTTTTCCATGGATACCTGCTGATTCCTTAATATCGCCTACTATATTTTATCGGTTATGCGAAACCAGTAGAAACACCCTTCGATGGAAATCTATAGGTACTTGGTATAAAAGCAAACAATTATTTTCTTCAGATATGAATTTAACATTATCGAATAAAGTTTCGATTAGTCAAAGCGAAGATAGAGTGTTTTTTTATCAATGGAACTCACATCACTATTTACATGGAAACACCTATCTTTATAATTTGCTTGTTGAATTCAAAATAAGCTCTAAGGTTTCAAAAGTAATTAATAAATTAAATGGTCTTGATCCTAACGTGTATGTAAAAGAAGAGTTAATTTCATTAATAAACAAATTGTTTGAGTTCGGTTTTTTAGAAGGAGAGTATATTTTTAGTGATTTAAAAAATCTTGGTGATATAGAAAAGGCATATGACTCTATATATCAAGAGGGAAACCTTATATATAAAATTGAACCAGATAGATTATTAATAGATTGGCAAAATATTCTCGTTCCAGGTCAAGCTTTAGAATTAGGTGTAGGCTTGGGAAAAAACATAGATTTTCTTTTAGATAAAGGTTTTTCTGTAACTGGTGTGGATATTTCATCCGTAGCTATAGAAAAGCTAAATAAAAAGTACCATAGCTCCAATTGTTCTTTTTTTGTAAACAATATAAATACTTTTGAAATTCCTCGTGAAAAATATTCATTAATTATATGTTCTTTAGTTTTATCATATCTAAACGATACTGAACTCATTCTTTTATCTAATAAGATTAAAAATGGTTTGTGTAAAGGAGGATTCTTTTATCTAACTGATTTGTCAGAAAGAGATCCTCTTTCTATAAAGCCAAACAATCAAACAACCGATCATAGGAATTTTTTTAGTTGTTCAAAAATTCAAAGTTTATTTAAAGAATTGGATATCATTGAGTTGAGCGATGTTTATAGAAAAAATCCGCATAGGATTGGCTGTGAAAATGCTTTTGGACTTATTAACTATTTAGGTTATAAACCCAAGTCATAAGGAGGTGAATTAAATGAAAAAAGTTGGAATAGAAGTGGAGTTTGATGGAAAAGCTATAAACTTGACTTCTAAAGACTCCGCCTCTGTTATTGTTGCAACTCCTGCAACTGGCGGTGGCGGTGGCGGAAATAGCGGTGGCGGAAATAACGGCACCAACAACGGTGGTGGGAAATAACACTACCTACCCAAAACTCAGGGTGAAAAGGATTATTAAACCTTTTCACCCGATGAATCGTCATCATTTTCTTCAACTATTTCAATATAATATTCGCGTAATGGCAATGATTCCTCGTCAGGACTATTTAATTCAATTTTAATGGATTTAATGTTTTCTTTGATTATTGATGGAACTAAGAGTTTCTTTTTGGGTTGTTCCTCAAGTTGCTTTTTGCGTTCTTCTAATTTTAAAATTGACATTTCAGTTTCTATCTGTTTACTTTTAATTTTTTCTTGTAATAAAGCGTTTTCAAGATGTGCTTTTTTTACATTAGCATCTTGTAAAACTTTTTCCGTTCTCGCTGATTGATATTCTTTGTAGACCGTTAAAAGATGTTTAACAAATTTTATTGCAGTAGTTGAATAAGCACAAAATTGAATGAAATCTATTATGTATTCATATAGATTAAAAACGGAATCGCTTAAAAAGAATTCAAACAACGGAGGTGAATTATGTCTAACACTAAAGTAATAGTTGCTTTGAGGCAAAACTTGTTTGACTGTTGTTTCAAATAATTCTATAAAACATATCCAACTATTATAATCCTCAGAATTAAAATTTGTATGACAAGTTATTGTCATTTGAGGCATTGAAAAAGGATTATCAATAAGTAATTTTTTGATTTCTAAAACTTCATGTAGGTATATCTGATATTCATGATTATTCATTTCCGCTATGTGACTGTTAAATATGATTGCATTATATAATTTTTTTAAGTTTTCTTTTGTAAAGAAGTAATTTATAGAAGATAATTTGCAAAGATAACGTATGGTTCTAAAGTCTCTTTCTTTAAGAGCTTTATCTAATCCCATAAGAATATAAACCAATGCTTTTTCTTGATGTCCAAGAAATATATTTATATTAGCAAGTGCAAAAAATTCTTCTTTTTTATATAAATATGGTTGTATAGGTATGAGCAAATCAAAAAATTCATTAACTTGAATTTCTTTGCCGGCTGCAGCATATTTTATTGTTACGTTCATGTTATCCTTTAACTCTAGTAACAATCCAAAGGATTTTAAAATTCCCCAAAAAGGCAAAACAACTCCATTAAATATAGGACTTACAAATGTTGAATATTCCAAATTCCCATGAATTAAATCGCATTGTTCAAAAACACAATTTTTAAACTGTGCATTTTCAAACGAGCAATGAGCAAATTCTGAACAAACAAATTTGCTTCCTACAAAATAGCCTTCATCAAAAACACTTGCATTAGCAAGAAAATGATTAAATTCAACGCCTGAAAAGTTTGATTTGTTACATCCACAATTATCAAAAAAACACATGTTTAAAAATTTAGAGTTTGAAAAATCACTACTTGTCATTCCTGAATCCTTAAAACGAGTTTCATTAAATGTACAGTTAATGATCTTTGAAGAAATACCATTTATTCCATCAAAGTGAACTTTGTTAAATACACTATTATAAAATTGAGGTTGCTTAACACACTGACCTTGATAATCTGCTCCAATCACGGAGTCCGCAATATATGCAGATACATAATCATTACCTGAAAAATTACTAGGGTCTAGACTCTTCATTATATTTTCAGCGTTAATGTATTCAATTTGAGAAAAACCCTCATTGCTATTGAAGAAATCTAAATTACTCATAAAACCTCCATGATAATTAAATATTATCCTTTATTTGTTTTTAATTTTTACTTATATAGTTTTTCATCGATTAATAATTCACTTTTAAGATCATCATAATTACCGTACAATGATTCTATTGTGTTGTTATAATACTTTGCGTACCAAATATATTTACTATAAATATTATCCCTGTCTTTTGTTTCTATTAGATTTTTAATAATTGAAGATTTAATTTCGTTAAGATAATATGGATATTCTTCTGGAACATCTAATTCTTCATGCTGAGATAAAAAATCTAAATATATTTGTTTATCTTCTTCATCTTGTTTTAATAAACTTCTTAGATATTCTGCTTCTTCTTCACATGTATTAGCATATCCGGGTGATTTTAATCCATTGGCAATAGCTATAGTATCCACAATAATTCTAGGCGTGATGGCATGATTTTGCTCCATTTCATATGCAGTAATCATAGCAGGACCAAAACAAACATTTCTCTTGTGATACAATAAACCAAAAGTTACGCCACCACGAACAAAAATCCCATTAATATTAAGTTGCAAACAAATAAATACTAAATCCATTAACAAGAAAAATAGTCCACCTCTGGTGTCACCAGGATATGATATAACTATGCTATCAGAAAATACAGAAACTTCCTTTTTGGTTGTATCATATTGAGCAAGAAAACCATGATAATTTTCATTCCTAACTTCTGATATATAATTCAAAGCATTGCTTATAGTTTCAAAATCGCTATTATCTTGTGTTGTTTTTTGCACTAAATCTTTAAACCCTAAAATATCTAAAAATACAATAAATCTATTTTCGTAAGACTTCATTTCAAATATCTCCTTAAAATTAATACTTACATCAGTGAAGATGTGCAAAATTGTTCTACTTATATATGACAAATTTCGCGAAATACTTCAAAAAATTTTTGTGATTTTTATCTTTTCTACTTTTTGCACAAAATGATGTTGCGAAAATTGTCGAAAATTGCTATGTATCAGTTAAACTAAAACTGGTTCGGTGTCTCTTGGTGTGAAATCAACAATTTGTTCAGCAGACTCAAGTTGTGTTATGTTATCCAAATAACTAACGGCGTTAAACATGTTAACAATCCCGTACTTAACCGGAATATCAGCAGTTTCACAAGAATTATATAGAATCTGCTTTATTTGTTCATTGTTTAAATTGGGGTATTGAGTTTTTATCATTGCACAAACAGAGGTTACAAACGGTGCAGCACAGGAGGTTCCTGTAAACTCAACATAATCTCCATCGGCATACGTGGATGGTAGTTTTAGGTTTTCTCCCGGTGCGGCTACTTTTACCCAGTCACCGAAAGCTGCCTTTTTGTATAATTTCTCTGATTGATTAATTGCAGTAACAGATATAACACCATCACAAGCAGCAGGGTACTGCGGTTGTGTGCTTTTTACGTTACCTACAGATGCAATGTGTAATGGTTTTGATATCCCGCTATTGAATTTAGCAAACATACCATAACTGCTATTTATAAAATCTACGCCATCAAGTTCCGCTTGCATTTCAGCCAAATGCAAAATGGATAGCGTTGTTTCATTATCAGTGAAAATTTTATATGATATAAACTTCACATTGGGGAGAGTGTTTTCCATCAGAACGCTACAGACCCTTGCTCCGTGTCCTGTACTGGACGTAAAAGGACTTTCAGGTTCTTCTGTAAAACAATGTGCTTCTAAAAGTCGATGAGCAAAGTCCTCATTTCCCGTTTCAACACCGTCATCGATTATACCTACTACAACATCAGGTAAATCATCAAGGCTTTTGTTTTTCAATATGTATTCAAACGCTTCCTTACTTTTGGTGCGTTCATATCCCCAAGAGTGCTGAATTTCAGCTCTGTGAAGTGAAAGTTTAGATGTGTCAGATGAGTGTGTTTTTTCCAGTTCAATTACAATATCAGGTACAACAAGTTTTATATTAGGATTTTTGGTGTATTTGGTGAAAGCTGAGAAGGCATCAAGGGGAGTAGCATACTGCAAAATGTGCATATCACCATAGCCTGAAATATGGTCTATTGCTCCATATTTATCAAAAGCTACATCAGCGTAAACAATTAATCGTTTTGATGTGAAATGCTTTTGGATAGAATCTTTTTTGTCATTGTTATTGTTGAAACTATAGTAGTTTATAAATTGTAAAACTTCTTTTGAAAAACCTTTTAATTCAGAAGAATGGGGAGTAGTATTCTGAAAATTGTTGTTTGCATTTTGAATCATTGAATCATCCGTTTTTATTAATATATTATTACTATAACTTTAAATATAGTTTCTATTTATATATGACGGTTTTCGCTAAATACTTCACAATTTTTTTGCGTTTTTTGCTTCTTTTTATCACTTTCTACTTTTTGCACAAAATAAATTTTGTCGATTTGTGGGTTTTGCTGCCTTTTTGGTACTCTTTTTAAGAAAAACAGAGATTATCGTATTGGAAATTAGTAACGATAATCTCTGCAATTTGTTTTAGGGTGAACTAAAATTATTTTTGAAATGGTAACACACAAATTGTGTTAATTATCTTTGTATTGGGTTTATTAGAATAAAATATTAGAGCTATTTTCATTTCCTTCTGAAATACATAACACACCATTGTGTTCGTTTTCAAAAGCTTGAATGTATATTTTGTTCTCGGCTCCGGTATATACTTTGCCGAATTCAACCATTTCATTACTGCTTTTGTATTGAACCCATACAGAGCCAATTTCCTTCATAGAGTCGTCCAAAATGGGTTCTTTTATTATCTTAGCTTTTTCAAGTTGGTCATTTAATTCTTGGCTTATGGTTGCATTAACCTTATTGCCGAACATTTCAAAATATACCTTTTCATAAACAGAATCCTCAAATACTTGTTTTTCTGTGGTAGTTCTGTTTGGGAAGGTTATGATAACCTCGGTTGTATTTTTTATGTTTGTATTATTTGTACCTTTATCAGAGCAAGCTGAAAAACATAAGATAGCAATGATTAATAATAAAAAGCTTATTATTTTTTTCATATCAATCCTCCTTTAACCTGCTAAAACCAAGTTCACAACCTGAGCATAATCTTCAACAGTTATTTCTTGGTCCAAGTTTGTATCTGCTGCAAGGAAATATTCATCCTCTAATGTTGCTAAATTATTAGCAACCAAAGCTACGACAGATGCATCTATAACATCTACTGCGCTATCGCCATCAACGTCACCTTCAACAATTAGTGTGTAATGTTCTCGATTAGACATATTGTAAATAACAAATTCAGAACCAGTACCATACCAAGAATATTCTTTATATACTAAAGACGGCAAAGAAGAATAGCTTGTGTTTTCTTGAATTCCAATGATATTAAAGAAATCCTTACAACCTGTTGTTTTGGTGTAAATTAAATTATTATCAAAATCAATGTGTGTATTGGGAAGGGAAACCATATAATAAAGCCTATTCTGACACATAGAACTTTTAATTATAACTTGACTAACAATATTACCATCAATATCTTTATCCGTACTTGTCATAATACAATAATAATAAGGGTATGATTTGTAATCATCAGGATTAAATGTTTTATCTGTTGCATTTGTTATAGGTTTGTCATCATAGTTACCTTGAATTTTATCCTTTGAACCGTACCATTGATAAGTTCTATTAAATCCTCTTGCATCAAATTCAAGTGGCTCGTATGAATACTTATCCCAAATGGGCTCAATATCCTCAACAACGGCAGTTTCTTGCGATATGTTTATAAACTCAATATCATTTTTCTCTGCCCATTGTTCTGCATAGCTATTTACACCTGATGTACCATAGACTACGTATTCGATATACTCATTTTTGTAGTCTTTAGCAGGGACACAGTGTTTAAGGGTTGAGGGAAAGATTAAATCTACACTAACAGGTTGATAATACGAACTATACCAACATTTACCACCACTTAAAGTATCTGGTAAATCATAAATGTATTCAACGTTAGATAGCAAAACTGTTTTGATGGGACTTGCCTCAAAAAAAGCAGACCCAATACTTGTGATTTTCGGTAAATCAATTACACTGAGCTTGGAACATTTATTGAACATATTGCGAGTGGATTCGGGATTATCTACTGTGAGAATTTCATCAACCAAATCATATTTATCTAAAAAATCCGCTTTGGGAGCATACATAACCCTTAGATATGTGTTGAAAGCAAATGCATCGTTACCTATGCTTTCACATTCAGGTAAATATATTTCTCGCACCTTTGCAACATTGTAAAAGGCCTCATTACCAACCTTTTTAACTTTAGGAAATACTGCTCCCAAAAAACTCGATTGATAAAATCCAGCCTGCATTATTTCCTCGCAGTTTGGAAATTGTACCTCATATAGATTTGGTAAAAACGAAACGCCATAATAACCAATGGTTTTAATCCCGTTACCAATTATAAAATCCAAGGTCTCATTTTCATTAAATGCTCCATACTGCTCATCAAGTGTCATAGGGCGTTCATACCTGTCTAACGTATCTCCTAGAACCTCAACTGTATCAGGAAGAATAACACCATATAACTCTGCTTTATAAAATCCGCTATCCCATGAAATTTCTTTTACTGTTATTCCGTTTATTACTTCAGGGATTTTAAGATATTTGACATTGCCTGTATATCCCGTTAAAACCCCTTTTTCGTTTACCGTGAACATATCATCAGTACCTAAAACCAATGAACAAAACTTACCAAAAACATAATTACTTTTATTGCCGTCTTTATAAGCAACAGCACGTATTTTTGCTGAATCATCATATAGTGTAATTGGTTCGGTATATAAAAATCCATTTGTGGGCGATGGATATGAATAGTCGGTTGTATAATATATATTTGAACCTGATTCGGCTGAAAGCTCTAATGTGATTTCACCAACATATTTACCCGGTTCGATACTGAATTGAGGTGCGGATAATGAATCTAAACCAAATAATTTTAAAGGATTTACAATACCGCTACCGAAAAAGTTGGTAACGTATTCTTCATCAGTTCCCGAACCGCAATTTATCACGGCTCGGATTCGTTCTTCAAAAGAACATTTTTGATTAACGCTCAAATACATTGCATATACACTTACCATAAATGGTGAAGAAAAAGATGTTCCAGCACTTGAGGTAATTTTATTATTCAAGGAGATTAAACTCATATCAGTACCAGGGGCCATTATGTCTATGTGTTTTCCGAAGTTAGTAAAATTTGCGGGCGCATTATATTTAGTGCTTGCACCAACACTAAAAATATATTCAGAGGATGTTAAAGGCGAGCCTGCAGTGAACTGAACATCGCTACCCTCATTTCCAGCACTTGTAAAAACAGCGCAATACGAGGACCATGCATATTCAAGCGTTTCATCAAGTAGTTTAAAGCTAGGGGAGGAACCTAAACTAATATTTATCACATTAGCTCCATTACTAATTGCCTGAAGAATAGCTGCACACAAGAGAGTGTAACTTTCTATTGCACCATACCTGTTTACACAACGATAGTTTGCTATTTTAACATTTGGAGTTGTACAGTTAGCAATGAGGCTTGTTACCTTTGTTCCATGTCCTTGATAATCTTGTTCAGAATTCTCATCACCATCACCGGCATTATTAAAACCTGTCGGTATTAATCTGTCTTGTAAATATTTGCAATTTAAATCCACCCCAGTGTCGACAACAGCTACAATGACTTTTGGTAAGTTTTGGTTTTTATATTTTTCCAAAACCAAATCCATCCCCGTTGCTTCCAAATACCAATCATTTTTATAATTCTCGTAGGTTAATTCGGTACTGTTGGTAGTTTCTTCTGTTGTTAAAGCGACAGCATTGTAGGAAAAGTCATACTCAACAGAAATGATATCCGGATTATTTTTATATTGCTCATAGGCGTAGTTTATATCTTCTTCACTTTTAAACTGTAAAATATAGAAATCAAAAAAACCACTTACTACATCAACTGCATTATATGTATCAATAGGCTTATCAGACTGAACGATAAGACGAGGACAATAATTGATTTCGATTTCTTCGTATGTGTTTTCTGTTGTTTGTTCTTCCTCAATAAATTCGGGAGTAACAAACTCAGATTCACTATATTCGTTTATCATTTCATTTACATCTTTGCAGAATTCTTCTATGCTTTCTGAAACAATAACCTCTTCCATTGCTGAAACAGGAATACATATCATTGATGCAAGTAATGAAACACTTAAAATAAAACTTATTGTTTTCTTCATTTGTTACTCCCTCTTTCGGTTTAAATTACTCAGTTGCGTATAATTGAATAACTATATAATAGGTCATTATAAAGTGATATAAATACCATTTGCTGTTGCAAATGATTTAATGGATGGAGCTGCTAACCAAATCTTAAGGTATTTGTCTGCATTGGTGTCTGTTTCAGTTATAGAAATGATTTCACTATTTCTATTACTTACAATCCAACCATCGCCCCAAGTAGCGTTAACTCTGTTAATAGCACTTTCTGCATAATTACCTACACAACGTGCAAAAAGATTTGATGCAATTCTTTCAACACTCATATTTTTTATATTTCTGCCATTAAGATAATCCCATGTACCTGACTCGCTTATTATTTTAGATGCATACAGAGTGCAGAAAGGTCTTGAAAGGAAAGCTTTGTCCATATCCACCTGAATACCACGTGATTGGTCACTTGTGAAAGTGAATTTGTTTCTGTCCCATTCCGCATTTGCATCATGATTGTTAATAAGATTATTGTTGCAAATAATATGCGAGTTTATCTTAAGTGGTTCATCGGTGGGGGATGTAAGTTCTTCTAAGGATGTCTCATTAAGAGTACGACCCCAAGTTGGTGAATAACATTTGTTTTGGATAAAATATGTACCCAATTCGTAGTCATATAAATATCCTTTATATGTGCAAGGATTATACATAACTTCTATAGTATTGAAAACTTCTTCAAGGGTTGTATTTCCTTTTACATCCATATAAAGACTTCCAAAAGCATCATAGATGAATTCAACAATTATTTCACCTTCTACATTTACTAATCCACAAACATTATCGGAAGAATCTTTAAGGAAATAGTAGGGTATTCCTGTGGGGCTTATAATTCCACAAGGCGATCCCAGATTATCATACAAAATGTTCGTGTACATATATTCTTCTGAGCCTTCATCAAGTAAAACCAGTTGCATATTAGATAATTGACCATTTTCCCAAACATAATTAATCTGTTGCTGTTCTACAAAAGGATCAGGATCAGTATTACTCTCAGGGGCATATTCGTGTACTGTTTTATTAATTCTGAAACCATTTTCATCGTAAGCAAAAGTCAATTTTTGTTCAGGTGTTGAACCGGAATAAATTATTGCACTTGTAAGTTGGTTACCATTCCAACTTAAATCTGCTACAATTGTTTCGTTAACGGTATTTTTACCAATATATTTAAGGGGGTTACCATAACTGTCGTATGGGATTTCAAAACTGTTTTCAACAGTCGTATTAGCAAGGTTACCTTCGGAATCGTATGAAAAGCTTTTTTCTTCATACTTTATCATTTGTCCTAAAGAATCATATGTGAAATATTGAATAGATTCAGGCTCAACAGGTGTAATACGCATATTGTTGAATGCAGACCAATCAATAGTATTCCATGTTTCGTATGTTACATTTTCCAAAATGCCAATTAATGTTGCATCAATACCACTTATTGCAACATCTTCAGAAAGAATTTTTTCAATAATATTGCCATTGTCATCATACACATAGAACTCACAACCCAATGGACTTAAGGTAGCAGTTACCTGGTTGGCTTCGTCATATTGATAGTAACTTTCCATATAGCAACTACCATCGTGGTAAAATCTATATACAAAACGAATATTGCCATGACTATCATATGCATAATTATAGGTGAAGTCATTTGTAGTTGTGTTACCAATTGTTAGTTCATTAGTGATGCTTTCGATCAAATTGCTCGTTCTATTACCAGGAATAGATTCATCAGGTTCAAGAGTTTTATATGTATAGTTATTAGTTAAGCCAAATACTATAGAGTCAGAATCTGTTGAACCTAATAAATTGGTCTCTAAAGTGAAATATTTTGAAGAAATTCTACCAAAATAATCTGTTACTACATTGTTGCTACCGTTAGTAGCGACAATTGACTCAGAGTCAACTATTGAAAGTTTTTCGCTATAAAATTCCGAATAAAGTTCAGTTGTTGTTCCAATAGTTGTTTCGGTAATTGGGGTTTTTGAAATTGTTTCATATTCATTAACGCCACTTACAGATGAAATAAAAGTTTCAACAGTATTTATATCTTCTTGTTCTTTTGAATATACCAATGTTCCTATATCGTTTTGTAAATAGTAAATCTCAATTTTTGAATCTGTGCACTTGATTTTTATGTCGTGTGATAAATCAACAGAACTTATTATAGTTTCAGAAATATGACCATCTGAATATGTATACATGTAAGATCCAACAACAGTATAGTCATTATTTTCATCAAGCTTATAACCGGTGATATTAGTTATTTCACCATTTTCGTTATATGAATATTCTAACTTGTATCCGTTTGAATAAACAATAGAACCTATATTGTTATTGACATAGGTATAATCTACTAAATTGTTTGTTTGAGGCATCTCTGAAGAAAGCTCATTTTTGTTTATGTTGGTTAAGTTACCAATATCATCATAGGTGAAATTGTAACTATAATTGTTATTAGAAACAGTAGTTATACGATCGGAAGAATCGTATGTGTAGTTTGTTAACAAATCAAGATTTTCACCTGTTACACTATTGATAGTTTGCGACACCTTTTTCAAAAGACCCGCACGATTGTATTCGAACTCAATTGGATTTGATATATAGTTGCCATCAAGTGCAGAACCTTTTTCAGAAAGCAAAGTTGATCTTCCACTATAATCGAAGAACGTTGATGCATCATTAAAATCAGTGGTGTTGATAAGATTTTGTCCATTTGAAGAATATTTATATTCTTGCAACATATAGGTTGAGCCGTCTGAAATGTATTCTTTGATTACAGTACCATCCTCAGTAATCGTTGTTGTTATTGGGTCTGATAAGGAAACACCGGGCATAGTAGCGGAACCATCTTCTGGAACTGCTTCATAAACATAGACATTATCTAAATAGATTTCACCAAGTTGTCCTTCAGCATATATAGATACTGTAGCGGCACATTCAATATCTGATTTAAATGAGCATAATCGTATTTGTTCTTCTTCTAATAAAGATACGTCGAAAGGTAATTCAAATGCACCTAAAGATATATCTGTACCAGGTACGAACAATTCAATAGTTGCTTTTAAAGCATAATCGTCGCTAGGGATACTATCAGCAACAATGATTTCTGCTGAAAAAACATATGTTGTATCTGCTTTAAGATTTTGAGACCCTGGAATTTCAGGATCTTCTTCGATAGTTTGACGTATACCAAGAGTAGTTCCAGCGTTATCGTTTTCAATTATAACTCTTTGGTTGTCAGCGTCATAATCTGGCATTCCTGTTAAAAATTCCTCCCACAGACATTCGTCAAGGGGACTATCAAAACAACCATTGTCAAGTAAATTGTGTATCTCACTGTAATCAGATTTTTTTAAGGCATAAGAATCAATAGAGTTTCCCTCGTAGTTAACGCCCATGACATTATTACCATAATAGTATGTAATTAACTGAAAATCTGCGTTATATCGCTGTGTTTCTTTTTGAATAAGGGTACCTTCAAAAACCCTTTCGAATGTATTATCTGATGTGATTGTAAAAGTATTAAGTACTTCATTATTTTTCTTCTGCGTATATCCGGTTAAATATGAATTATCTTCACTCTTGTAATAGAGTTCGGTGATGGTTCCATCAGTGCCTTGAATATACAGCAACTTGCCGTTTAAATCATAAGTGTATGCAACACGTATAGGAATATCGTTTTCACTTGGATAAGTGAAAGTGCTCGTAATTGTATTGTCTGTTACTGTGTTTAAAACATCAATTACCAAAGGTGTGTTGTCAAACAAAATATACTGGTTTTCAGAATCTTTGACTTCAATCTTATTTGCGTAAATATAATCAGTATCATTGACGGTATATGCAGAATACGAAATTAAATACTGATTACCTACAGCATCTGTGAGTTTGCTAATGACTAACTGATCCGTATTAGAAAAATAAGAGTATTCCACTTTTAATTCTTTATCAGCCTTTTTTATGTATTCAATTCTGCCAACAGAATTGAACCAATATTCAATACCATTGATATCTACATAACAATCCTGATATATATCACCAACAGTGGTTGAATTTAAAGCAGATTCGGTAATATGGAATGTAGCTCCATCTACATAATCCCTATTCGTATCTTGCTCCCAAACTTGGTATTGGTCAATAGTTTCCACATTTTCAGGTTGCTTGAAATCAATTATTGTTCCTTGGGGCAATATTAGTGTTGCATATGGTCCTGCAACGGATAAGCCATAATTATAATTCCATTCACTGCTTACATTAGCATAAGAATTAAGTGAAAATTTTGCGGAATCAATAGTTTTTGTTAATGTAACAGGTAACAAAGAGCAATCAAGTCCGGCAATAGTCTGTTCAAGTTTATATGCATTTGTTACATCATTTATTGAGAGAACACCCGCCCTGCCCAAATCTAATGTATGGTATGTAAATGAAGAATCATTTGCTGACACATCTTTATAACTTATAGATAAAATTACGGAAGTGATCTCAAATCCATTACCTTTAATTCCAGATCCAACTAAGGCTACGCCATTATTATCAACAATATCTCTTTCCCATTTGGAATATATATCAGTTATATCAAAAGAATATTCGCTTTTTGTTTTGTCGTACAGTTTATAATAAATATTTTTGCATGTATTAATAGCTGCATAAGTTGAGGAATCATCTTCAGATGTAATGTGTTTTAAATATAAGGGTCTGCTGTTGTTCCTCTGGCTTTCAGAAATACTTACGCTTAAAGTAGCTGAAAGCAAAACTTGGTTGGCCATAGAAAACCTTGTTATTTCTGATGGTTTTATAACCAATGCACCATTAGAAAGTAAAGTGTATTTTGAATTGGTGTATGAAGCGTTACCTACACAATTTACTGTTATAGGTGAAACATTATCATGCAAGGAAAAAGTATTAATTTTATCAGAATTGGTGTTAGCAGTTTCAATATACGCTTTTACCATTTCTTCAGCTTCTGAAATCGTTGACGGAGTTTCGTTTAAACAATCATCAATATTAACCCACTTATCTTCGATGAATTCATGGATTGCAACAGGGGAAACATAAGTATAATATGTGCCATCTGTCATTAAAAATGTCTTGGAAAACTCATCACGTTCTTCTTCAACTTCTCTGATAATATTATCTGAATAATCATTTGAAGAGGAATTGATGGTTGCATTTTCTGACAAGATTTCTGTAGTATCTATTGTTGTAGCTAAAACATTCATAGGCAATGCGATACTTGCTACAAGAGTGGTTGACAGAATACTAGCAGCTAACTTTAAACAAAATCTTTTTGTTGATTTTTTCATAGTATTTAATCTCCTTTTGTTTTTATTTTTTGAAACTTAATTCTAAAAGAATGTCACCTCCAAAGAAATCAGATACTATATTTCACCTTCATAATAATAGATACAAATTAAAAAGTAAGGTGTGTTGCAAAAAAATGAAAAAAAGCGACAAAAAAATAAACGATCAATAAAGATCGCTTATTTATACAGGTATTAAAATTGTAATTTTGAATTCGTTGTTATCATATATCCATTCAAGCTCGCCATTGTAATTTTTTAATGCTTTAAGAACACTTTTTATACCAAATCCATGTATGTTTTTGTTTTCCTTGGTGGAAATAAGCATTTCTTTGTTTTCTACAGGTTTTGTTGAGCAACTGTTTTTTACTACGATTTTGTGGAATTTATTATCGCTTTCTAAAAATAAATTAATATATGGGTTTATTTCTTTTTCGGCTCTTTCAACAGCATTTCCCAGAAGGTTATCAAGAATGGAAGATAAATCGTAATCATTGATGAAAGACAGATTTTCGTTTAGCGAGACGGTATTGAACTGTATATGTTTATCTTTGCAAAGCAAAGCATATTTGTTAATTATCACATCCAGCAATTTGTTTTTTGTTTTAGCTTTAATGGATATTTCATTTGACCTATCGTACATATCTTTGATGTATTGCTTAACATTTTCTTCTGTTGTCAGGTTTCCAATGTTTATAAGATTGTTGCGAATATCGTGTATAAAAATTCGTGTTTCTTCATCTTTCTTTTCGAGAATATCAAGATATTCTAAGTTTATTGCTTGTTTTTGTTCAACCATTTCTATATCGTGAAGTTTCTTTTGGTTTGTGATGTCTCTCTCGTGCACAGCAAAAACAACAATGTTTGCAATAAACATGAGAACTTCGGCAACTACACACATAGCCGTGGATAATACTGATGATTCAAAGAATTGACTTTGAACTCGTAGAACAACGGTTATAAAGAAAGTGGTAATAGGTAATATCGTTAAATATATAGAAATTTTCGTTCCTTCTTTTTTTATGCGTTTTTTAGCAAAGGAAGAAATTATAGTTAAAAGTATAAAATATAAAAATTTTGCCGCAAAAGCTTCTTCGATAAATATAATAATATCGTTTTTGAAATGTGTTACCTCTAAGTTTAGCATGTGTGAAACTATGAATAAAACAGTATATTCCGCAATCCACATTAATGCTACAAGTAATAAAGAATGGAAAAACGCAAGTTTTCGGTCACATTTGAAACCTAATAAAAGAACTAATCCAAACAAAATGAGTGTTGCTATGATGTTTATAGCTTCACTAAAGAAAAGGTTCAGTAGTAACCACAGAATAATATTTGCAGAAAAACAAATACATATGGTTGTTTTAAAGTTCGTTTTATAAGGGAAAAGACGATAACCATACCAAAATACTAAATATGTATTTAATAAATATATCAGAAGGGTTAATGCGTATATCATTGGTTTGCTCATTCTTACATCCCTCTTTCTGCATACAAGAACATTTTTGTTCTGAATTCTTTTTGTTTTTTAGGAGCGATTGATATATCTGTTGTTTTTTCGTCATATTCCAAAACGAGAGAAGTGCGATTAAAGCTTTTAATGAAATTAAAGTTAACAATAAAGCTTGTGTGAGGTGAATAGAAATTAACTTCATTTAATTTTTCTTTCCAAAACTCAATCTTTTCTTTAGAAACATATTCACCATCAGTTGTGATGATACGAGTTTTTCGTTTGTATATTTCGCAATATACTATTGTGTTAGTTGATATAATTGCAGAATTATTATCGGCACATATGATTTTTATTTCTTTGTTTGAGATTGAAAGTAGTGCCGCATCTAATGAACGATACAAACGAATTATATCCAATGGCTTTTGTAAAAATCTATATGCACCTATTTCAAAAGCATCATCAAGATAATCAGAGTAAGCAGTAACCATAAATATAATTATATTGTTGAATTTTTGTTTAAGCTTTTTACCAATTTCAACACCACTTATAGAAGGCATTTCTACATCAAGAAACGCCATATCAAAGCATATATCACTATCAAGAAGCTCGTTGCCATCTTCATATGAGTAAATTTCGGTGCTTATCGTTTTGTCATTGAAATAGTTAACCAATGCATTTTCAACATCTTTTATAATTTTCTTATCATCGTCACAAATCGCAATTTTCACAATTACCCTCCAAAAAATAAATGCCGTAAACATTATTTTAAGTTTACGGCATTAAAAATAGTTTGTCAAATGTTATTTGGAGTATTATTTATGACTGTCAACAAGAGCTTTTACGAATATTTTCACTACACCCATTTCTTCATCTGTGCATTCTCGTAGGTATTCTTCTATTTCATCAATGTCATTTTTCTTAGCAACACCTAATGTGAAGTAATCGACAGTTACATTTAAAGCTGTAGCTATTTCATACAACAATTGTATATTGGTTTTTGTTCTACCAGTTTCAATTGCAGATATATGTTTGGCAGATACGCCAACCTTTTCTGCTAAATCCTCTTGAGTTATGTTTAATTGTCTTCTTCGTGTGCCGATTCTGAATCCCATCATTTTTAAATTTAATTTCATATAACCACCATATGTGATTTTATCATCAAATTTAATTATTAAACACTCCCTTGTATTAGAGTTCTCTAATATGAGGTTGTAATATGAACTTTTCAATAGATAATTTTACCAATTATTTCGAAAATGATTATTTTCATATTCTTTTGTGATTTATTTGTGAAATATATTGAAAATAAAATAATACACAATTATATTGCTTTTAGATGGGAGGTGAAAAAATGAATGTGAAAAACAAAATTCAGGTGAAAACTGCATCTGTAATTAAAAAGGCGGTTAATCATTCTTGCAAGGTTGATGCTAATTCAACAACGTGTCTTTCAATTTATCAGCCTAAAGCACCGGCAGCACTTAAAAACTTCAGTAAGTTTAATAAAGAATGATTAGCAGTATCGCTTCAAAGGTTGTAAAAAAACTTATTGATAGTGCAGTTATCTCTGACACTGAGCAAGAACTATATTTATATGGATTCTTTGTATTGATTTCACAGATACTATATTTCACTTTAACAATAATATTTGGAATTATATTGGATATAGTTCTTGAAAGTGTTGTTTTCTACATTGCTTTTCAATTTATCAGAAGGTATGCCGGTGGAATACATGCTTCAAGTGAATTGAAATGTGCAGTTGCAACCACAACATCAATATTTCTTTGCCTGTTTTGTGTTAAGTTGTGTGAAACAAGTAATATACAGGTTTTTGTTTTGATGCTTACAGCATTATCATCTGCTTTTATATTTGTTTTTTGTCCGCTTGATACACCTGAAAAACCACTTACTGAAAAAGAATATAAATATTTTCGCAAGATTTCCAGAATAGTGTTAATGGTTTTGTTAGTTGTTATTATTGTCTGTGTAATTATAAAATCAAATGTAGCATATTCTGTGTGTTTTGGCATAATACTAGAATCCTTTTTGTTAATTGCCGGAAGATTAAAAAGATTCTATAACAGAAAATATGTTGGATAATAATATATTTGGTGTGTTTCTTAAAGAGCAACGCAAGCAGAAAGGCGTCTCGCTAAGAGTACTTGCGGACAAATTAAATGTATCACATTCATACTTGTCAAATATAGAAAATGGTAAAAAACCACCACCAAGTAATGCTTTGCTAATTGAAATTGCTTCAGCGTTATCATTAGATTACAAATCAAAAACGTTACTTTTTGATATTGCTTCGGAAATAAAAAATATTAATAACAAAGATATTAGTGCTCCAGCAGATATTTCAAAATACTTGATGGAAAAACCGTCTTTAAAAGTATTGATACGAGAAGCTGATAAACATGGTTGTTCAAATGAGTTTTGGGAAGAAGTATTGCAAGTTGTTAAAGATATGTCCCAGTAAAATGGGATATATTTTTTGACGAAAATGGTAACCAATGGTGAACAAGAAAATATGATTATAATTACACGGGTTGTACCCGTATCTATTAACGTTAAGAAGGTTCATTGTCCAGTGTGTGGAGCAAGATTATGTGATGTAAAAAAGAGTCAGCAAATTAGTGAGGAGTTTTTAAATAATGATTATTTAAATGGTATCATTATAAAATGCTATAAATGTGGGAGAAAATTTAATATAGTTACTAAAGACTTATAAAAAAGATTAAATTATATGTACAGTGCACCATAGTGATAGGAGCCTGACGAGTTTTCGTCAGGCTCCTATTATTTTTTGAACTTGATGGAAACAGAAAGGTCAAAATGAAATTTATATGGCAACCCTACATAGCTGAATATCCATAATCTCCAGTTTTTGAAAACTGAAATTCAAAAACAAAGGAGATTATAAAAATGTATAAAAATAAAAAATTTGATTACGATTTATGGACAACCAATGATGATGGCGTTAAGCGTTACTGGGTAAGAATCCGTGCAACACAGGAAGTTGTTGAAGTAGATCTCAAAACCTTGCGTTTTTTAAGAACTGAAGAGAAAAAGATATATCGAGCCATAGAAGATGCTCGTAATAATGCAGGTACAGTTTTGTCATATGAAATTTTTGAAGATGAAGAAGTTTCGGGTGAATGGTTGATAGATGAAAAAGACTTAGAAACTCAAGTACTTATGCAAACAGAAATTGATGCCGTTGTGAAAACACTCACATCCAAACAGTTTTGGGTTTATAAGAATTGCATATTGGAAGGTATGGAGTTGCGAGAATTTGCAAGAAAAAACAACTTATCTTACTCAACGGTTAAAGACATAAGAGATGCAATAAGAAAAAAATTTCAAAAAAGTTTTAATTGATACCCGCTCAAAAGCTAAAAAAATGTCCGTTGTCAAGTAGAGGGGGTTAAAACCTCGAATGCACTTTGACAACAGAATAGATATTTTATCAAGTACGTTGCTATTATTCTTGCAGAGGCAAGAGCCACGATAGGACTGCGCCATGATCTGACAGAACAGATGTTGTTTTTATTAACAACATCTTGTTCTGTTGTGGGAGCGATAAACAGTTGCTATAGATATCAAATAGCTTTTGATATGGCGATAACCGATAATAGTGATAATGATACTCCTGTTTAGTCACAGGTCGAGCGTGATAAAACCGTCGCAACCAATGAGGGCAGTTGGCAGAGAACCTGCCGAGGGTGAAATTCCCGTGGAGCTGAGTAGCTATCAGCCGCTTGATAAGATTCAAAAGTATTTCTTCAAAACATGGAGGTTAGCTATGGATTTACATAAGGTACAAGAAAACACTTATACAACCACTATTGATGGTTCGATTATTACATTAAAATTTTCAAAAGAGCCTAATGAAGTATTAGTAAAAAATATTAAAGAATGTTTGTTGAATTCTATTGTAAAATTATCAAAATAATGCTGGATATATAAATGTTGTTGTGATAGTGTTGTGTCGAAATCAAGTAAAGGTGGTGCACTAATGGCTGGCGAAAGAGTGTATTGTTTATATCGTGTATCAACTTCAAAGCAAGTTGATATGGATGAACATAATTTAGCGGATATCCCTATGCAACGAAAAGCTTGCAGAGAGTTTGCTAAAAAAATGGGTTGGGACATTATTCGTGAGGAACAAGAAAACGGAGTATCCGGATTCAAAAAGAGTGCTGCTGAAAGAGATAAGATACAACTTATTAAAGAGCATGCCGTAAAAGGTTTGTTTGACATATTACTAGTTTTTATGTTTGACAGATTAGGAAGGAAATCAGATGAGACACCATTTATTGTAGAATGGCTCTGCTCACAAGGTATTAAGGTTTGGAGCGTCAATGAAGGTGAACAACGCTTTGACTCTCACACAGATAGACTCACCAACTACATAAGATATTGGCAGGCTGATGGTGAAAGCCAAAAAACTGCAATCAGAACAAGAACTGCCATGGAACAAATGGTCATGGATGGCAGATGGCGTGGTGGTATACCACCATTTGGATATAGAGCTGTAAAAAGCGGTATAGTTAACAAAAGAAAACATGAAGTATATAAATTGGAGATAAACGAAGAAGAAGCTGTAATAGTAAGACTGATATTCGACCTATCTGCAAATAGTGGATATGGAAGATGGAAAATTGCTACCATATTAAATGAACGTGGTTATAAAACTCGTAGTGGTGGTACATGGGTAGATTCAAGTGTAGGACATATACTTCATAACAATATTTACATAGGTATGTTAAAGAATGGTTCGGCAATATCGGGACCGTATGAAGAATTAAGAATTATTGATGATGTTACTTTCTATAAAGTACAAAAACAAACAAATTTACGAACTAATGAAAAAAACAATGAAAGAACAATACCTTTAAATATATCGGGTCAATCACTGTTATCCGGTAATGTGTTCTGCGGACATTGTAAAGGCAGACTCACATTAACAACCAATGGTGAAACCCGAAAACATGTAGACGGTACATCTGTACACAGAAGAAAAGTCAGATACGTTTGCTATAATAAAACAAGAAAAAAATTAAACTGCGATGGCCAAACAGGATACACTATGCGTATCTTGGATGAAAAGGTCATCGCAGTTTTACATATGATTTTTGATAAAATGAAAGATATGACACCACAGGAAATGGCAAGTCATATTCATGACAAACAGATGTCAAATTTAAAAATTGAGTTATCGGCAGCAAAAGCAAAATTTGATAAAGCGGAGAAAGAATACAATGCCTTAAAAAGTGAAATTGTAAAATCTATCCAAGGTGAAAGCAAGTACAATGCAGATATACTATCGGAGCTTTTGATATCAGCTCAAGAAACGTTAGAAACTGCAAAGAAAAGTTATTTAGAAGCTCAAAACAACTATACTCAAGGTGAATTACAAATACAGGAATTAACTAACAACTATACTCGAATACTCAGATGGTCAGAGATTTTTGATGAGAGTCCTATGGAAACCAAAAAACAAATAGCTAGTATGATAATAAATAGAGTGTATGTTTATGAAGGTTATCGGTTGGAGTTTGAGTTTAATATTAATTTTGAAAACATTTGCAAAAACAAATGAAATGAATATTTACATTTCTTGAATTGCTTTTTCACCCAAAAATAAAACTGTTTTTTTGTGGAAAAAGTCGAATTTTGTAAAAACTGAAAAATTTTTTGAAGTATTTGCAATATTTTGTCATATATATATGCAGGGTAATTCAATTAAGAAAGGAATAAATACAGATGTATTATTTTAGTCAAGTACAAATTAATAGTATAGGTAGTTATATCGAAGAAGTAATTAGAATGAAATATATCTGCGACTCGTCCAAAGAATATTTCCAGTGGTATAGAGGACATGCCGATGCATCTTGGGAACTTTTACCCAAAATTCAAAGGGGTTTTAATGGAGCTGACGAAGAATTGTTTCGTAAAGAAAGGTTTTACACTAATGATTTTCAAGCTCGAGCAAGCATTTTTAAATCACCCAAGCCTAAACTTAATGAATATGCCAATTGGCTTACTTTAATGCAACACTATGGGCTTCCTACTAGACTGTTGGATTGGTCTAGATCGCCACTAGTTGCATTATACTTTGCCGTTTCCGAAGAAACTGAAATTGAAAAAGATGCTTGTGTATGGGTCTTAACTCCAGGTAAATTGAATGAGTTAGAAAGACTAGAAAAATCTTCTCAAGTAGATGATAAAGAATATGATAATACATTTATATATAATATGGAACACAAAACAGTATCAACGATGATTTATACAGCATTTAAGCGCTGGGAGTTAAGCGATAACAAAAAAGCGATAACACCAGAAGATAAAAAATTTGATTACAGATTTAAAACACTAAGAGATAAAATAGTGGCTTGCTATCCGACAGAATCAGACTCTAGAGTTTATAATCAGTTGGCTGCATTTACAGTACATAATTCCACAAGAAAATTAGAAGATATATGTAATGATAAAACACTTATGAAAATAATTATTCCTCATGAATTTAAACAAACATTATTATATGAATTGCGTGTTTGTGGAATAACCGATAGTTATATATATCCGGATTTGGAACATTTAGCAAAAGAACTTGAAAGTTTTATAGATTAACTTTTGGGTATTATCAACTTATATTTTTATTAAAATACACCTTGGTGGGGAGTGTAAATATGTTAGAATTAAAAGTTTTTATTGCATCTTCAGGAGAATTATCAGAAGAAAGAGAAGTTCTAAAAACATTTATTAATACTGAAAGTGATTTTTATCATGATTTTGGTCTTTATATAAAACCAATTATGTGGGAATTGGAGTCAAAAAAATTTGCGGAAGGAAGAAAACAAGAAGAGTATAACGAATTGCTAAGAAATTGTGATATAGCAATTTTTATGTTTGGCACAAAAGTAGGTAATTATACTAAGGAAGAATTTAATGTTGCTGTAAAGAACAAACGAAAAAATAATATACCAAAATATATTTTCACCTATTTTAAAGAGGGTAAAATATCATCTGGAAAACTTTCCAAAGAAGATATAGTAAACCTACGAGCTGTTTTTGATTTCAAAAAACAAATAGCCAACAATCATAAACAAGTTTATGATTTCTTTTATAATATTGATGATTTACGACTGAAAATTGGTCGCGAAATAAATAAAATAGTTCTTCCATTAATTGTTGATAAAAAGAATACTATTCAAATTGGTAAATCCCAGGAATTTATTGATTTGTACAATAGTATAGAGCCAGCATTCCAGACAATATATAAAAACACCATAATTGATTCTGCAATAAATCAATTATACTTACTACGGAGATACAATATAAAACCTAAACTCAGTCAATTAAGCGAAGAAGAATTTTATGTATTGTGTAACACAATAATTGATAGTACACAAAGAGGTTCGGAGATTAAAGCTCTTTCTATGATGTTGAAGTGCGAATGGAACAACTCTAATCACGAAAAAAGTTTTTGGAAGTCAAATGCTGATGCCGTATCTAGACAAGCAATGTTGGAAAGAATATTTATAGTAAAAAGAGATGAAGCACACCGGATAAAAAACATCCCACAAATACTTCAACATATCGAAAATGATAGTGAATATTTAAAACCTTATGTAGTTGAAAAAGAGTATCTCCAAGAAAACAATCCTGAACTTCTTAAAAGAGCACAGGAGGGCTTTATATTAATAAATGATCAGACTAATAGAGTTGCTCTTTTAGATAACGATCCACAGAGTGGTATGCGTGGAACACCAATTTTTGATAATGAGGAACTTAACAATTTAGAAAATATTTTTAACGATATAAAAAATATTGCTGTTCCTTTAAATGAATACCTGAAAGAAATAAAATTATCTCATTACAAAAAAGAAATGTTCTCTGTATTTGTTACCACTGAATGCAATTTGAACTGTGATTATTGTTTTACTAACAAATACTCTGATAATCATCAAAATCAAACTATAGATTTTGATTTTGTCAAAAAGGGTATTGATGACTATTTTGCAACAGATTATTTGCGCCATATTAGATTTTTCGGTGCAGGAGAGCCTACAGTAAAACTAGAACTAATAAAAAAAATATGTTCATATGCTGTTGATAAAGGCGGAGAAGCGGTAACCTTTGAAATACAAACCAACGGTGCTTTTAATGACAATACTGCGTATTGGCTTTCACAAAATATTGATGTAATATGGATCTCCTGTGATGGAACACCGGAGATGCAAGATTTACATAGGTTGTGTTTGGATAAAACAAAAAAATCATCTCAACTTATAGAAAAAAATATAAAGATCCTAAAAAAAAGCAAGAAGTGCTTCGTTGGAATAAGAGCAACAATAACAAACGAAAATATCAACAGGCAACTTGAAATGATTGATTATTTTTATAGCTTAGGTATAACCGAAATATGGGTAGATCCACTATTTCCTTCTGTTGCAGAAACAATTGAAAAAGTTGATTTTGATAATATGCATTTTGCTAAAAAATTTCTTGAAGCATCTAGATATGCCAATGACAAAGGAATATTTTATGGCAGTATAATGACATGTAATTTTGGTGATTCTGTAACCAAACACTGTAGAGCATGCATTCCGGTACCTCATTTAACAACGGATGGTTATGTATCTGCTTGTGATATGGCATTATTTGGAGAAGACAAAAATCATATGAGCGATTTTATATACGGTAGATGGAATTCTAATACAAAAGAAATAGAATATGATCAAGCAAAAATAAAAAAACTGCAGTCACGTAGTACTGAAAATATGAATCATTGTAACGATTGCCCATCTAAAGATCATTGCGGAGGTTATTGTTTGGGGGAAGTACTTAACGAGACAAAAGATTTATTTGGAAGAAAAAAAGGCGTTTGCGAAGCAATAAAATATTTAGATAAAAATATGGAAAATAGACTTCGAAACTATAAACATACACATCCTTAAAAATCTTCGTAAGTATATTAATAAAGTCAAGGAGTTTTCATGAAAAAAGATAATACTTTTTGGATATATTGGAAAAGCAATGTATTGAAAAACAAAGATATTATTAGCCTCATGTTTTCAATATGTACGCTTATCCAGACTAGTATTTTGTATTGGATATATAACAAATACGGCCAATTCTTAGAACAATACCATAATATTTTTTATGCAGGAATAATTGTACTTTTCTTTGTAATGTTATTAAGTTTTTTAATACACATATGTACAGAGTCAATTGAAAAATCTGTTGATGAGTTTTCTAAAGCAGAGAAAATAAAATGTTGTAAAAGAGATTTGCTAACACCTACACCACAAGAATATCAAAAAGCAATGAAAATAATTTCACTAAATGAGATTGAAGACATAGAAAGCAACATCTCCAAAGATGGAAAGATATGGGTGCTCACATCCAATGTTAACCTAGAAACAACAATTAGTACAATATCTCAAATTATATTAGATAATTTGAGTCGAAGCATTGAATATAAGTATTTTATTCCTAACACACGAAATAATGCTGCAAAATTTCTCGAATTGCATGAAAAGTATAAAGAATATCCAACCTTTCAAATATTAAAAATCGACGAAAAATACAAATTGTTATTTGAGAATTTTGATGTCATTATTTATTATCCGAACAAGAATCACAAAGAAGGCAGAAAAGCTTTTATTTGCATTAAATTTTCAGATAATGAAAATGAAATCTTGTTTAGGCAACTTTCGGAGGAGGATACCGAAAACCTCGTTAGCCATTTAATAAGAATAGAAGTTGAGGAATCTTTAACATGTTAAGGAATAGAATTAAAAAAATTTTTTATATATCATCATGCATAATAGCAATTCTTTCGTTTGCCATTAAAGTTATAATTGATAAAATTGGCTCAACATCGTTGAACATCTCTTCACATACTTATATTAAAATATTAGTGTTTTCTATTATCTTTACATTAATGGTGTATACTCTTCTAATATACTTTAAGTATAATAATGATACTAGACGTAGTGCTTGCTCTTGCATTTATGATCCTAAATTTTTGTGCTGCTTTTTACATGCTAACCATCTCAAAGAATTTTATGGAGAAAATTCTAAAATATTTGATGATGTTGAATTAGCAGAAATTGAAATAAATGTGAAAACTAAAGAAATCTGGCTTTTATCTCCAGATTTTTCTTGTGAAGAAGGAAATAATACTTTTGATTACGTTGTAAGTACAAGATTGAGAGAGGGAGTACATTACCGATTTGTTGCATTAGATACTCCGATTTCTAGAGAACGTGCAAGGAGAATTTTCAAGAAATACAGTACCATAGTTACACGAAAGTATATTCATTTTTATTTAATAACTAGTGATGAATATTCATTATTTCTATCTCTATATTCTTTAGCAATTTATAATCCAACTAATATTGATACAGAAGCTTATGTATGTATTGGTGAAACAGGTAATAACGAAAACGCAATTTATGCAAAGCTTAACGAAAAACACACGCAATTAGCTACCGAAACTGTTAGAGAACTACTCGAAAATAGTAAAGAAATTAAAATTATTTAGATAGAATTATACACTAATGATACATATAACTTATTAATAATTAGCAAAGTTGTGTTTTGCTTTTAAACCCGATAAAATGGACAGAACATTCATAACAACTTTTGCCGATAAGATAATAAATAAAGTTGATAAGCATTATTAACTTGCAAAATTGTCAATAGTTTTTATAACATGGTGCATAGAGTTTTTATGACAATCAATAAAATAATATTATACGGTGTCTTTTATTGATTTTTGTGCCAAAAGTGGTTGCGATAATTTAGAATGAAGACTTGTTAGGAACAAAAAGTCTTTTGTTTTATAATTAAAATTCATTTCTGAGGATGTTTATCTGTTAATTCGGGAGAATTATGAAATGGCATTTAGATGTACTGAGACTTCTTAAATATTGTTTTATTGATTGACCACATTGGAAAAGTATGTTATATTTTATTCGAGTTGAGGTGATTTGTTATAGCAACCAAGAAAAAGCTTCCTAATGTGGCACTAAGAGATTCGGATATTATAATAAATAGAATGGATCATCCGTCTTGTGTAACTGCATTCATTCGTTGTGTCAATCTTGCAATAAAGCGTAAGCGAAAAAGTTTGAATGTAATATGTAAGTGTGAAAGAAACAGTATTTTTCCAGATGCATGTCTGCCAATTTCGGCACTTATTCAAAATTATAAAAAGTTTTATGATGTGGATTTCAATATAGTTATAAATGATAATATGTATTTGCAACAATGTCATTTTGACTCTCCCATAGACCCAACATTAGAAGAATTAGAAAAATGCAGAAATCCCTTAAATAAAATATTTATGTATTCTTACAAGGAAGGTAATGCCGGACAGGTTGGCAAGCTAGTTCAAGCATATATTGATTGTATCAGTAGAACAACACAATGCGAAGATGGTGTGCTTTCAGGATTAATTTGGTGTATCAATGAAGTTATGGACAATGTTTTGGTTCATAGCAAAGAAAATACCGGTTATATTATGGCACAATATCACAGAAAAAAGAAAATTCTTGCAATTTGTGTTTATGACTGCGGTATAGGTATTTTCGAATCGCTTTCTGAAAGCAAGCATAAACCCGCAACAGAAATTGATGCTCTCACTATGGCAATTCAAGAGGGCGTTGGTGATGGTAAAGGTCAGGGAAATGGACTTTATGGTTTGTATCAGATTGTTGATGAAAATGGTGGAAAATTGACAATTACTTCGGGTAAATCATCAATAATGCTGAGAAACGGAGCTTTAGAAAAATTCGATAATGGTGTTTTGGTCGCAGATAAACATGCAGGTACTATTGTTGATTTTCAACTTGATTTGTCAAAGAAAATTGATATACAGTCAGCTTTAAAAAGTTTAGATGGTTTTGATGGCTTTGATATTCGTATAGACGATATGTGGCAAGACGACGATTGGTTAAAATATGATGTTTATAAGAATTGCAGCGGTACGGGAACAAGATTAGCAGGAAAAGAATTAAGAAATGATGTTCTCAATATTATGCGTAAAACAAATGCACCTATGATTTTAGACTTTTCTTCAGTTAAAGCATGTAGTTCATCATTCATTGATGAATTTATAGCAAAACTAATGGTTGAAATAGGTCCTTTAGAATTTAACAAGACTATAAAAATCATCAACATGAATCAATTGGTTTCTCATTTGTGTGAACGTTCAATACTTATGCGTATGCATCAAAGTTGGCAAGAGATAATTGAAACTGACGAAGATGTAGATTGATTTAATAAGAAAAAACACAATATGTTGTTCGTTTCCAAAAATTCTCGTGATTTTTTATTGATTTTTATGCAAAAAAAGTGTTTACTTTTTTACAAAAATGCATATAATAAAATATAGAAATAACACATTTTGTGTGATTTCTATGCCTATGATATTCAACTTCAGTTGAGAGAATGTTGAATTAAGGCCCTCGTATGGTTATGCATGAGCCGGTTCTCAACTATGTCTTTAAGACAAAAAATGCTATTATACAGAAATGAGGCTTTTCGGAAACGAAAAGCCTTTTTCTGTGTTTTGTTTTAGATTAAATTGTATCAAAATGTTTGTTGGGGATGTTTACCTGTTAATTCGGGAGAGCGTTTGACTGGCAGTCAAGAGGTCTCGAACCCATAGTCCATCTCGTGCGGTTCGCCTTGGCGGAGCACGAGGGACATAAAATCGGGGGAATTCGCTCATTCTCCGTCTTTATTGAAATACCTGTGCGTTTATGGTATACTTTTATAAATAAATTACAACGCTGTATCTGTGAGGTATGTAATATGGGAATTTATGATATTGCCGCATTTGTCTGGCCGTCATATACAGGTGACGAGCCCCGTACACGTATTTTTTGGCCTGATGGCATTGGTGAATGGCAGACAGTGAAGGCTATGACCGATAAAGGATATGAGGGTTGCCGTTGGCCTCGTGTTCCTTTGTGGGGCTATGTAAATGAGGCGGATAGCTCCGTTATGGAAATGCAGATTGATTGTGCCGTTTCATACGGAGTAAATGTTTTTATTTATGACTGGTACTGGTATGATAACAGACCTTTTCTTGAAAATTGCCTTAACGACGGTTTTCTCAAGGCAAAAAACAACGAGAAAATGAAGTTCTGCCTTATGTGGGCAAACCACGATGCAACACATTTATGGGATAAACGCAATTCGGACCGTGATTTATCAACAGTTATTTGGAGCGGAGTGGTGACACCGAAGATTTTTTCTGAGATATGCGACAGAACTATAGAAAAATACTTTAAGAAGAAAAATTACTATTGTATCAACGGTTGTCCTGTTTATATGATTTTTGATATTGATAATTTTATTCGTTCATTCGGCACAAGTGACGAGTGTAAAAAGGGGATAGAGGAGTTTCGTCAAAAGACTATAGCCGCAGGCTTTAGGGGACTTTATTTTCAGGTTGTTCATTGGCGCAACCGTGTGTTCAACTGGCTTCGTGACGATGATTCACAAAAAGGTGCTGACTCTGCTCAGATGTACGATTATCTTGGCGTTGACTCGGTAACAAGCTACAATTGGGGTTGCTCAACAGACTTTGACGGAAATTATACCGATGTTGCGGACAGATATATTGATGCGGTTACGGAGGAATCGCAGAGGCTTACTGTACCGTTTTATCCGAATATTTCCGTGGGCTGGGACAATAATGTGCGTTTCAATGATTTTGTTCCCGGTGTAGTGGTGAATAACACTCCCGAAAACTTCCGACTTGCCTGTGAGAAAATAAAAGGCTTTGCAGATGCTTCGATAAAAAACGGAGTTATGAAAGCCCCCTTTGTAACCGTAAACAGTTGGAATGAATGGACTGAAACAAGCTATCTTCAACCTGATGATCTTTACGGTTACGGTTACCTTGAAGCAATAAAAGATATTTTTGACGAGGGATAATTATGAGTAAGTTTGAGTTGTTCAGTGACGTGTCCTACGGCACTCACGAAAGGCATAAATTTGATGTTTTTATACCCGAAGCTGTAAAAAACAAATCGGGCGCAATACTCTTTATTCACGGCGGCGGTTGGCATGATGGTGACAAAACAATTCATCACAAGGATTGTCGGTATTTCTGTGATTTGGGGTACATATGTGCTACAATGAACTATCGCTTTGTTACAGATGAACTGACTGTTTTTGACGAGCTTGATGACATAACCTGTGCCGTTAAAAAGCTGAAAGAATTTTTGTCTGAAAAAGGTTATAATATTGAAAATCTGATTTTGTCCGGTGGGTCAGCAGGGGCGCACCTGTCACTTATGTATGCTTACACATGGGTAAACGAAGCTCCTGTAAACCTTGTTGCGGTGTGTGCTTACTGTCCGCCTGTTAACTGTGCAAAGCCCGATTTTCTTATGGGTCTTGCAGATGAGTTTGAGGAATGGAAAAACGGACTTATGTCACAATGCTGCGGATTTACAATTACAAGAGAAACATTTATGAATGAAGCACAACAAAAAGCGCTTTATAACATTTCGCCCGAAAAATATCTATCACCCGATTGTATTCCCACAGCAATATTCTACGGAAAATCCGATGAGCTTATTCCCTCACCACACATAGAGGAATTTATACGACTCCTTAATGAAAATAACATAAAAAATGATGTTTTATTATATGAAAACTCTGGTCACGCTCTCGACAAAGACCCCGAAACTGCCCAACGGGCAAGGGATATCATAGAAAATTATGCAAAAATGTATTTGTGATAAGGCGATTTATGATGAGCAAGTTTCTTGAGGATTTTTTGGAATACGTAAAGCAAAACAACAGCAAATGAACGAAAAACAAAAGCAGGGTTCGGATTGAACTCTGCTTTCGATTTATATAGTTTTTCTCAATTTTTCATTCGTCTTTTTTACAGTGTGCTTTACACAGATGTAAACCGTTATCCACACAATCGCATAGATAGCAATGAAAATGCCTGTGAAAATGCCGAAAACCTTGAGGTTGAAGGGGATCCAGGTGTTGATAAGGTAGCAGATTGAATATGCTACATAGAGCACACCGAAGTGCCAGCCGATGGATTTGTTGAGTCCCCATTCCTCTATCTGATTGAAAACGCTTGCACCTGCGTGCACGAATGCAAGCAGATAAACCGAAACAATACCAAGCAGTATTTCTGTTCCGTTGAAGGTGGTTTCGGGATGAACCTTCTCAACTATAAAGTATATTATGGCCAATATAATAGGCCCGAAACCACCAAACATCATGCCTCTTAATAAAAATTCCTTCGCGTATCTGTTCATAATTTTACACCTAACCTTTCTTTTACTTTTTTCAGATTACGTCTTGAAATATAGTCGCGATATCCGTTCTTGAAAACTACGCAGATTGCCCCTGAAAACGTTGCCTGTAGCTTTTCAATACATCGCACGTTAGCAATACATGACTGATTTATCCTGATGAAGTTATCGTCGAGCATATTCTCAATCTGATAAAGCCGTGATTTAACCCTGTATTTTTTATCGGTCAGCGCAAAGACTTTGTCGTTTTCACTTGTAAAGCAGTTTACGTTGAACAGATTTAATTTTACTGCTTCGTAATCTTTATAACCAATCAAATCCTGATTGTTTTCAGATACAAGTCTTTCAATTTCTGTAACAAGCTCGGTTTTCTCGTGAGTATAAATTAAAACCTCCTCGTCTTTTGATTTGTCTATGATTATTCTGATATTCGTTTTAACCACCTTGCTTTCCTGAGTGTTCCTCGTGATTTTATTTTATGTTGACTTTTCGGAAATTTCAAGGAATTCTCGGTGTTTGGTATATTTGGTTTGATAAGCGGTATTATTACATTCGGAAAAGAAAAGCTGTCTGCTACCTTGTGGGGCATCAGACAGCTTGTGTTTAATACTTTTTTGCCTTGCACGGCTTGTGGAATATAGGCATTTTTTCACCTGCATTTACCATTTCCCGGGCCAGAAGTGTCCGCATCTGCTGTAAAACCTTGGAGTAATTTTCATCCTTCACAAGATTATTCTTCTCGCAGGGGTCGTTTTTCAGGTCGTAGAGATAATCGTCAAAGTAATGAACAGCCCTCGGCTTGTGCCAGCCCGATCCGATTGCCCTCGCTGAATATTTCCATTCCTTTGTGCGGACTGCTCTGCCTATATGTGACTCGCTTATCTGAATGAATACACAATCCCTTTCAGGCGCATCTGTGCCATTTACAGGCAAAGCATTGCCTGAATAGCTTTCGGGGATTTCTATACCTGCCAGATTAAGTATTGTGGGAGGCAGGTCAATAAGGCTTGCAAGTGCATCGGTATTTTCTGCTACAGGTATTGCACCGCCACCAAAAACAAGGGGAGTGTGAATACAGGAGTCGTGACAGCTGCGTTTGTATTCAAAATTACGTGTTTTGAAGTGGCACCCGTGGTCACTTGTATAAATAATTATCGTGTTATCATATATGCCCTTTTCCTTAAGTGTATCAACAAGCTTGCCCACGTTTTCGTCAAGCCTGTTGATAGCCGCGATGTAATCGGGGTATTCTTTTTTGTAGTCACCGCTTAAAAATGATAAATCCTCGGGGATGGGGTAATCCTTATATTTATCAATAGCTTCCTTAGGTCCTTCAAAGTGACCGTGGTCATTCTGGTGGTGAGGCTCAAGCTGTGAAATGAACATAAAGAACGGCTTTTCACCGTTGTGGTTGTTTATGTATTCAACCGCAAAATCATTTATACAATCTGCACGGTAGCCTGTGAACTCAACTTTATTTCCTTTTTCATCGAAAACGTATCCGTCATAGCCGTGTGATGTGAATTCAAGTACGTCTGCACCGCGCCAATATTTGTAACCGCCTTGTTTTTCAAGGGGGACAGCGGTTTTTTCACAATGACAGCCTCTGCCGGGAGCTCTGTCTGATGCAAGGTGCCATTTGCCGATATATGCAGTATCGTAGCCGTTTTCATTAAAGTGGTCGGCTAAAGTTTTTGAATTTTCCTGCAACGGAATACCGTTCCAATAGCATTTGTTTTCTGTGGCATACTGACCTGTCTGCAAGCAGGCGCGGGCGGGACCGCACACAGGCTGACATGTGAAGGAATTTTCAAACAATAATCCTTGCTCACCAAGTGTCCACACATTCGGCATAATGTTTTCATTAAGAGTATCCCAACGCTGTTGGTCTGAAAAATAAAATATAATGTTCGGTTTCATAAAAAACTCCTGTAATAGTTATACATCCACTATATCACCGTAAAGTGCTCATATCAAGATTTTTTATATGTGAATAATACAAAAAAATCGGGGCAATCTCTTTTTAAAATGATATAAGAGGTGTTTTTATGGTAGAACAGGATACAATAAGACTTCTGCGAGAGTGCGATGCAGGTGTTAAAATGGGTATTTCATCTATCGATGATGTGCTCAATAAGGTGAAGTCGGATGCTCTCAGACAGTACCTCGTTGATTGTCGCAACGAGCACGTAAGATTGCAGGATGAAATCAACATTTTGCTTGAAAATTATCAGGATGACGGCAAAGAGCCTAACCCTATTGCAAAGGGTATGTCCTGGATGAAAACAAATGTGAAGCTTGCAGTTGAGGAGTCAGACGAAACCATTGCTGACCTTATGACAGACGGTTGCAATATGGGTGTGAAATCGCTTAACAAGTATCTTAACGAATACGAGGCGGCAAACGAAAAAAGTAAGGATATATGTAAAAAGCTTATCAATCTTGAAGAGAAGCTGATCACGGATATCAGAGGATATCTGTAAAAACGAAAAACGCATCTACCGAAAGGCGGATGCGTTTTTCTTAGGGGTAAATATGGAAATAAGGAGATAGGAATGAAAACAATGTAATCAACGGTGGGATTGGCGTTTCCCGTTCCGTTGATTACACTATACATCATAAAAATAAATTGGGTATTAAAAACTTATGAACAATTAAAAATAAACAATGAACATTTTGTGAATTTGGAATTATCTCTGTTTTATTTTAAAAATCTTGAATTCTTCTTCTGCTCAATTGTAACAGAGCCGTCCCCGGCAATGCTTGTGAGAGTGCAGCCCTGGAGCCACTCGCTTTCAGGTAAATATACGGCGTTGTTGTATCCGCCGAGTCCGTAAAGGTTGTAATCACTGCTCTGGGTGTATACAAGATATATACCCTCGTAGAGTGCAGCCCAGTCATTTACATGGTCGTGACCGGAGAAAACCGCTTGGGCACCCATTTCCTTCATAGCATCAAACAGACCGCTGTTGTGTGGTGAGCAACCCGGCAGCTCGTACTGTACACCATAAATGAGCTCCGCCTTGCCTGTAGGTATGTATCTTTCGTTTTCATCCTTCTCTGTACCGAAAACCTCGGCATATTCGGGAATAGGGATATGCATATAAAGGAGTGATTTCACTTCGCCATATTTCTTTTTGAGTGAGGTGATTTCCTTTTTGTACCACTCTATCTGAGAGGGCTTGATGTAGTCATATCCATTCTCAAAAGAAACTTTATCATTTGTTTTGTGGGGCTCGCAGATGTCTCTGCCTGAATCAAACAGAACTAAGCTTTGTCTTAATTCGGACTCCGAATTCATTATATTTATCACATAGTTTCCGTAGCCGAAGAGGGTAGGGTCACCAAATTTTGAAAGGCAGTACGGGGAATCCGTAAGGCTTTTGAAAAGAAGATATTTGTAATATTCCTTTTCTTCTCTTGCCTCGTGGTTACCGAAAACATAAGCCCAATAAACCCCCATTTTTTCGAAAAGCTGACTGAACTGGATTGCATCAATCTGCTGATACTTTGCCTGGATACAGTCACCGGTGAAAATAACAAGATCAGGCTTTATTTCCTCAATGTTATCAATCATCAACTGCATTACCTTGTCGTTAAGGTCATAGTCCTCGCCTGTATGCATATCGGTGAAAGTGAGAATCTTAAAGGGAGAGCTGTCGTAGCTGCCGTCGGGGTTGAACTTTCCGATGTAGGTTGATGTTTCGTTTTCTTTTATGATTCTGACATTTGAACCGATGTGTGGAATCCTTAAGGATGAAAGGAACAGGTTTCTTGCAAGCTTTCCCTTTGAAAGGTTGTACAGGGGCCTTTCTGCCTTAAGTGTGAGACGGATGCCGTTTTGCTGTATGAAAGTGCGTAATGGTTTCATAAAATACCTTCTTCAAATGTTAATTTTTACTATACCACAATATAACACATAAAAGTGGTTATTTCAATAGCAAAGAGGTTTAAAAAACGGCATATATTGTGCTCGTATTTGTATGATTTTGAAAATACATACAAATTATTGTGGTCTCTTTTGTGCAATAGGTAGATTCTTGCTTTTTCGCCGTTTTTTTCAATAAAAAGCCTTACATTTGCTTGCATTTGTGGTATACTACATATAGAGGTTTTCTGACTTATTTTTTACAAGAAATTGTGCTTTTTGAGCATTTCGGGGGTGTTGAGTTGAAGACGTTGTTTGTGTATTGTTCAGGCGATGATACGGTAAATTCCCTTTGCAGTGAAAGTGTTCTCAGAAAACGTGATACAAAAGCTCTTGAGCTCAACCGTGATACTCATAAGTCTGCCTTCAGCCGTTATTTCGGCATTAACCGTGTACGCAGATTTTCATCCGTCGGCAGCTACGGTGTGGACGTTGAGGATTTCGATAAAATCATTTTTGCCTGTGACGAGTATATGGGTGAGATTCCTCCTGAGGTTTGTGCTTTTATAACAAAGAATGATCTTCGCTATAAAACTATTGACTGTATTGTTTTCGGTGACGGCAGAAATGTGAAAAAGGCAAAGGATATGCTTCGTAACAGGATTTCTCTTTCGGGCGGTACTGTCAGAAACATCATCAGTATTTCCATAAAAGAGCTCAAGCGTGAGGAGGAGGACGTGCTCTTCAGCGTGCGCCACAGAATGGCGGTTTAATTCACAGTTAATTCATACACAGTTTTTAGTTTATTTGTATTTTATTTCTAGTGTATAAAATTTGCACAGTTTTTTTGGTCAATTTTACATTTTCTTTTGAGCCGTTTTCGTTGACACGAGACGGTTTTTTTGTTATATTTATTATGTACAATTTATCATAGGGTGGACTGTGTTCTTTTTGCCGCCCTATAGTCAAAATCCGGTTTTTATTGAAAGGAAGATAACCTGATGAAGAAAAGCTTATCATTCGTTATGTGCGTGATTATGCTCGTTTCGATCTTTTCTGTTCTGAGTGTTACTGCGAGCGCTGTTTCGCCGCTGAATGCTATGAGAATTGAATCGAGCTCCTTTGAAAATGATTACGTAACATACAACATTTATCTTAAAAAGAATGTTACCCTTAACGGTGCTATTATAAGGGTGGTTTATGATGCATCCGTTCTTCAGCCCGTTTGTGCTAATGACGGTGCATTTATGAGGAAGGATTCTTACGGAGACCCTGTGCAGAATGTTCCCGGTTTTTATACTTCCGGCAATTCCATTGACGGAACAAATATTTTTACAATCGGTTACGTTACCCTTAATGCGTACAGCACGGGCTCGAGCGAGAAGGGCTTTATGACACTTAAGTTTAAAGCAATTCACCCCGACAGACCCCAGACACAGGTTAAGTTCTACTGTATGGAATTCAACAGCACTGACCCGAATCTTAATATCCCCAAGACTGATACTTATCCTGAAGGTATGTACACACACACAACCTCAACAATCAGCAGACTTAAGCTGAGCTCAGTTGTTGCCACCGGCACAGGCCTTAGAGTTACGTGGCAAAAGGGTGCAGGTGCCGCAAACTACAGAGTTTTCAAATTAAATAAAACAACAAACAAGTATGATCTTATTGCTACTGTGCCTGCAACACAGACTTTTTATGATGATAATACCGTGAAGTCCGGTGAAACTGCAACATATTCAGTAAGAGCCCTTGATAAGAACGGTATTCTTGACTCAGGTTTTGCGGGTAGTATATCGGGTTCATTTGTTGTTGCACCTGCAAAGGTTTCGACCTCGGTTCAGCCCACGGGCATGAAGGTGGGTTGGACTCTTGTATCAGGAGCAACCTCCTACAAGATATACAGACGTGAAGCGGGTACATCGACCTGGACTTATGTTGCCGACGCAAAGAAAGATGCAACAACGTACATTGATGTACAGGCGCCCAGCGGAAAAAGACTTGAGTACGGTGTTAAGGCTTGTGTGAGCAGCGGTTCGAGTGCCACAAAGATATCTGCACCTATGTGGTTTTATAAAGCTCCCGTGTTTACATTGACTGCGGTTACCGGCGGTGTAAATGTTAAATGGAGTGCTGTAGCGGGTGCTGCGAAGTATAACGTTTATCGTAAATACAATGGTGCAAAGAGCTGGACATATATTGCTACTGTCAGTTCAACGTCGTATCTTGACAAAGCGGCTGTTTCCGGCAGAAATATTGATTATACTGTAAAAGCGTATGGAGCAAACGGAAACAGCGCATATGTTTCAAAGCGTATTGCTTATGTTGGTGTTCCTCACCTCACAAGTATTACCAATGCTACAAATGGTATTACGGTCAAGTGGAGTGCGGTACAGAATGCAAGTGGCTACAGAGTTTACAGACGTGCCGCGGGCGAGAAATCCTGGACATATCTTACAACCACAACGGCTGTATCATATACGGATAAGAATGTTAAAAGCGGTGTTTACTATAAGTACACCGTAAGAACTGTTTTCTATAAACTGTACAGTAATTTTGAAAGCGGCTTGCTTATCAAGTGTGTAGCAACACCAAAGCTTACATCAATTGCCAACAGTTCAGCAGGTATTACGGTTAAGTGGAATACCGTAAGCGGTGCAAACGGCTACAGAGTTTATCGCCGTGGTGCAGGTCAGACTACATGGACCTACCTCGGAACAGTAACCGGCGGTTCATATACGGATAAAAATGTTGCTAAGGGTCAGTATTACAGATATACGGTAAGAGCTGCATCCGGCAATGTATTCAGCGGTTTTGATACAAACGGTCTTGTTACCAAGCGTTCATAAAAACAGTAAGAAGTTAAGGAGGAATTAAATTGAAAAGATTTATTTCTGTTTTGCTTTGCTGTGTTATGTTGATGTCTGCTTTTTCAGCAGCATTCACAGTATCGGCAGCAAATGCAAGTGATTATCTGAAGGTTTCGACCGCAGGTATGAAGGATGGAATTATCACATATACTATCAGCCTTCTTCCGGGTCAGAATAAGCTTATCGGCTCTATCGTTCATGCTGTATATGACAGCAGTGCACTCAGGGTTGTAAGTGAAGCAACCGGAGCTGCAGGCGGTGCAAACCCTTATGTTTCAGGTGTATACGAGACAGATGCGGTTTATAATGATGCTAATAAATATTCATTGGCGTATATGAGCACAAGCGGAGTAAATATCACAGCCGAAAAGGATTTCTTCACAATTACATTTGAGGTGATTGCGGAGGATGGTTCAATGGCAGATGTAGAATTCCGTTGCCTTGAACACAGAACCGATGACGGTAATAGCGAAAATGACGTTCAGAGAACTGATGATGGTGTAAGCTTTTATTCAGACAGCTTCCTTACTCTTGATACTCCTGCAGTAACAAAGGTTTATTCAACAGACAAGAATCTTGTTGTTGAATGGGGTACAGTTTCCGGTGCAGAGTTCTATAACGTATATCGCAAGGTATCAGGTGCTTCTGCATTTGAGAGAATTGCTGAAAATGTGGTAGGCACAAGCTACACGGATAACACAATCGTTATCGGTACAGAGTATGAATATACAGTATCTGCAGGCAATGGAAACGGTGAAACAGCATGCAACACGAATGGTGTTGTTGGCTTCAACTTCGGTACAATTGAAACACTTTCCGCAACTCCTTCAGTTGATGGTATTACTGTTAGCTGGGGTGCACTTCAGAAGACAGAGTATTACGAGGTATACAGAAAAGAAGCAACAGAGCCTGAAAATGCATGGGTTAAGGTTGCATCTGTTCTTAATACAAGCACAAGCTACAAGGACACAGCAATTATCAGCGGTGTTAATTACAACTATAAGGTGGAGGCTATCAGGGGTACATACCGTGCAGGTACAAGTGCAGCTATTCCCACAGTTAAATACCTTAAGACAACAGCCCCCGCAGTGAACAAGGTTTATTCAACTTCCGGCGCTCTCGTTGCAGAGTGGGGTGCTGTTGAGAATGGTGCATCATATAATGTTTACCGTAAAACAGCTTCTTCCGCTTGGGAGAAGATTGCATCAAATGTGAAAACTACAAATTATGTAGATAGCACTGTTGCACTCGGTACAGAGTATTTCTATTCGGTATCAGCAGTTAATGAACTTGAGTGTGAAACTGCATATAACAAAACAGGTGTTGCCGGTCTTAATTTTGGTACAATTACAACGCTGAGTGCTGTTGCAGCTCCTTACGGTGCAACAGTTACCTGGGGTGCACTTCAATATGCTGAAAGCTATGAGGTGTACAGAAAAAGAGCAACTGAGTCAGACAGTGCGTGGGTAAAGGTTGCAACTACAACCAAGACCACATATACAGACGAAACCATTGAAAGCTTCATTGAGTATAACTACAAGGTTGAGGCTATCAAAGGTATTTACCGTGCAGGTACAAGTGCTGCTATTCCGACAGTCAAATTCCTTTCTGCACCCGAGTTTGCAGTTGCAAACACAGAAAACGGTATCGAGCTTTACTTCAACAATGTCAACGGTGCCACAAAATATGTTATCGAGAAAAAGACAGGTACAGGTAGCTTTGTGAAGCTTGCAGAGGTTTCTCCTGCAGACGGTGTTTATGTTGATAAGGCCATCGTTGTTAACGGTACTTACACATACAGAATTCAGGCATTTAGTTCAGATGTGAATCTTAACAGTAAGACTGTAACAAATAACGCGATTACAAGGCTTGCTACACCTGAAAAAATGGTATCAATTGCCGTAGATGTTGCCGGTATGACAATAACATGGACTCCTGTTGCAGGTGCTACAAAGTACAATGTTTACAGAAAAGAGATTGACGGCAAGGCATATGCAGTTATCGGTACTGCAACAGGTACAACTTATACAGATAAGACTGCCAAGAGCAATGTAGTATACACATATACTGTTTCTGCCGCAAATGATACAGGCTGTGGTGCATATATAGCAAAGGGTATCACAAGACTCTTCCTTGCAACACCTAAGCTTCTCAGCCGTGAAAATGTTGTTAACGGTGTTAAGATTACATGGTCTGCGATTGAGGGTGCAACAGGCTACAGAGTTTACAGACGTGGCGCAGGTGCCAAGACATGGACATATCTTGGCACATTCAGCTCATCAAAAACATATTATGTTGATTACGGCAAGGATTCTACCGGTAAAAATATAGGTATGAAGAATGGTGAGTATTATAGATATACGGTAAGAGCAACAACAGAAAACCGTGGGTCAAATGTGACATATCCCGGTGGATATAATCAAACCGTACTTAGCGGATTCGATCCTACAGGTTTGTATCTTAAGTATGTTGCAACACCCAAGCTTATTAGTGTAACAAACGCTTCAACAGGTCTTCAGATTAAGTGGAATGCTGTTAGCGGTGCAACAAAATACAGAGTTTACCGTCGTGGTGCAGGTGCGAAATCTTGGTACTACCTCGGTGAGGTAAAAGGTACAACATATACTGATACAGGCATTTCAAGTTCAAGCGGTAAGTATTACAGGTATACAATACGTGCTGTAAGCGGTTATTACAGCGGTTTTGATACAAATGGTCTTTATCTTATGAGACTTTCCGACCCTGTGCTCATTAGTGCAAGAAGCTCTACTGCAGGTATTACCGTAAAATGGCGCGCAGTTGCAGGTGCAACATATTATAATGTTTACAGGAAAACTCCGGGCAAGACATGGCAACGTGTGGCAGCTCTCAGTGGCGGTAAAACAGTTCAATATGTAGATAAAACTGCAAAGAAGGGTGTTACATACACCTATACAGTAAGGGCTTGTTGCGGAAAAACTATAAGCTCATACAATGCAAAGGGTCTCACCTGTAAAGATCTTTATTAAAAATTATACCCCTCGCTCGTAAGAGCGGGGGATAGTCTTCAAAAGGAAAATTCCTTTCATAAAAGGAGGACTTATGTTTAGAAAAGTTTTATCACTTGTACTCTGCTTGACGATGCTTTTGTCCTGCTTCAGCGCGACGACATTATCCGTTTCAGCAGCAGTTGTAAGTGCAAAAAGTTTGTTTACTGTCAGCACAAAGCCTGTTGATGATAACAAACTCACATATAAAATAAGTGTAACTGCAAATCAGAAGAATATTGCAGGTACCATACTTGTAGTTGAATTTGACAGCACGGTTTTAAAGCCTGTGAATTGCGGTCCTGCAATGAGAACCAACTCCACAGAGGGTACTGTGCAGAATTTTCAGGGTAATTTTGTTCACGGTGTTACCGAATTTGATAAAAATGTGTATTCAATTGCATATATGAACACTCTTTCTGTCTCAACACAGACAAGTGCTTCGGACTTTTTTGATATGCAATTTGAGATAATTGACAACAGTCATCCTACAACGGACATAAAGTTTTATTGTAAGGAATACTATTCCACAAGTGAAGCAGATAAAACAATTTCCGTTGAGGATGGACTTCAGGAAATCAGGTTTTTTGAAAACGTATCAACACTTGAGGCTCCCGTTACAAAGAGTGTAGTTCCTGCTAATGACGGCTTGAAGGTTACGTGGGAGCCTGTAGTCGGTGCAGTCGGTTATGCAATTTATCGTAAAACATCGTCAACTGATTGGGCGATGGTTGGTACTGCCCCCGGTGAGCAGACAACAGAATATATCGATACCGGTCTTGAAAGCGGATATACATATATATACTCTGTATCTGCCGCTAATGATTATGGTGAGAGTCTTCGTGATAATATAGGTGTTTCCTGTAAATACGTGGCTAAGCCTGTCATTACAAAGCTCGAAAACGTTGTGGGAGGAGTACAGGTTAGCTGGTCCGGTACATTGGGTGCAAGCTTCTATAACGTAATGCGCCGTGAATACGGTGAAACAGAATGGAAAAAGATTACGTCACGCAGTGCGACGGTTACACCCACATATAAAGATACGGCTGTTGAGAACGGTAAAACATACGAGTACGATATTGTGTCCGGTACAGATACATTTGAAAGTATATCAGCAGATATCGGAGCTATCATATACTATGTTGCTTCACCTACCGTAAGTGCAACCAATACCGTTGACGGTATTCGTCTTGAGTGGCCCAACAATCCTTATGCTACAAGGTATGAGATTTTTCGTAAGTCGATTGGTCTGCAAAGCGCTCTTGAAATTTACGGTGAAACTGTAAACAATTACTATGTTGATACAAACGTTGAGGCGGGTAAAGGCTACACTTATGCAGTGAAGACATATACCAACGGTGGAGAAAGCTCCTATAATGCTTCGGGTTATACAATAACCTGTGTACCTCCGGCAAGGATAACATCTCTTTCCGCGGAGAAATTCAGCGTGAAGGTTGAGTGGCTCGCTGTTAAGAATGCAAGCGCATATTCAATCTACCGTAAGCCTGCAGATGGCGGTCAATGGGCTAAAGTAGGTACTGCTACTGCCGGTGTAACAGCCTATTCGGATACTTCTGCAGTAAGCGGTTCATATTACGTTTATTCTGTTTGTCCCGTTATAAGTAATTCCGAAAGTGCAAAGGTACAGTCTGAAGCGATTTATTTCATTAAAGCACCCGGCAACGTAGTTGCAGAAAACGTTGATGAGGGTATATCGCTTGTATGGGAAAGATCACTTGGTGCCGTTGAATATAAAATCTATCGTTCTGTTAATGGTGGTATTGCCGAAGAGCTTGCTTCCGTTAATGCAGCTGAGGTTACTAGTTACCTTGATAATAAGGTTGAATTCGGAAACAAATATTCATATACTGTTAAGGCTATAAGTGATGGTGCAGACAGTCTTCACAGTGATGTAAGCAATACACTTATAAGAATCAGCGCAATCGGCAAGGCTATTCCCGAAATCGCGGATGGCGGTGTTCTCGTAAAGTGGGATGCTGTTGAAAATGTGCAGAATTATGCAGTTTTCAGAACAAGTGGCGAGGGCTGGACGCAGGTTGCTACTGTTGATGAAGCACAGTACCTTGATACACGTGTTATCAGTAATACCGTTTATTCATATGCGGTAGCCGCAATAGTTGACGGTAGCCGTGGTGTCGCGGATACGAATGCTCCTGTTGAAATTCTTTATGTTGCACCACCGGCAAGCGTATCGATTACTAATAATACATCAAGCGCTACGGTAAAATGGGGACAGGTTGCGGGTGCCACAGGCTACGAGATCTACAGAGCAGAAGGTAATTCAGAGACAGAATTTACACTTGTAAAATCCGTTGAGGGGAATGTGCTCAGCTTTGTTGACGCTGATGTTGCCTCGGGTAAAGCTTATATATACAAAATCCGCAGTAAATCAGTAGAGGGGTATAGTGCATTTTCGAAGGAAACAAAAAATGTATTCCTCTCAATTCCTCAGATTTCAACCATTGCAAACTCTTACACAGGCATTACATTCAGCTGGAAGCCTGTTGATGGTGCGACATCTTACAGAGTTTATCGCAAAATTTACGGTGCAAAATACTGGACATATATTACAACGGTAAGCGCAGATACTCTTTCATACAATGATACAGGTGAAACCAATGGTGCATTGATGTGTTATACCGTCAAGGCTTTTGATGGCAATATCGGAAGCGCGTATCAGGCAAGGTGTATGAATGCTATAGATGCTCCTGAGCTTACATGTGCAAATAAACCGAATGGTGTGTATCTTACATGGAGTAAAAACACAGCAGCATCGGGTTATTATATTTACAGAAAACTCCCCAACGCAAAGTATTGGACACGCATCGCAACTGTTTCAACGACATATTACACAGATAAAAATGTGAAGAGCGGTACAGATTATATTTATACTGCAAAGGCATACCGTGGAAGTGTAATGTCAGGTTATTATGCCGAAGGGTGGCCCATAAAATATCTTTCAACACCTGAAATAACTTCAGTTGTAGGTGGTTATGGTGCGGTAACATGTATGTGGAAGGCAGTTCCGGGAGCCGGTGCTTATTATGTTTACCGCAAGGCCGACGGTGCAACTAAATGGAGCTATATAGGGAAAACAACAGCAACTCAATATCGTGATACAAATGTTAAGAACGGCTCAACCTATACATACACAGTGAAGGCGTATCGCGGTACAATAGTTTCGGGATATAACAATACCGGTAAGAGTGTGAAGTATATTCAGGCACCGACCCTTACTGTAAAAAACAATATAAGCGGTGTAGCTCTTACTTGGGACAAGATTTCCGGAGCAAGCAGTTATTACGTTTACAGAAAAGCCGGCAATGCAAAATCCTGGACTAAGATAGCGACTGTTACAAAGACGAATTACGTTGATACAACAGTTAAGAGCGGAACATTATATACCTACACCATAAGAGCCTATGCTTCGAAATCTTTGTCGGGATATAACCTTTACGGTTGGAAAACATATTATCTGTCGACACCTAAGCTCGTTTCGGTGTCCAGTACTTCCTCAGGTGTGAATGTTCGTTGGGAGAGAGTATCAGGTGCTACATGGTACTCTGTTTACCGCAAAGGCACAACAGGTACATGGACAAGAATCGGTACAACAACAGGTAACGGCAAAGTAACTTATATTGATAAGACTGCTGAAAAGAATAAGCGATATACGTATACAGTAAGAGCTTGTTACGGCAGCTACATCAGCTCCTATTATTCAGGTGAAAAAGTTACGGTAAGCTACTAAAAAACAAAACGCGGCTCGCAAGAGCCGTGTTTTTTAATGCAAAATGCAAAATTATCGAGGCTACGCCGTAATTATATGGTTTCGCATCACAAATAGTTTATTGCAATCCTGGTGAACGCATAAATGCGTTCGCTACGGTAGGATTATTATAATCAACGCGCAGCGTTCCTTTAATTCTGCGTTCTGCATTTTTCATTTTGCATTTAATAAAAGCATCTTGTATAAGCAAGATGCTTTTATTGTTGTAGCCATTCTAACATGGTTTCGATTTTATGGTCTGGCAGGTGGATGAAGCAGTTTTCGGGGATACGCATATTTTCAAGGTAATGTGCATCCGAGTCTGTAACAATCCGCATATTGTTTATAATTGGGTGCTTTTCTTTTAGTTGATCAGCTTTTGTCATATCGAATATTTCTACACAGTTGAAGCCGAAGGTTTCATCAATCAGACCCAAGTTTGACAGGATACTGAAGGATGAACGGTCAATGTGTGCAGGGTAGCAGATACCGTTATATTTCGCAACGGTTTCTACTGCCTTTGCGGTGCTGATTCCTGATGCGGTAATGAGAAGCTTTTCTTCATATCCGATGATATTGTCATTTTCATCACATATTGCCTGTTCACCGAAAATATTTGGTTTGTTTTTTATGGGTGGTAGTGTTGAGTAAACATAGGCGGAAAAGCTTTTTGCATCCTCAAGGGTAGGAAACAAGCATACTGTGTGTACTTCTTCAGATGTGCAAAGCTCCATACCCGGTATTACGGTGATACCCACACTTTCACCAACCTTCATAGCTGCCTCGCAGTTGCCACAGGTGTTGTGGTCTGTAAGAGCGATTATGTCATAACCCATAAGCTTTGACATATTAACTATATTGTTTGGAGTCATATCTATATCACCGCAGGGGCTCAGGCAGGAATGGATATGTAAATCGTAAGCGGTTTTCATATCAGTTTTGAAATCTCCGTTGCAAGCTGATATGAGTTTTTGCTTGTAGTCAGGATAACTACGTCGTTTTCTTCGGCACGTTTTTTTGCATCCTCGTCAAGTGCGGCATTTTCTGTGAGTATGATGCAGGAAATATCAGCAAGCACAGCCACACCGATTGAGTTCACATTACCCATTACCGTCAGCCAGATATTGCCTGCCTCTGCACGTGACATAACCCAGCTGAGCAGGTCACCGCAGTAGCAACCGCAGATTTCCTTTTCGGGGGCAATATCCTCACAGCAAAGATAGGTGAGCCCCAATTCTTTTTGTAAAACATCAACTGTCATAAAATCAATCCTCTTTTTTTCTGAAGGGTGCGGGAATAACCTTGCTCAATTCCTCAGCAGTATCAATCTCATGGAGATTCTCACGCAGACGGAAGACACAGTCGTCGGGGTGACCGAAGCCACGGACAATATCCTCTGCAAGTGCTTTGCAGGAGGGGGCACCGCAGGTGCCACAGTCAAGACCGGGAAAGGTTTTAAGCAATTCTTCCATTCTTGCCATACGTGCCATAGCTTCGCCAACATTGTCGGCAAGCTTCATTACTTCATCATTTGGCTCAATTGGAATATCGCAGAACAATTCGCGCGGAAATTCCTTTGAAGCCAGATGATTGCAGGCTACAGGATTGTATTTGCGGAGCTTCATAAGACGGGATTTGGCTATGAACGGGTTTTCCGCAGTAAGGCTACCGCCAACACAACCACCCTGACAGGCATTAAGCTCAATAAAGTCGATTGAGTCCAGATTGCCTCTGTCTACTTCTTCGAGAATTTTCATACAGTTCTCAATACCGTCTGCAGCAAGGGTATTGTCGTTAAGTGTACCCGATACCTCGCCACCGCTTGTTGCCCAGCTTATGCCGATAACACCGGATTCGTGCATAGCCTTAAGCTCATCGGTTGTCTCAAGCTTTTCCATCGCCTTAAGCAAAACAGGGTAAATATCGTTTATGGCAATTGCACCGTCTATGTTGGATTTATTAACTCCGATAGGCTGTTTGAAGGATGTCATTTTTGCAGGACAGGGAGATATGAAAAATACGCCGATTTCTTCAGGTGCAAGTCCTGTTTTCTGTACAGCCTTGATTCGCGCAAGTCTGCCTGCCTCCTCAACAGGAGCATTTACAAGACAGATGTTGTCAATAAGCTCGGGGAAGCAGACTCTGATAAGTCGTACAACCGCAGGACAAGCCGAGGAGATGATGGGCTTCACGTGAGGTTGTGTTTCTATGTAAAGTCTTGTTGCTTCGGAAACAAGCTCCGCCGCCTTGGATACTTCAAAGACTGCATCAAATCCCAGCTGCGGTAATGCGTTGAGAATGATGTTTATATCATCAAGGTTGTTGAACTGCCCGTAGAGAGCAGGGGCGGGGAGTGCAATTCTATATTTGAATTTATTTATCTGTTCAAGTGAATCTCGAGCCGCATATTTGGCGTGGTGAGGGCAAACCCTGATACATTCACCACAGTCAATACAACGCTCATCAATGATATGGGCTCTTCCTTCACGTACACGGATCGCCTGAGTGGGACAACGCTTGATACAGTTTGTACAACCACGGCACTTGTCCTTATCAAGGCGAACCGAATGGAAATACTGTTCCATAAAATACTCCTTTCAGAATTATTTTACAAAAACCTTTAATTTAATGGTAGTACCTTTACCGACCTCGGTTTCGATTATCATTTCGTCGGTATATTTTTTAATGTTGGGCAGACCCATACCCGCACCGAAGCCCAACTGACGGACATTGTCAGGTGCAGTTGAATAGCCCTCCTGCATAGCAAGTGCAACATCGGGGATACCGGGTCCCTGGTCTGCAAGCTCAATAGAGATGCATTCGGGTGTTATAATTACGTCGATAACACCACCGCCACCGTGGATTACCATATTGATTTCGCCCTCATAAACGGCAATGGCAACATTTCGCGTCAATGATGAGGGAAAGCCTAATTCCTTAAGGGTCTTTTTGATTTTGCCCGATGCCTCACCGGCACAGGTGAAATCAGTTCCGCTGACATCATAGTGCAATGAGATTGGTTCCATCAGATTCCGCTGCCTCCCTTAAGACCGTTTTTGTAAAGGAGTCCGCAAGCGGTAAACATCTCGAGCTTTGTTCCGAGAAGAACGATGTCGCGCTCTACGGCAAGGTCAATCATATCCTGGTCGGGGAGCTTGCCACGTACGAAAACGATGCACTTCATATCCATCATCTCGGCAGTACGGACAACCTGAGGATTTACAAGTCCCGAAAGGAGAACAGCCTGCTCCTTTACGTAAGCAAGCACATCACTCATCATATCACTTCCGCAGGCAGTAAAAACTTCATTTTCAATAAATTCTTCACCACAGATAAGCTCTGCGTTGAGAATATTTTTTATTTCGCTGATTTTCATACAGGTCCTCCTATAAATCAATAATACACCTTATAATTTTATCACAGAAATTTATTTTTTAAAAGCGATTTTATGCTAAGGTGTATTTATTTTGTATAGAAAATCATTCCTTTGATTTGTGCAATATATAAAAATGTTAAAAAAATATCAAAAATACGAAAAAAGTCGCTTTTTGGTATAGACAATAAACCTTTTGTTGTGATATAATTCAAGCGTATGTGTTATACATTTACTATGTATTACTACGGCAGTAAAAGCTGTCGGAACAAAACACCTTTACAATACGTGAAGGTCTATTCGAATGGAGGAAATCTGAATGGTAAAGAAAATAAGCACAATACCCTTCAACGGCACTCCTGAGCAGAAGGCACAGCTTGATGAGGTTATTGCAAAATGCAATGGCGACAAGAGTCAGCTTATGCACGTTATGCAGGAAGCACAGGGTATTTACGGCTATCTCCCCCGCGAAGTACAGGTTATGATTGCAGAGGGAATGGGCGTACCACTTGAGAAGGTTTACGGTGTTGCTACCTTCTATGCACAGTTCTCACTTTCACCTAAGGGTGAGTATGACATTTCTGTTTGTCTCGGTACTGCTTGCTACGTTAAGGGTTCACAGCAGCTTTGTGACAAAATCAGCGAAATTCTCGGTATTGAGCCCGGTGAATGTACACCTGACGGTAAATTCTCATTGGAGGAGTGCCGTTGTATCGGTGCTTGTGGTCTTGCTCCTGTTTTCACAATCAACGGAGAAGTTTACGGTAAGATTACAGCAGACGATGTTCCCGGTATTCTTGCAAAATATATGAACTAAGCGTTATGCGCGAATTATCACTTAATGTTCTCGATATTGCCCAGAATTCCATTGCTGCGGGGGCGTCCCTTACAGAGATTGTTATCAGAGAAAATACTGAGAAAAAAGAGCTTTTGATTGGTATTTATGATAACGGTAAGGGTATGACTGCCGAGCAGGTGAAAAATGTTCAGGACCCCTTCTTCACCACACGGACAACACGTAAGGTGGGTATGGGTATTCCGCTTTTTAAAATGGCGGCTGAGCAGACAGGGGGTAGTTTTACTATCGAATCCCGGGTCGGTGAAGGCACAAGGGTGGAAGCACTCTTTAAGACGGACAGCATTGATTTTACACCTGTGGGTGATATGGAATCTACCGTTTCAACAATAGTTTCCATGAACGAGGACAAAGATTTCATCTATATCCGTTCAGTCGATGACCGTGAATTCACTTTTTCATCACAGGAAATAAAACAGATTCTTGACGGTGTGCCCCTTTCGGAGCCATCGGTGATGATGTGGATTGAAGGTCACCTGAAGGAACAGACAGAAGAATTATTTAAGAATTAACGAAAGGACTAAGTAATATGAAATCACTTGAAGAGTTACTTGCTATAAAAGAAAAAGCACAGGCTCAGATTGCCGCACGTGACGCTGAAGGTAACGACGGTATCAGAGTAGTGGTTGGTATGGCTACCTGCGGTATCGCAGCAGGTGCACGTCCCGTTCTCAAGGCTCTCACAGAGGAGATTGAGAAAAGAAATATCAAAAACGTTGCTATTGCTCAGACAGGCTGCATCGGTATGTGCCAGTATGAGCCTATTATCGAGGTTTATGAGCCCGGTAAGGAAAAGGTAACTTACGTACAGATGACAGCAGAAAAAGCAGTTAAGGTTGTAACTGACCACCTTGTAAACGGTACAGTCGTTACAGAATATACTGTTGGCGCTGTTACCGAATAAGGAGGAAAAATAAATGTATCGTTCTCATGTACTTGTTTGCGGCGGTACCGGTTGTACCTCCAGCCACAGCAACGAGATTATCGACGCTCTCAATGCCAACATCCAGGAAAAAGGCCTTGAAGAGGAAATCAAAGTCGTAAGAACAGGTTGCTTTGGTCTTTGTGCTCTCGGTCCCATTATGATTGTTTACCCCGAAGGCTGCTTCTACAGCGAGGTTAAGGTTGAGGATATCCCCGAAATTGTTGAAGAGCATCTTCTCAAGGGTCGTATTGTGAAGAGACTTCTTTACAGTGAGACAGTTGAGGCAGAAGCTGTTAAGCCCCTTAATGAGACTAACTTCTATAAGAAACAGCATCGTGTTGCTCTTCGTAACTGCGGTGTTATTGACCCCGAAAATATCGAAGAATATATCGCATACGATGGTTACGCAGCGCTTGCAAAGGCTCTCACTCAGATGACTCCTCAGGAGGTTATCCAGACAGTTATCGATTCAGGTCTTCGCGGTCGTGGCGGTGGTGGATTCCCCACAGGAAGAAAGTGGAGCTTCACAGCAGCTAACCAGGCAGATCAGAAGTATGTTGTATGTAACGCTGACGAAGGTGACCCCGGCGCATTTATGGACCGTTCAGTTCTTGAAGGTGATCCCCACTGTATCGTTGAAGCTATGGCACTTTGCGGTTATGCAACAGGCGCTACCGAGGGTTACGTTTATGTTCGTGCAGAGTATCCCATTGCTGTTGAGCGTTTGCAGAAGGCTATCGACGATGCCCGTGCATACGGACTCCTTGGTAAAAATATTTTCGGTTCAGGCTTCGACTTCGACCTCTTTATCCGTCTTGGTGCGGGCGCATTCGTTTGTGGTGAAGAGACAGCTCTTATGACCTCAATCGAAGGTAATCGTGGTGAGCCCAGACCCCGTCCTCCCTATCCGGCAGTTAAGGGTCTCTTTGGTAAGCCCACCACAGAAAATAACGTTGAAACATTCGCTAACATTCCTCAGATTATTCTCCACGGTGCTGAGTTCTTCAACACAATGGGTACAGAGACCAGCAAGGGTACAAAGGTATTTGCTCTCGGTGGTAAAATCAACAACACAGGTCTTGTTGAGGTTCCCATGGGTACAACTCTCCGTGAAATCGTTGAGGACATCGGTGGCGGTATTCCCAACGGTAAGAAATTCAAGGCAGCTCAGACAGGTGGTCCCTCAGGCGGATGTCTCCCTGCAAGCCTTCTTGATATTGAAATCGACTATGATAACCTTGTTGCAAAAGGCGCAATGATGGGTTCAGGCGGTCTTATCGTTATGGACGAAGACGACTGTATGGTTGATATTGCTAAGTTCTTCCTTAAGTTTACTGTTGATGAGTCCTGCGGTAAGTGTACTCCCTGCCGTGTAGGTACAAGAAGACTTCTTGAAATCCTTGAGAAGATTACAAGCGGTAAAGGTACAATGGAAGATCTTGACAGAATGGAAAAGCTCTGCCACTACATCAAGGAGAACTCTCTTTGCGGTCTTGGTCAGACAGCTCCCAACCCTGTTCTTTCTACCTATGAACGCTTTAAAGATGAATACATCGCTCACGTAGTTGACAAAAAATGTCCTGCAGGTGTTTGTAAAGACCTTGTTACATTCTCTATTGATAAAGATAAATGTATCGGTTGCGGTATTTGTGCTAAGAACTGTCCTGTTGATGCTATCACAAGAACAGAGTACATTGCTCCCGGTCACAAGCTTGCATCTTTCTCGATCGATACAGACAAGTGCGTTAAGTGTGGCGTTTGTATCGGTAACTGTAAGTTTAAAGCGGTAATTAAATAAGGAGGAACTAATAATGGTAAATATTAAAATTAACGGCTTTGATTATCAGGTTCCTGCCGGTTCTACAATTCTTGAAGCCGCTCATTCAGTAGGTATCGAAATTCCTACACTCTGCTATCTTAAGGAAATCAACGCTATCGGCGCTTGCCGTATCTGTGTTGTTGAAGTGAAGGGTGCACGCGGTCTTGTTGCTGCTTGCGTATTCCCCGTAAACGAGGGTATGGAAATCTACACAAATACCCCCAAGGTTATTGAGGCAAGAAAGACAACTCTTGAGCTCATCCTTTCAACTCATAAAAAAGAATGCCTTTCTTGTGTAAGAAGCGGTAACTGTGAGTTACAGAAGCTTTGCAAGGATTACGGCATTGAAGATGAAAATGCTTTCGCAGGTGAGACAAAGTCTTACCCCATCGACGACAGCGCAACTCACATGTACCGTGATAACGAGAAATGTATCCTTTGCCGTCGTTGCTCAGCGGTTTGCGAAAAGGTACAGGATATCGCAGTTATCGGTGCTAACGACCGTGGCTTTGATACACACATCGGCTCAGCATTTGAGTACAAGCTTGGCGACGTTGCTTGTGTATCATGCGGTCAGTGTATTACAGCTTGTCCCACAGGTGCTCTTTCAGAGAGAGATGATACTCAGAAAGTTCTTGATGCTATCAATGATCCTGCAAAGCACGTTATCGTACAGACTGCTCCAGCAGTTCGTGTTGGTCTCGGTGAAGAGTTCGGTTACGAAATGGGTACAGTTGTAACAGGTAAGATGGTTGCATCTCTCAAGATGCTCGGCTTTGACCGTGTATTTGATACAAACTTTGCTGCTGACCTTACAATTATGGAAGAGGCAACAGAGTTCCTTGACAGATTCAATAAGAAGGAAAATCTTCCTCTTATCACATCCTGCTCACCCGGTTGGATTAAGTACTGCGAGCACTACTATCCCGAATTTATCAAAAATCTTTCATCCTGTAAGTCTCCTCAGGGTATGTTTGGCTCAGTAGCTAAAACATTCTATGCTGAGAAGATGGGTATTGACCCCAAGGATATCTTTGTTGTATCAGTTATGCCCTGTACAGCTAAGAAGTTCGAGGCTGAAAGAGTTGACCATTCTGCAGTTAAGGGTCTTGCTGATATTGATGCTTCAATCACAGTAAGAGAGCTTGCAAGAATGATTAAAAAAGCAGGTATCAACTTCAACAATATTCCCGATATGGAATTCGACGCTCCCTTCGGACTTGGCTCAGGTGCAGGTACAATCTTCGGTGCAACAGGCGGTGTTATGGAAGCTGCCCTTCGTACAGCTTACGAGGTTGTTACAGGCAACGAGCTTACAGATATGGCTACATTCAAGGCAGTTCGCGGTGTTGAGGGTGTTAAGGAAGCAAGCTATGACCTTAACGGTGTTACTGTTAACGTTGCAGTTGCTTCAGGCCTTGCAAATGCTAAGAAGGTTCTTGAGATGGTTAAGTCAGGCGAGAAGAGCTATGACTTCATCGAGATTATGGCTTGTCCCGGCGGTTGCGTAAACGGCGGCGGTCAGCCTATTGTTCCTGCAGTTGTTCGCAACAACGTTGACGTAAGAGCAGCTCGTGCAGCAGGTCTTTACAAGGATGACGAGGGTCTCCCCGTAAGAAAGTCACACCTTAACGCTGACGTTAAGGCTATCTACGACGAGTACTTCGAGAAGCCCGGCAGCCACAAGGCTCACGAAATTCTCCACACAGGCTACACTGTAAGAGAGAAATATTAATTATATATACTATAATATATAATGCGCTCCCTTGCTCAAAAGAGCAGGGGAGTTTTTTAAATGCAAAATGAAAAATGCAGAATGCAAAATTATCGGGCACTGCGTGCGGCATTTTAATTAGGAATTTCGGAACTGCGTCGGCAATTATAATTGCAATTTGCAAATGGCAAGTGGCAAATTTCGGGGCACTTCGTGCCGATTGTATTGCCTTTGCCAAACGAATTGATGCGAAGCCTTACCTCCCTTTACCAAGGGAGGGGGACCAAAATCTTTGATTTTGGTGGTGGGTAGTTCTTTTACTGTTATTCTTCAGTTTGTTAGAACAATGGTGGTTCAAAAAGTATACGAATAATTTAAAGCAGAACAAAAAATTTGCTGTGTGGTCTACCTCTCTGGTTTAAGAGAGGGGGACCACCTTTTTGTTAAGTTGATGTTTGGTTTTAATGCTTAAGCGTGTGGTTACTTTAGTCTAAAAGCAAGGCTTGTCGGGTGGTGGAGAGTTCCCGATACGAAGTATCGTGGAAACAACGTTTCCATTGGTGATTTACTGTATGTATCGGCTATTTATTTACGAACAATAAATATAATGTTTCATATTTCATTTTTGTAGACATTCAGTATATTACAGTTGAATCTTACGATTCAAAACGCTTCGCGTTGGAACTCTCCACCGCCCGTCAAACTTGAAATATAACTGTTAATTATTCTCTCGTTTGCTACTTTTTCGAATAATCTAATATATAGAAGGCAGTCCCCCTCTCTTAAACCAGAGAGGTAAATCACCAATTAGTTTATTGTTTCATATTATATTTTTTTGTAGGTCGATTTTGATTATTACAAAAATATTTTTAAAATAATATCATATATATGAGAGCAAAAAACATGACTTCTATTTTGTTGACACAATTCATGATTTTGTGGTATATTTGATTTGTAAAATGCAAGAAAATCAAATGGTGATGGGTTCTAGGTAGGGGAAACAAACTTCAATCATAGAACCGTCCCCTGATTGATTCTGGGGGTGATTTATTATGAATAAAAAAACACAACAAAAAAGATATGGCAAATACCCATTTTATTATTCATTGGATTTGTCTTGTATTTTAGTAATTGTTTATGGCATATATGTATTTATAAGACTGCGTTATGAATATACGGAAGCATATTTAGGATTTGTTCCTGTGTTTTTGAGTATATGCGCACTTATTCAAAACCATCATCCTTATACTGAAAAGTTTTTCGTATCAAACAACATAATCCATCATCAAAAAGGTAAGAATATAGAACAAATTAACATACCAGATGATGCCGTTTTTGTTTTTTCGTATATGGTAGTGAAATTTTATTTTAAAAAGAAATATATGATTAACATTGTTTCGGAAGACTCTGATTTAATATTGAAGAAACTCCACCAAGATGATTATTGGAATGAACTTGAAATGGCGCATCACAAGCTATCCCTTACATCGTACAACAATAAGATTATAAATGGTGTTTTTCGTCATAGGTGTTGTTATTGTTTTAAATATGAAAAAGATTATGCCGAGAAATTTTTTGCTGAACAACAAAAGCCGATTATAATACCTCGTTCCATTGCAGATAAAATTGATTTGGATATGGAAAAGTTCAATGTAATTATTGATGAAAAAGGATAGAGAATAATCAGTGGTCGGTTCAAAACCACTGAAAAAGTCTGGTTAATTTCTCTCAAAGGGTGGGTTTAACGGCTCACCCTTTGTTTTTGCGAAGCTTTGCCTCACTTTCCCAAGGGCAAGGAGCACGACCGCGCCCAGTGGGCGATGCAGGGAGTGTGAGTTGGCGTAGTGGTCATAGAAATCGAGCAAGTGAGCAACGCGAAGATTTCTTTGGGTACCACAAGAGGAGGGGGACCATTCCTAAATTAAATAGTTGTATTTGGTGAGTGTGTTCGTGTGAATATACTCACTTTTTCTTTTAGTCAGGTCGGAATGGTGGTGGGTAGTTCTCTTACTCCTTTTCTTCACTTGGATAACAAGCTACGCTTGTTTGGTGGGTAGTTCCGGTTGTTCCTTGCCTTCTGTCGGATAGAACAATAGTATTGAACGCATTTATGCGTTCTTTTTTTCTACATAAAACAGGGGAGTGAAAAATTATTTTAAATAATCGGAAAATTTTTCTTGACATTTGGTTGACGATGGTGTAAGATATATACTCAACTATAATGGATTAATATCTGTTATTGCGTTTTGACGTATGTGAGTTGCGGTGAAAAAACTCACAAAAACACCTTGTTAATTATTTCTTTTTTAGCCATTTTTAAGGTAAAAAAGAATTTTGAAAATTTTTGGTGAACAGGGGTGAAAGCCTGTCACCGCAGAACGGAGTGATGTGTTTTATGGCAAACGTAAAACCCGTAAAGCTCGGCAAAAACACCAGAATGAGTTTTGCAGGAATCAATGAAGTTATGCAGATGCCTAACCTTATTGAAGTTCAGAAAAACTCATACAAATGGTTCCTTGATGTCGGACTTAGAGAAGTTTTCCGCGATATTGACGAAATCACGGATTACACGGGTAATCTTGTCCTTACTTTCATTGATTATCGTATGGACGAGAAGCCGAAGTACAGTGTTGCTGAGTGTAAGGAGAGAGATGCTACCTACTCTGCTCCATTGCGCGTGCTTGCAAGACTTTACAACAAAGAAACCGGTGAAATCAAAGAGAACGAAGTATTTATGGGTGACTTCCCCATTATGACCGACAGCGGTACCTTCGTTATCAACGGTGCTGAGCGTGTTATTATCTCTCAGCTTGTTCGTTCACCCGGTGTATATTATGGTTTTACCTATGATAAAAACGGTAAAAAGCTCTTTACATCTACTGTTATTCCTAACAGAGGTGCATGGCTTGAGTATGAAACTGACCAGAATGACATCTTCAATGTAAGAATTGATAAGAACAGAAAGCTTCCTATCACTACATTTATCCGTGCACTCGGTCTTTCTTCAAACAACGATATCCGTGAGTTCTTCGGTGACGACGACCGTATCGAAGCAACTCTTGAAAAGGATACCACAAAGAACACTGAGGAGGCATTGCTTGAGGTTTACAGAAAGCTTCGTCCCGGTGAGCCCCCCACACTTGAGTCCGCAGAGACCCATGTTAACAACTTGTTCTTTGACCCTCACAGATATGATATCTCCCGTGTCGGCAGATACAAATATAATAAGAAGCTTGCTCTCACTGACCGTATCGCGGGCGGTGTAACTGTTGATGATATTTTCAATCCCTTCACAGGTGAGCTTATGCTTGAGGCAGGCGGCAAAATCACAGCAGAGCTTGCAGAGCAGATTGACCGTGCAGGCGTTAAGGAGGTTACACTCGACCTCGAAGGCAAGCACGTTAAGGTTATCTCCAACAACATGGTTGACCCCCTTGACTTTATCGAGGGTGTTACTGCCGAGGAGCTTGAGGAAATCGCAATCAACGAAAAGGTTCGCTTCTCAGTTCTTAAGGAGATTATTGAAGAATACGGCGACGACAAAGAGTCTCTCCTTGAGCAGATGGCTCTCCGTTGTGATGACCTTATTCCCAAACACATCATTATTGATGATATTTTTGCATCAATCAACTATCTTAACTGTCTCGGTAATGAACTCGGTACAACTGATGATATTGACCATCTCGGTAACCGTCGTATCCGTTCTGTCGGCGAGCTTCTTCAGAACCAGTTCAGAATCGGCTTTACAAGAATGGAAAGAGTTGTTCGTGAGAGAATGACTCTCCAGGCACAGGAGCCCGAAAAGGCAACTCCCGCAGTGCTTATAAATATCAGACCCGTTATGGCGGCAATCAAGGAGTTCTTCGGTTCATCACCCCTTTCACAGTTTATGGACCAGACAAACCCCCTTGCAGAGCTTACTCACAAGCGCCGTCTTTCAGCATTGGGCCCCGGCGGTCTTTCACGTGACCGTGCAGGCTTCGAGGTTCGAGACGTACACTACAGCCACTACGGCAGAATGTGTCCCATCGAGACTCCTGAAGGTCCCAACATCGGTCTTATTTCTTACCTTGCAACATTTGCAAGAATTAACAAATACGGCTTTATTGAAGCACCTTTCCGTAAGATTGATAAAGCAACGGGTAAGGTTCTTGATGAAGTTGTTTATATGACTGCCGACGTAGAGGACAACTACTGCGTTGCACAGGCTAACGAGCCTCTTGATGAAAATAACTTCTTTATGAATGACCGTGTAACAGTTCGTTACCGTGATGAGTTCCGTGAGGTTCCCCCGAGTGTGGCAGACTTTATGGACGTTTCTCCCAAGATGGTATTCTCAGTCGCTACATCAATGATTCCCTTCCTTGAGAACGACGACGCAAACCGTGCTCTCATGGGTTCAAACATGCAGCGTCAGGCAGTTCCGCTCCTTAAGACAGAATCACCTATCGTTGGTACAGGTATGGAATACAAGGCAGCTGTTGACAGCGGTGTTGTTGTACTTGCAAAGCGTGACGGTATTGTTCAGAAGGTAAGTGCCAAGAAGGTTGAGGTTCTCGCTGATAACGGTGAGACAGACGTTTATGAGCTTACAAAGTTTATGCGCTCCAACCAGGGTACTTGTATAAACCAGCGCCCCATTGTTGAAGTAGGCGAGAAGCTTGTTGCAGGCGATGTAATCGCTGACGGTCCCGCAACTTCACAGGGTGAAATCTCCCTCGGCAAGAATGCCCTTGTTGGCTTTATGACCTGGGAAGGTTACAACTACGAGGACGCGGTTCTTCTTAATGAAAAAATGGTTCGTGACGATGTTTACACCTCTGTTCACATTGAGGAGCACGAGGTAGAAGCACGTGATACAAAGCTCGGACCGGAAGAAATTACAAGAGATATTCCCAACGTTGGTGAAGATGCTCTCGCAAACCTTGACGAGGACGGTATCATCCGCGTTGGTGCAGAGGTTCACTCAGGCGATATCCTTGTTGGTAAGGTTACACCTAAGGGTGAAACAGAGTGCACACCTGAGGAGAGACTTCTCCGTGCAATCTTCGGTGAGAAGGCAAGAGAGGTCCGTGACTCATCACTCAGAGTTCCCCACGGTGAATACGGTGTTGTTGTTCAGGTTGAGGTATTTACAAGACAGAACAGCGACGAGCTTAACCCCGGTGTTAATAAGGTTGTTCGTTGTTACATCGCTCAGAAGCGTAAAATCAGCGTCGGCGATAAGATGGCGGGCCGTCACGGTAACAAGGGTGTTGTTTCAAGAATTCTTCCCCAGGAGGATATGCCCTTCCTTCCCGATGGTACTCCTCTTGACATCGTTCTTAACCCCTTGGGCGTTCCCTCACGTATGAACATCGGTCAGGTTCTTGAGGTTCACCTCGGTTATGCCGCAAGAGCTCTCGGCTACAAGGTTATGACTCCTGTTTTCGACGGTGCTCACGAAAGTGATATCCGTGATATGCTCTCTGAAGCAAACCTTTCCACAGACGGTAAGACATGGCTCACAGACGGCAGAACAGGCAGAAAGTTCGATAACCCCGTAACAGTAGGTATAATGTATTACCTTAAGCTTCATCACCTTGTTGATGATAAGATTCACGCCCGTTCCACAGGTCCCTACTCACTCGTTACTCAGCAGCCCCTCGGTGGTAAAGCTCAGTTCGGTGGTCAGCGTTTCGGTGAAATGGAAGTTTGGGCACTTGAAGCTTACGGTGCAGCTTATACTCTTCAGGAAATCCTTACAGTTAAGTCCGACGACGTTGTTGGTCGTGTTAAGACCTACGAGTCAATCGTTAAGGGCTACAACATTCCCAAGCCCGGTGTACCTGAGTCATTCAAGGTTCTTATTAAAGAGCTCCAGTCACTCGGTCTTGATGTTCGCGTACTTGATAAGGATAATAACGAAATCGACCTCAGACAGAACTTCGATGACGAAGTAGTTCTTCCCGTTGTTGATAATTCAGAGCTTGAAGAAGTTATGAACAGCGTTAACGATGCTGAAGATGCAGACGGTTGGACTGTTACAGACGAGGATTCCAAGGATGACTATGCTTTCGCAGCAGGTGCATTCGAGGATGAACTCGACGAAGAGGAAGATTTCTGATTGTAAAATCAGTTTACATTTGAAAATTGATTAGGAAGAAGGGTTATTCATATATGGCATACGATTCAGTTAACGTAACTGTTGAGGATAACAATATAGATTTTGAGTCCATCAAAATCGGACTCGCTTCTCCGGACCTTGTCAGAGAATGGTCATATGGTGAGGTTAAAAAGCCTGAAACCATTAACTACCGTACTCTCAAACCGGAAAAGGAAGGTCTTTTCTGCGAAAAAATCTTTGGACCTACCAAGGACTGGGAATGTCATTGCGGTAAGTACAAGAAAATTCGCTTTAAAGGCAAGGTCTGCGAACGCTGCGGTGTTGAAATCACCAAGGCTAAGGTAAGACGTGAGCGTATGGGTCACATTGAGCTTGCTGCTCCCGTATCACATATCTGGTACTTCAAGGGCACACCCTCAAGAATGGGCCTTATGCTTGATATATCACACCGTGACCTTGAAAAGGTTCTTTATTTCGCAAAGTATATCGTTGTTGATCCCGGAGATACACCCCTTGAGAAGAAACAGATTCTCAGCGAAAAAGACTATGAGGAAATGGTTGAAAGATATGACCGCGACTCATTCAAGGCAGCAATGGGTGCTGAGGCAATTCAGGAGCTTCTTGCTGAAATCGACGTTGATAAGCTTTGCGAGGAGCTTCATGCCGAGCTTGAAACTGCCGCAGGTCAGAAGAAAATCCGCATACTCAAGAGATTAGAGGTTTGTGAAGCATTCAGAAACTCAGGCAACCGCCCCGAGTGGATGATTCTCAATGTTATTCCGGTTATTCCTCCGGATATCCGTCCTATGGTTCAGCTTGACGGTGGCAGATTTGCTACATCAGACCTTAACGACCTTTACAGACGTGTTATTAACAGAAACAACCGTCTCCAGAAGCTCCTTGAGTTAGGCGCACCCGGAATCATTGTAAATAACGAAAAGAGAATGCTTCAGGAAGCAGTTGATGCTCTTATCGATAACGGCAGACGTGGCAGACCTGTTACAGGTCCCAACAACCGTGCACTTAAGTCACTTTCAGATATGCTTAAGGGTAAGCAGGGTCGTTTCCGTCAGAACCTTCTCGGTAAACGTGTTGACTACTCAGGTCGTTCGGTTATCGTTGTTGGTCCCGAGCTTAAGCTTTATCAGTGCGGTCTTCCCAAGGAAATGGCACTTGAGCTCTTCAAGCCCTTCGTAATGAAGAGACTTTGTGAGCTCGGTAAAGCAAACAATATCAAATCAGCCAGAAAAATGGTTGAAAGAGCAAGCACAGAGGTATGGGATGCTCTCGAAGTTGTTATCAAAGACCACCCCGTAATGCTTAACCGTGCTCCCACACTTCACCGACTTGGTATTCAGGCATTTGAGCCCGTACTTGTTGAGGGCAGAGCAATCAAGCTTCACCCCCTTGTATGTACCGCCTTCAATGCCGACTTCGACGGTGACCAGATGGCTGTTCACGTACCTCTTTCAGCAGAGGCACAGGCAGAAGCACGTTTCCTTATGCTTGCTGCAAACAACTTGCTCAAGCCCTCTGACGGTAAGCCCGTTGTTGTTCCCACACAGGATATGATCCTCGGTTCATACTACCTTACACTTGTTAAGGAGGATGAAATCGGTGCAGGCAAGGTATTCAAAAATGTTGACGAAGCTATGATGGCTTACGACGAAGGCGATCTCGGTCTTCACGCTCCCATCAAGATTCGTATGACAAAGGAAGTTGACGGTAAGGTTTACTCAAAGCTTCTTGATTGTACACTCGGTAAGGTTCTTTTCAACACACCTGTTCCTCAGGATCTTGGTTTTGTTGACAGAAGCAACCCCGACAATATGTTCACACTTGAAATCAATGAGCTTGTTAACAAGAAGGTTCTCGGCAGAATCATTGAGCGTTGTATCCGTGTTCACGGTACAGCAAAGTCTTCAGTAGTTCTTGATAACATCAAGGCTCAGGGCTACAAGTACTCAACACGAAGCGGTATCACCGTTGCTGTTTGTGATGCTACAATCCCCGAGAAGAAGGCTCAGTTCCTTGCAGAGACAGAGGCTCTCATTGATACAATTGAAGAAGATTTCCAGATGGGTCTTCTTAGTGAACAGGACCGTTCACGTAGCAAGATCAAGGCTTGGGAGGTTTGTACAAAGAACGTTTCCGCAGAGCTTCGCAATGCTATGGATAAGTACAACCCCATCTATATGATGCTTGACTCAGGTGCCCGTGGTTCTGACTCACAGCTTCGTCAGTTGGCAGGTATGCGTGGCCTTATCGCTAACACCGCAGGTAAGACTATCGAAATCCCCATCAGAGCTAACTACCGTGAAGGTCTTAATATCATCGAATACTTCATTTCATCCCGTGGTGCCCGTAAGGGTCTTGCTGATACAGCGCTTCGTACTGCTGACTCAGGTTACCTTACAAGACGTCTTGTTGACGTTTCACAGGAGGTTATCATCCGTGAGGAGGATTGCCACTGCCACGATGGTCTTGAGGTTTACAATATTACAGACGGTAACGATATTATCGAGCCCTTGAGCGAGCGTCTCACAGGCCGTTACCTTCTTGAAAACTTCTACGATGAAAACGGCGAACTCATTTGTGACACAGACACAATGATTGACGATGCTCTTGCAAAGAAGGTTGCAGACATTGTTAACAGCCGTGAAAATCCCGAAGACAGAAAGGTTAAAATCCGTTCACTCCTTACTTGTGAGTGTGAGCACGGCGTATGTATCAAGTGCTACGGTTCAAACCTTGCAACTGCAGGCCCTGTTACAGTAGGTGAGGCAGTAGGTATTATCGCCGCTCAGTCAATCGGTGAACCCGGTACACAGCTTACAATGAGAACCTTCCACACCGGTGGTGTTGCTTCACAGGCCGACATCACACAGGGTCTTCCCCGTGTTGAAGAGCTCTTTGAAGGCAGAAAGCCCAAAACTCTTGCAATGCTCAGTGAAATCGCAGGTAAGGTTTCATTTGAGGATATCAAGAAGAGTAAATATGTTGTTGTAACAGGCGAGGAAGAGGTTAAGAAATATCTTATTCCCTTCGATGCCCGTCTTTGCCAGGAAATCCAGGAGGGCGCATACATTCAGAAGGGTCAGCACCTTACAGAGGGTGCCGTTAACCCCCACGATGTGCTTGCAGTTCTCGGTGTTGATGCAGTTCACAACTACCTTATCAAGGAAGTTCAGATGACATACCGTATGCAGGGTGTTGATATCAACGACAAGCATATCGAGGTTATCGTTCGTCAGATGATGCGTAAGGTTAAGATTGAGGATCCCGGCTCAACAACACTTCTCCAGGGTACATCAGTTGAGAAGCGTGAGCTCAATGCTGCAAATGCTGCTGCAAAGGCTCGTTGCGAGGCAGAGGGTATGCCCTTCACACCTGCAACAGCTTCATCCGTACTTCTCGGTATTACAAAGGCTTCACTTGCTACAGATTCATTCCTTTCAGCCGCATCCTTCCAGGAAACCACAAAGGTTCTTACAGATGCTGCTATCAAGGGTAAGGTTGATCCGCTTCTCGGTCTTAAAGAGAACGTTATTATCGGTAAGCTCCTTCCCTCAGGTACAGGTATGAAGTGCTACAGCGACGTTGATGTTGTATCAACAGAAGTTCCCGAGGACGCATTCAATACAATTGAAATTCCTATGGAATAAAGTAAAAACCTCTTGCTTCGGCAAGAGGTTTTTACAGTTATATTCACCTTGCGGTGAGTGATGTTGCTTCGCAGTGATATTAGCTATCGCTGGTGATATTGACCTGAGGTCAGATTCGGAACCACGTTGGCTATTATAACTCGTTTGCTTTAATCAACTTATCGTAGTGTACGTATTTATGCGTACAAAAAGAAAAATATAAAAGACTGATATTTACACTTGATAACAAAGGTAAATATCAGTCTTTTGGCTTTGAAGGGGAGTTGGTAAGAGCGAGAATATAATCCGTTGAAACATCATAAAACTCACTTAATTTTATGAGATATTCAATAGGTAAATTCCTTTTTCCGTTTTCATACATGCCGTACGCCTGCTTGGTTATATTGAGATAGTCAGCAACATCTTCCTGACGGTAATCGTTATCCGTTCGCAGGTCATATAATCTTTTTGTATAACTCATAGTCACACCTCACCTTAATATTATGATACAACAATTTGTTTACTCTATACTTGACAGTAAACGTTTTGTTTACTATAATTATCTTTGTAAACAATTTGTTTACTGTATGATTAAGGAGGTTATTCTATGAAAAAAGTATTATCAATTTTACTCGCATTGATAATGATAATGTCAACAATGGCTTGTCTTGCCACTACAGCATCTGCAAGCTATGATTCAATGTCAACTGCGAGAAATGTAACAATGGGTACTACTTATACCGGTAGTATTTCGTCGAGTGACAAAAATGAGTTTTATAAAATAACACTTTCAAGCTCATCAAAACTTACGATGTCCTTTAGTTTAAATGCTGTCAGATGTTACATATATCTATTTGATGCTAATGGTAATCAGATGGAACGTGTATATCAGTATATGACGAATGCAGGTGTTATTTATTATAATCCTACATATACGCTTGTAAGTGGTACATACTATGTTAAGTTTGAATACTATGAGGGTGCAGGTTCATATAATGTAACATTTACATCTGAAAGTTCAAAAGAAACTTTTCCTGAATCCCAGACAAATAAACAAAATACATTACAAACTGCAAACACAATATATGCTAATAGAGAATACATCGGACAATTAGCCTGGAACGACGAATCCGATTATTATAAACTAACTTTAAGTAGTTCATCTTTGTTGAAAATATTGTTCAATGGTAAATTTGCGAAAATGTATTTTTACATTTTTGATGAAAATGGAAGTCAAATAACAAGAGACTATGCCTATAAAAGTAATACAGGAGAGATTGTGTTTAATAAATCGATTTATCTCCTTAAAGGTGTATACTACATAAAAGTGGAACAATATGAAGGATATGGAAATTATACATTTGAGTATTCAACAACATCATCAGGAGAAACATTTACAGAAATAGCAACTGATACTAACAACACTATGGCAACAGCGGATAGCGTTGGTTTTAACTCAACATATAAAGGTTTGATAGCCTATAACGATAAAATTGATTTCTATAAATTTACTGTGACAACAAAATCACAGGTTAAATTCAATTTTACTGCCTACGCAGTTCCTGAAATGGTTTTATATTTGTTTGATGCGGATGGGAAACAATTAAACAAAGATTATGTTTATGATGGTAGTAACGGAAACATCATATTTAACGAGGTGTATGATTTAGATAAAGGTACGTATTATTTGAAGATTGAATATTATGATGGTTACGGTAACTACAGCTTCAATCTTTCGAAGTATGTTGAAACACCAACGGTAAGTTCTACCAATGCTCTTAACGGTGTACAGATTAGTTGGAATGAAATACCCGGTGCATCGAAATACACTGTATTCCGCAGACAGGGTGGCTCGAGCACATGGGTGAACCTTGGCACTACCACAAGCACAACATTCCTTGATAAAAACGTTAAGAGCGGTACATATTACTGCTATACTGTAAGAGCATTCAGCTCTGATGGTAGTTATAGTGCTTATGAGAGTGGTAAAACAAGCACACGTAAGTATATGGCAACACCTAAGCTTACAACAATCTACAACCATCAGAACGGTCTTGCTATTAAGTGGAATGCAGTTGCAGGTGTAACAAACGGATACAGAGTATATCGTCGTGGTGCAGGTTCAACATATTGGACATACCTCGGCACAACAAAGAATCTTTACTTTATTGATTCTCAGGTTAAGAACAGAAACGGTGAGTATTTCCGTTACACAGTAATTGCTGACGGTGGTTACCACAGCAAGTTTGACACAACAGGTCTTTATCTCAGAAGACTTGCTAACCCCACACTCAATAGTGCGGTATCTTCAAAATCAGGTATCACAGTTAAGTGGGGCAAGGTTGCAGGCTCAAGCGGTTACTATGTATACAGAAAGACCGCAAACTCAACCTGGACACGTATAGCAGTTGTGAAGGGTGTAAACGGTCTCAGCTATCTTGACAAGACAGCAAAGAAGGGCACAACCTACACCTACACAGTACGTGCAGTTTACGGCAATACCCTCAGCTCATATTATTCAGGTGTCAGCTGTAAGGATAAGTATTAAAGCTTTTGTCGCAAACGCATTTATATTAAATAAAATGTAAAGCAACTGAATGGATAAATAAATTTAAATAGAATAAAAAAGTTTCTGATGGTCCTACCTCTCTAACTTTAGAGAGGGGGACCACCTTTTTGTCAAGCAGATGTTTAGTTTTTTTTCAAGCGAGTGGTTACTTTCGTGTAAAAAGCAAAACTTGTCGGGTGGTGGAGAGTTTCCGATGCGTCAGCATTGTGGAAACGAAGTTCCCATAGGATGATGAATTGAATCAAACAACAACGTGCTTTGCGGAGTATAATACTGTTGTTTCATATTTCATTTACAATAAGCATTCAGCGTATTACCGTTGAATCTCACGATTCAAAACGCTTACGCGTTGGAACTCTCCACCGCCCGTCAGACTTGATATAAAACAGTTAGTTATTCTCTTGTTTGCTACTTGGTTTTTATGATAGAATAAATATAGGGCGGTCCCTGCACTCTTGCGGTGCCCAAAGAAATCTTCGCGCTGTTCGCTTGCTCAATTTCTTTGACCGCTACGCCAACTCACACTCCCTGCATCGCCCACAGGGCGCGGTCGTGTTCCTTGCTCTCAAACCAGAGAGGTAGAAAATACAACAACTTTGTTATTCTCTTTTAATTAAACTTATGCGATAGTAATATAATCACTCCGAAATTCCTGATTCCTCACTTCTAATTTTTAATTAAATTAATGCGTAGCGTTCCTTAATTTGTCATTTGCCAATTGCAATTTGTTTTTCGCATAAATATTAGCAAAATATGTAATAATTTCTACATATATGTAAAGAATATTCATACAAATACAATATCGTGGATTTCAACAAAAAAACCAAAAAAAGTTTGTTAGAAGTGTTGACAAAAAGGGGATAAAGTGGTATCTTATTACTCGGTGCGTATGGGTGAATTATGCCATTTTCCCATATTTGCCTATCTAATTATCGGAGGTGAAAATACTTGCCAACATTTAATCAGCTCGTTCGCAGCGGAAGACAATCACTCGAAAAGAAGTCAAAGGCTCCTGCTCTCGGTAAGGGTCTCAACTCTAAGAAGAATGTTTTAACAAACAACAATTCTCCTCAGAAGCGTGGTGTATGCACAGTTGTTAAGACTGACACACCCAAGAAGCCTAACTCAGCTCTCAGAAAGCTCGCCAGAGTACGTCTCACAAACGGAATCGAAGTTTCAGCTTACATTCCCGGCGTGGGTCACAATCTTCAGGAGCATAGCGTAGTGCTTATCCGTGGTGGTCGTGTTAAGGACCTCCCCGGTGTGCGTTACCACATCGTTAGAGGTACACTCGATGCTCAGGGTGTTGCTAACAGGATGCAGAGCCGTTCTAAGTACGGTGCAAAGCGTCCCAAAGCAGGTAAGAAATAATCTTAATCTGCTGACAGATTATTCAAGGACAAATCTTCTTGCAGGCTGAATTTAATTCAACCAATGGTAAGTATTTTAAACTTTATATATTATAGAGTTGTAAAAGCCATTGGCGCCACGGGAAAGATAGTCACTCGAGTACCTATGATATCATTAATATGAAGGAGGGAAGCGAAGTGCCAAGAAGAGGCCAGATTGCAAAACGTGATGTTTTGCCGGATCCGCTTTACAACTCAAAGCTTGTTACAAGGCTTATTAACAATGTTATGTTAGATGGTAAGAAGGGTGTTGCACAGAGAATTGTGTACGACGCATTCGATATCATCAAGGAGCAGACTGGTAAAGAACCTCTTGAGGTTTTTGAAGCTGCTATGGAGAACGTTATGCCCGTTCTCGAGGTAAAGGCTCGCCGTGTTGGTGGTGCTACTTACCAGGTTCCGATCGATGTTCGTCCCGAAAGACGTGAAACACTCGGTCTCCGTTGGATTGCAACTTATTCTCGTGCTCGTTCAGAGCGTACAGCTAAGGAAAGACTTGCTAACGAGATTCTTGATGCAACTAACTCAATGGGTGCTGCCTTCAAGAAAAAAGAAGACATGCACAAGAACGCAGAAGCAAACAAAGCATTTGCACATTTCAGATGGTAATTGTCTGAAAATCTATATATTATTCGGAGGATATTATGCCAAGACAGGTATCTTTAGAGCAGACCAGAAATATCGGTATCATGGCTCACATTGACGCAGGTAAGACTACCACAACTGAGCGTATCCTTTTCTATACCGGTGTTAACCACAAATTGGGCGAAACTCATGACGGTGCTGCTACAATGGACTGGATGGCGCAGGAGCAGGAAAGAGGTATTACAATTACTTCTGCTGCTACAACCTGTTTCTGGAACGGTCACAGAATCAACATCATTGACACTCCCGGCCACGTTGACTTTACAGTTGAGGTTGAGCGTTCATTGCGTGTTCTTGACGGTTCTGTTACAGTTCTCTGTGCAAAGGGTGGTGTTGAACCCCAGTCAGAGACTGTTTGGAGACAGGCTGATAAGTACAGAGTTCCGCGTATGATTTACATCAATAAGATGGACATTATGGGTGCAGACTTCTATAACGTACTCAATATGGTTAAAGACCGTCTTAAATGTAACGCGGTTCCGATTCAGCTCCCCATCGGTTCAGAATCCACATTCAAAGGAATCATCGACCTTGTTGAAATGAACGCAGTCGTATACTATGACGATATGGGTAAGGACATCAGAATCGAAGAGATTCCCGCTGATATGGTTGAACTCGCTGAGAAGTATCGTGCAGAGCTTATCGAGCACGTTGCTGAGCAGGATGACGAGCTTATGATGAAATACTTTGACGGTGAAGAGCTCACAGTTGAAGAAATCAAAACTTGCATCAGAAAAGCAACAATCGCTAACGATATGGTTCCCATTGTTTGCGGTACTTCATATAAGAACAAAGGTGTTCAGAAGCTTCTTGATGCGGTTGTTGACTTTATGCCCGCACCCACAGACATTGAAGCTATCAAGGGTGTAAACCCTGAAACAGATGAAGAAGAGGTTCGTAATTCTTCTGATACAGAGCCTTTCGCAGCTCTTGCATTCAAGATTGCTACAGACCCCTTCGTTGGTAAGCTCTGCTACTTCAGAGTTTACTCAGGTAAGGTTGAAACAGGTACTTCTGTTTACAACTCAGTTAAGGATGACAACGAGCGTATCGGTCGTATCCTTCAGATGCACGCTAATGACCGTAAGGACATTGATTGCTGCTATGCAGGTGATATCGCTGCTGCTGTTGGTATCAAGAGAACAACAACAGGTGACACTCTTTGTGATAAGAATCACCCCGTTATTCTCGAATCTATGGAATTCCCCGAGCCCGTTATCCGTGTTGCTATTGAGCCCAAGACCAAAGCAGGTCAGGAGAAGATGGGTATCGCTCTTGCAAAGCTTGCAGAAGAGGATCCCACATTCAAGTGCTACACAGATGAAGAAACAGGTCAGACAATCATTGCAGGTATGAGTGAGCTTCACCTTGAAATCATCGTTGACAGACTTCTTCGTGAATTCAGTGTTGAAGCTAATGTAGGTAAGCCTCAGGTTGCTTACAGAGAAACCATCACTGCAGAAGCAAGTGCAGATACCAAGTTTGCACGTCAGTCAGGTGGTCACGGTCAGTACGGTCACGTTAAGATTCGTATCGAGCCCAACGAGGGTAAGGGTTACGAGTTCGTTAACGCTATCGTCGGCGGTGCTATTCCTAAGGAATTCATCGGTCCTGCTGAGGCCGGTATCAAGGGTGCAATGCTCTCCGGTGTTCTCGCAGGTTACAACGTTGTTGACGTTAAGGTTACTCTTTTTGACGGTTCATACCACGATGTTGACTCATCAGAGCTTGCCTTCAAGACTGCAGGTTCTATGGCATTCAAAGAGGCTATGGCTAAGGCTTCACCCGTTCTTATGGAGCCCATCATGAAGGTAACAGTAGTAGTACCCACAGAGTACATCGGTGATGTTCTCGGTGACCTTACTTCCCGCCGTGGTCTTCCCCAGGGTCAGGAAGACAGAAATGGTGCTGCTGAAATTATTGCACACGTTCCGCTTTCAGAAATGTTCGGTTATGCAACAGACCTTCGTTCCAAGACACAGGGCCGTGGTCAGTATGTAATGGAACCCTACAACTATCAGGCTGTTCCCAGAAACATTGCTGAAAAGATTATGGACGAGCGTTCAAAATAATTAAAATATCTTAATAAACCCTTGGTTTTACTAAGATTTTTTAAAAAACTATTGAATTATAACGAGTTATTTGATAAGATAACATCGTACTAATTAAATTTTTAGGAGGAAATTTCCAATGGCTAAACAGAAATTCGAAAGAAATAAGCCCCACGTTAACATTGGTACTATCGGTCACGTTGACCATGGTAAGACAACTCTTACAGCTGCTATCACAAAGACCCTCTCACTCAGAGGTTATGCACAGTTCGAAGACTATGCAAACATTGATAAGGCTCCTGAAGAGAGAGAGCGTGGTATTACAATCAACACAGCTCACGTTGAGTACGAGACAGACAACCGTCACTATGCTCACGTTGACTGCCCCGGCCATGCTGACTACATCAAGAACATGATCACAGGTGCTGCTCAGATGGACGGCGCTATCCTCGTTATCGCTGCTACTGATGGTCCTATGGCTCAGACTAAGGAGCACCTTCTCCTTGCTCGTCAGGTTGGCGTACCCTACATCGTAGTATTCCTCAACAAGTGCGACCTTGTTGACGACCCCGAGCTTCTTGAGCGCGTTGAGATGGAAGTTCGTGAGACTCTTGATTCTTACGAGTTCCCCGGCGACGATACACCCATCATCAAGGGTTCTGCTTTCCAGGCTCTTGATTCAGCTTCAAACGACATCAACGATCCCGTATATGCTCCCATCGTAGAGCTTATGGAGGCTGTTGACAGCTACATCCCCACTCCCGATCGTATGGCAGACCTTCCCTTCCTTATGCCCGTTGAGGACGTATTCACAATCACAGGTCGTGGTACAGTTGCAACAGGTAGAGTAGAGCGTGGTCAGCTCAGAGTTGGCGACGAGCTTGAAATCGTTGGTCTTAAAGAAGAAAGCAGCAAGACTGTTTGTACAGGTGTTGAGATGTTCCACAAGCTCCTCGATTATGCTGAGGCTGGTGACAACATCGGTGCTCTCCTTCGTGGTGTTGACCGTAAGGGTATCGAGCGTGGTCAGGTTCTTTGCAAACCCGGCTCAATCAAGCCCCACACAAAGTTCAAAGGTCAGGTTTACGTTCTTTCTAAAGATGAAGGTGGCCGTCATACACCTTTCTTCAACAACTACAGACCTCAGTTCTTCTTCAGAACAACTGACGTTACAGGCACAATCTTCCTTCCCGAAGGAACAGAGATGTGCATGCCCGGCGATAACGTTGAGATGACTGTTGAGCTCATCACTCCTATCGCTATCGAAAAGGGTCTTCGTTTTGCTATCCGTGAAGGTGGTAGAACAGTTGGTTCAGGTGCTGTTACAGACATCATCGAATAATCAACAAAAAGTTTAATGACTTTAATCTCCCTCAGGTTTTAGGACCTGAGGGAGAGTTTTTTATTGTAAGCGCAATAATATTGACAATCGTCTCATAAAATAGTAAAATAGTTGCAAATCAATTAAATAGGAGGCAGTTATGGAATCAATATTCTTAAGCGAGTTTATAGTTAATATTGACGTAGCTATCTATCAGTTCGTTGACAGTATTATGAATACAGCTCTTAATACTATCTTCACAGTCATAACCCATCTTGGTGACACTCCCGGTATTATCTGGTGTGTTTTGGGAATTTGTCTTCTCATTCCCCGCAAGACAAGAAAGCTTGGTGTGCTTCTTTTTGCAGGTCTTGCAATTTCATCACTCATTAACAATGTTTGTCTTAAAGAGTTTATTCAGAGACCCCGTCCCTATAACCTTGACCCTGAGGTTTGGGCAAATGCAGGCTATGAATACGTATGGCCCGGTCTTATCAAGCAGAGCAGTAGTTGGTCATTCCCTTCAGGTCACACATCAACCTCGATCGGCGCAGCTTTTGCACTCCTTTTAGGTTGCCGTAAAAAAGAGCTTGCAGTGGGTATTCCTGCGTTTATTATTTCACTTCTTATCGGCTTCTCAAGAATTTATGTTCACGTTCATTACCCCACAGACGTTATTGCAGGTGCAATAGTTGGTCTTGTTGCAGGTCTTATTACATATGTTCTTTTCAAGAAGCTCATTTTCCCCAAGGTTGTTCCTGCTATTGAAAAGAAGCTTAATAAAAAGTTAATCTGAAACAACTAAAAAGAGGCTGAAAAACGCAATCGTTTTTCAGCCTCTTTATTATTAGTTTTATTCACTCTTCGGAGTAATTAAATCAATACATCCAACGGGACATACCTCGTGACATTTACCGCAACCGATACACTTTTCGGGGTCAACGGTTGCAAGGAAGTTTTCTACCTTGATTGCCCCGTGCTCACAGGTTTTCATACACTTCATACAGCCGATACAAGCGGCTTTGCAGTGCTTTCGTGCCACGGCACCCTTTTCCTTGTTGTTGCAAAGAACGGCTGCCTGTGTAACGTTAAGGGGAACCATTTTGATAAGTCCCTTAGGACAAGCTTTGACACACTTTTTACAGCTGTGGCAAGCGATTGTTGAAATACGGGCAACACCGTCACAGATGTGAATTGCATCAAAGTCACAAGCATCAACACAATCGCCGAGACCGAGACAGCCGTAGGTGCATTCCTTTGCACCGCCAAAAAGCTGTGAAGCCATACGGCAGCTGCTGACGCCCTGATAATTCATCTTATCCTCTGAGTTTGTTGAGTTACCCATACAGTGCACAACCGCAACTGTAGGCAAAACAGAGGCAGGTGCTGTGCCGAGGATTTCTGCAATCTGAGTGGCGGCGGCATTGCCACCGGGGGCACAGAGATTTGTTTCGGTTACCTTACCGCTTGAAAGTGCGGCGGCATAACCTGCACAGCCTGAGAAACCGCAGGCACCGCAGTTGGCACCGGGAAGGCACTCTGTTATTGCTTCAGCCTTTTCATCAACGGGCACAGCCATAATCTTTGAAGCAATGGCAAGACCTAAGCCAAGCAAAAGACCGATACCTGCAACAAGAATAACGGGTAATAAAATTGCATTCATAAACATTTACCCCCTTAACCGAATATACCGTCAACAACACCTGAGAAGCCGAGGAAGGATACAGATGTAAGTGAAGCGGCAATGAGTGTTGAGGGCAGACCCTTAAGGCACTCGGGAATGTCGGCAGTTTCAAGCCTTGAGCGAACACCGGCAAAGATAAGCATTGCCACCATAAAGCCGATACCTGCACCGAGGGAGTTCACCATTGACATACCGAAGGAATAGCCGTTGTCAAGGTTCAAAAGAACAACACCGAGAACTGCACAGTTTGTTGTGATAAGGGGCAAGTAAATACCCAAAGCGTTGTAAAGTGACTTGATATACTTTTTGAGAACAATCTCAACAAGCTGAACAAGTGCGGCAATAATTAAAATAAATACAATAGTCTGTAAATATTCTAAATCATTTTTTACAAGAAGGGTGTTGATAGGATAGGTAACTGCAGTTGAAATAAGCATAACGAAGATAACCGCAACACTCATACCAAGAGCTGTATCAACCTTTTTTGAAACACCCAGGAACGGGCATATACCCAGGAATTTACAAAGAACGAAGTTCTCCGTGAGGATGGCGGTAAGAATTACCGAAAAGATTTGTGCTGCTGTCATATCTTTTTATCCTCCTCTCGTGATACTACCTTTGAGCAAGTAGCCGCCAGAGGACAGCTCTCGCATCCGTGGAGCTCTGCCTTGGGCAGTTTTTTCTTTTCTCCTATTGCATTTGAGAGAGCAATAAGAACACCGAAAACGAAGAAACCGCCTGCAGGAAGGATAAACAATGTCATAGGTGTGTTGAGAATCGTAATGCCGTTAAAGCCACCGAGAACATTGTCACCGAATACTGATAACAGATTCTGTGCATCAACAAAGAGTGAGCCGTTACCGAGGAATTCTCTTACGGTAGCCATACAGAACAGTGCGGCTGTGAAGCCGATTCCCATACCTAAGCCGTCAACTGCAGATGCAATAACGGGATTCTTGTTAGCAAAAGCTTCTGCTCTGCCAAGAATGATACAGTTAACAACTATAAGAGGAAGAAAAACGCCAAGTGCGGCATCAAGTGCAGGGACAAAGGCTTTTACGAGCATCTGCACCAATGTAACGAATGATGCGATAATAACAACATAAGCAGGAATACGAACCTTGTCAGGGATAACCTTTCTCAAAGCAGAGATAACAATATTTGAACAAACGAGAACAATTGTAGCAGCGATACCCATACCGATAGCATTAACCATTGAGGTTGACGTTGCAAGAGTAGGGCAAGTGCCGAGGACGAGTCTTAATACCGGGTTTTCCTTAAGAAGACCCTTGGTAAATTCTTTTTTGAGTGAGCATTTCTCTTTAGCCATTGTTACCACCTGCCTTTACTGTTTCGTAGGCTCTGAATGCCTGATTAACTGCTGTTGTAACAGCCTTTGATGTGATTGTTGCACCGGAAATTGCCTTGATTTCCGTGTCGGTGCTTTCGTTTTTGTTGACACCGATATCGGCACCACGTTCAACATACTGACCGAGGAAATCCTCACCCTTGGCTTTCATACCAAGACCGGGAGTGTCGTTGATTGATGTAAGCTCTACACCTGTGATTTTATTTGTTTTGGCAGAAACACCAACCATACATGTTATGTCACCGCCGTAGCTTTTTGTGGTTGTGCTGAAAACGTAGCCGATTACAGCACCGCCTTCATCAAGGGCGTCAAAGTAAATAATATCCTCGCCGTCAACATTTACTGTCTTTTCGTCGGAGAATGATGTGGCATCGCTCATAACCGCCACCTTAGCTTCCGTAGAAGCCTGTACTGCAAGGTCAGCAATTCTGTCCTTTGTCAGCATATTTGTTCCTGCAAGGAGTGCTGTGCAAATAAGAGCAATTATAAAGAGCATTATTGCCGGTAATGCAATTTCCTTGAAAAAATTGTTCTTTTTCATTCTGCCTTAGCCTCCTTTTGCTTTTTTTCTTTAATAAAGCCAAAGGGTTTAAGCTTTGTAAGGTTGTCAATGTGAGGTACAAGAAGGTTCATAAGAATAATACCGAATGAAACACCTTCGTTATAGCTGCCGAATTGACGGATTACACAAGCAACAAGACCGCAACCGATACCGTAAATGATTTTGCCCTTTGAGGTAAGGGGGCAGGTTGCATAGTCAGTAGCCATAAAGATAGCGCCGATAAGAAGACCGCCACCCATAAGGTTGTATGCAAGGTAGTTGAGGTCAAAACCGCCTGCTATCAGCATAAACACGGCAACTGTACCGATAAATGAAAGGGGAATGGAGGGTGAAATAACCTTGCGGATTAAAAGATAAGCACCGCCAAGTAAAAGGGCAATTGTACAGGTCTCACCAAGGCAACCGCCACGAAAACCTAAAAGCATATCAAGAAGGTCAGCAGATGGTGTTGTACCGTTCTGCAGCTCAAATAGGGGAGTTGCGGTTGTGACTGCATCTACCCTATTGCTCCAGTCAAAGGGTGCAACCCAGGTTGACATCTGACCGGGGAAGGAAACCATAAGAACGATTCTGCCCATAAGCGCAGGGTTCACAAAGTTCTGTCCGATACCACCGAAGAATTGTTTAACAACAACGATGGCAACGAAAGCACCGATAGGTACCATCCAGACAGGTAAGGTCGAAGGTAAGTTGAAAGCAAGTAACAAGCCTGTTACAACTGCACTCAGATCACCTAACGTGTTTTTACGCTTTAATATTTTACGTGTTAAGTATTCAAACAACATACACGAAATAATGCTGACAGCGTTAATGAGCAATGACCTTGGTCCGAATATTACAACTGATGCAATAAGTGCAGGAACAAGTGCAATAATTACGTCGCGCATCATACCTGTTGATGTCTCGTGTGATTTGAAGTGAGGTGATGCTGTGACGGTAGGTTTGATTTTCTGTATTAAAGCATTATCAGCCATTTTTTGCACCATCCTCTCTGATCATATCTTTTGCCAAAACAAGGTACTGCACAAGGGGTCTGCCTGCAGGACAGGCATAAGCACAGGTACCGCATTGCATACAGGCAATAACGTTACTGTCCTTGAGACCATCAATATCACGTGCCTTAACCGAACGCATTATGTTTGTGGGCATAAGACCCATAGGACAAACCTGACTGCATCTGCCACAACGGATACAATCGTTGTCGGGCTTGTCAATAATCGTACCCTTCTGGAATGCAAGAATAGCATTATAGCTCTTGATGATAGGTACATCGGTTGTTACGAGAGCAGTACCCATCATAGGTCCGCCTGCAATAACCTTGTCAAGGTTTGTTGTAAAGCCACCGCAGAAGTCAATAACATCGTGCAGACTTGTACCGATTGGCACACGTACGTTCTGTGGCTTGATGATAGCAGAGCCGTCAACTGTCATTGAACGGCTTACAAGGGGCTTACCTGTTTCAAGATATCTGCCGATAAACGCAGTACTTGTAACATTCATTACAATTACGCCTACATCTGCAGGTAATTTGCCGAGAGGGATTTTTCTGCCTGTTGCAGAGTAAACAATCATCTTCTCAGCACCCTGAGGATAGCGAGACTTGAGAGCCATAACCTTTATGGAACCGTCACCCACCTCGTCGGCAACCTTCTGTAAAGCTTCAATAGCCTTGGGCTTATTGTCTTCAACAGCAATAACCGCATGAGGAATATTAAGGTATTCCTTGATTATCATAAGGCTACGGATAATGTAAAGAGTATTATCAAGGCACTCACGGTAGTCAACCGTAATGTGGGGCTCACACTCTGCCGCGTTGACAACGATTGTGTCAATAGGCTTGTCAGGTGAAAGAGCAAATTTAACGTGACTCGGGAAGCCTGCACCACCAAGACCGACAAGACCTGAATCACGTACCGCCTTGCGGAATGAATCAGCATCAGTAACCTTGGGTGGCTCGATACCCTCGAAGAGTGCCATTTCTCCGTCGGATTCAATAGTAACGGCAGGTGCCATACGTCCGTTTGCCAGAACGGTGTCTGCAATAGAGGTAACCTTACCTGATATTGAAGCATGGATCGGTGCGGAAATGAACTTATCACAATCACCGACAACCTGACCCACCTTAACAATGTCACCAACCTTTACGGTAGGTGAGCAGGGTGCACCGATGTGTTGTTGCATAGGTAAAACAACCTTGTCGGGAGCAGGCATACGGATGATTCTGCAATCCTCCGTGTTTTTGTTGTGGGGTACTTTAACTCCGCCTCGACCACGTGCGATAGGTGAAAGTACACCTGCAATGTGTTTTAACATTTTTCTGATCTACCCCTTTCAGCATTTTTTGCAAACGCTGTGATAGTTTTTTGTAATCTTGGTGACGTAATTCCGAAAACCGCTCCCGTAATTATACCGAAGAACACACCCATAATGGTGAGTAGCGGAGCAAGGGGAATTACTGCTTCACCTAATATAATAACGGCTACAATGAACTGACCTGCGTTATGGAACACGGCGCACAGAACACCGATACCGATATAACCTATTCTGTTTGGTTTGGTTTTTAATAGTAATAATAGAACCGCAAGGCTGAAAAGCCCACCGCAAAGGCTCATAAAAAATGCGGTTGTTCCTCGTGTGATGAGCGCAAAAAAAGCTTTAAACAATGTTATACCTAAAGCATAAGGCGCGCCCAAGGTGGTTGCACCGAACATTGTTACTATATTTGAAAAGCCCGGCTTTGCTCCTGCGATTGGTATGAATTGCGGGATAAGGCTTTCTGCAAATGAAATTGCAATACTGAGGGCACACATCATACCCATAAGTGCAGCCTGCGATGATTTGTTGTTTTTCATAATTAACCCACCACCGCATCTATGTCAGCTTCGGTATCATCATCTGTAATTGAAACTACAACTCCTGCAGGTACACAGGCTGCAATATCACCTGTTCTTTTCAACTCGCCCCGATGCTGACATGTCTTTGAGGGACAAAGTGAATCTACAAAGCTGATTGTGCCGTCAGCAACCTTGAGTGTAACCTGTGGCTCTGTATCAAGGGTAAAGGTTTCGTGTGAAGCAATCTCTAAATTTATGCGACGGACTTCCTTTCCGTCAACGGTAATCACCGCGGTCTTACCCGATGTATTTAAAAACTGAAGCATAAACAGAGCTGCCACAACAGGAAGAATTATAATGATTATTATGTCGGTTACTGTTAAAAGCTTTCTTTCCTTCGTTTTCATACATTGCCTTCTGTGAAATTTTTGTTGAAGTTCGTTAATTAAATGTCAAAAACAGTAGATTTTTGAGTAAATTTAACCAACGATATTATACAACACAATACTTGCTTTTTCAACATAAATTTGATATATAATATTGTATATAAAAGAAAAATTTGGAGGTTTTTTATGTATAATAACCTTTTTGTTAACTCTAAGGTAATCAGCGGTAAGGATTGTCTTGTAAATAACAGTAATTTACTTCACCAGTTTGGTAAGAAGTGCCTTATTGTTACAGGTAAAAGCGGAGCAAAAAAGAGCGGTGCCCTTGACGACGCTGTTACGGCACTTTCAATGCAGGAAATTGAATTCGGCATTTACGACAATATCGGTGAAAATCCCCTTGTTTCCTCTGTTATTGAGGGTGGTAAATGTGCAAGGGAGATGGGTGCGGATTTCATAATGGGTATCGGTGGCGGCTCTGCCCTTGATGCTTCAAAGGCGGTAGCAATATGTGCGGCAAATCCGGAGTTCGACATTGACGGTCTGTACAACAGACAGAACCCTGCAAAGGCCTTGCCTGTTGTCCTTGTCGGCACAACCGCAGGTACAGGTAGTGAGGTTACGGGTGTTTCTGTGCTTACTAATGACAAGAATATGCAAAAGAAGAGTATTGGTGGTGCTGACTGCTATGCCGCACTTGTATTTGCAGATGCTAAATATACATATTCAATGCCTTATAACACAACAGTTTCAACGGCTCTTGATGCCTTTGCCCACGCTGTTGAGGGTTTCTTTTCTCCCAAGTGTACGGTGTACCCTGAAGTTTATGCAAGACTTGCTATTCCTATGATATATAAAGGCTTAAAAGCCTTATTTAATGAAAAAACACTTCCCTCAAAGGAAGTGCGTGATGAATTATTCCTAGGCTCACTTTATGCGGGACTCGAGCTTAATGTGTGCGGTGCCGCATTCCCTCACACCGTAGGCTACATTCTCACAGAGGAATTCGGTGTGCCCCACGGCAAGGCTTGTGCAGCACTTATGCCACACTTACTTATGAAAGCCAAAAGACACAGCACAGAGCGTTTTCTTGAATTCCTCCGCCTTACAGGGGAAAACGAGGTTAAGGTTATTGAAACAATAAAAGCCCTTTCTGATGTGAAAATAAATGCCACCGACGAGCAACTCGATGAATGGTGCTCACGTTGGGGTGACGTGAAAAACTTCCACAATACCCCCGGCGACTTCACAAATGAAGAAGCGGTTGAAGCATTGAAAGAATTGCGATAAACTAAAAGATATGCGAAGCCTTACATCCCTTTTTCGTTTGGGAAAAGAGGAGAGGGATCACAAGCTACGCTTGTTTGGTGGGTAGTTCCATTAAAGATTTGTCTCTTGTCAGATAGAGCTTGTTTTAGATTAAGTAAATTGTATTAAATAATTCAGGAAGGGAGAATATCTTTGGGAAAAAACAAAGTAATACTTATATTAGAAATTGCAATGTGTTTAGTGACTTCTGTTGTGTTTTTTTATAATTTTTTTCAATGTGTAACTGCAGATTTCCTTCCTGAAAGTGAGCTTGTTTATGAGGAATGTACATTCAAATGGTATGACCACGAGATAGAACGTACAGGACGTATCAGCAGTGAAAACTATTATTATATCTACGTAAACGAATATGACAAGCCTTTAAAAATAGATGGTAAGGTTTTCAAAGAAACCGATGAAAAGGCTTTGTCAGAGATAAATATGATGGATAAGATAACTGTCAGCATCTTTAATAAAGGTGGTGACCTGTATCTGTATTCGATATCGCACGGTGACGTTCGGATATTGAGCTATGATGTTTACGTTTCAGAGCACATGCGCGCCAATGAAATACAGTTTTATTCTTCTATGGCAATAGGTCCGTTATGCCTTGCCAGAGGCATTTACTGTATGGTGAATTATAAAAAGAAAAGTAAACGCTTACCGTGGATATGATTTATTCGTGATTTTACAAAAGAGTTATTAAAATTATAAGGGGTGATTATTGTTGACAAAGAAAATGCTAAAGGAAAGAAAAAGGCAACGCAATAAAGAAAAGAATATTCTCAAAAAGCATTGTGCAGTAATTTCCATTTTCATAATATTCTTTTCTGTTGCGGTGTATTGTTTTTCAACAATAGATTACCCTTCAAAGGATGCTCTTGTTTATGAAGATTGCACGTTTATAAGATATGAGTATAAAAAAGAAGAAAGCTCCAAAGGAAGAGTAACTAAATACTACAATATTTATGTTGAAGAGTATGATACACCATTGGAAATAGATAATATCGTTTATGATAATATTGATACGCGAGTGCTATATAAACTGAAAGCGGGCGATATAGTTACGGTTAGTATATGCGAATCTAAGGACACCCGTTCATTGTATGCTTTTTCCTTTGGTGATGACTGTATTTTATCGTATGACGAATACCTGAACGTACACACAAGTAATTCGGATGGAATGATTAAAATACTAATTGTTTTATTAATTCTTACATCAGGGTGGATGTTTGCAGAAATTATTTATTTCCGAAAAAAGGGCAAGGTTATATCATGGCGCCACGTCTGGTTTTTTAATGCTTAGAGTGGATAAAGCGTATCCGAACCAGCCTTAAATGGCGAAGCTTCGGAACTTATGCCACACTTACTTATGAAAGCCAAAAGACACAGCACAGAACGTTTTCTTGAATTCCTCCGCCTTACAGGGGAAACGAGGTTAAGGTTATTGAAACAATAAAAGCCCTTTCTAATATGAAAATAAATGCCACCGACGAGCAACTCGATGAATGGTGCTCACGTTGGGGTGACGTGAAAAACTTCCACAATACCCCCGGCGATTTCACAAATGAAGAAGCAGTTGAGGCATTGAAAGAAATAATTGCAAATTGAAAATTGCAATTGGCAAATTTCGGGGCTACGCCGATTTTAATTTTAAATTATAAATTTTAAATTTAAAATTTCGGAACTGCGTTGCTATTGTAATACTGTCGCAAACAATAAACCCATCGTAGTGAACGCATTTATGCGTTCAACCAGAAAAAGTCATTGAATACTAAAGTTAAAATAGAACAAAAAAGTTGATGTGTGGTCTGCCTCTCTGTTTGAGAGAGGGGGACCACCTTTTTATTAAGTTGTTGTTTAATATTGATTCTTAAGCGGGTGGTTACTTGCGTATTAAAATAATGCTTGTTGGGTGGTGGAGAGTTTAAAATGTCAGTAATTTAATGTGGTGATGAAGGTCTTTGTGAACAACAATGGTGTTGCTTTATATTATACAACCAGTTTATTACAATTGAATCTTACGATTCAAAACACTGCGTGTTGGCAACTCTCCACCATCCGACAGACATCATCATAACATATAGTTTTTGTCTCGCTTATAATTTGGTTTACACATAGAATTATTGAAAGACGGTCCCCCTCTCTCAAACAGAGAGGTAGAACCGTCAACCATTTATTGTTTTATATTCGCTTTATTGTTTCAATCAGTTTGTTATATTACTTTTTTATCTTCTTCACAAGTAAACTTGCAACTACAAGTGCGGTAGCACCTGCAACAAGCTTGCCGATAATAACCGGTAGTATGTACTCACCGTTGTAGGAGAGGGTGAATGCGAGGTGGTCACCAAATACGAAAGCGGCACTTACTGCAAAGGCAAGGTTCAGAACTCTGCCCTTGCGGTTCATTTTATCTGCGCTTTCCATTGTGGCAATACTGTTTGCAAGTGTTGCAATAAGTCCGATAACGGATGTATCATCAAGCTCCAGCTTTTTGCCTAAGGCAGAAAGGGGCTTTTTTAATATCTTTGATATTATGGCAATGAGCGGGAATGTACCTGCAAGTGTTATGCAGATTGTGAAAACCGTCGCCGCACTTTCCATAAGTGGGGCGGTATTTTCTAAAATCACCTTACCTGTTAAGGTCTGGAATATACCAAGTGCAAGACCGCAGGTAATAAGTGTTGATATGATTTTGCCGAATACAGAGAAAACCTTGATTGTTGCCTTGGGAAGCTTTAAAAGTCCGATAACAATGATTAAGGAAATCAGTATTGCAGGTAACAGGTTGAGTGTTACCTTAATAGGGGAAATACCCATTACAAGACCCGAAATAAAACAGCCTACGGGGATTGTGCTTATACCGCACAGAAGTCCTAAAAGCACGTCATCGTGGTTTTCTTTTTTTGCAGATTGCAGGGCAACGGGGATTGTGAAGGAAACCGTTGCACCAAGCATAGACGCAACGCATAAACCGTGGAATGCGCCTAATACGGGGTCGGTTGCCACGGAGTCAGCAAGTGTGGCTCCGCCCATATCGTTTGCAATGAGGATTCCTGCCACCGCAGAGGGGTCAAAGCCACATAGCCCTGCCACAGGGGTAATCAACGGCAGTAACAGGTCTGCAAGTACCGGGGCAATTGTCATCATACCAAGCATTGAAAGTGAAAGGGGACCGAGTGTATGGAGTCCCTTTTCAAATTCATCGCCTAATTTCAGGTGGTTGCCTGTTATTTTATCCAATGCACCGATTACGGCAAAAATTGCCATTATGGTTGCAAGTGTCTGTGCCAAAATATCACGTCCGAATTATTTTTTGTTTGCTTTTTTCTTGATTTTGTTAAGGTTAGCGTTTACTTCAAGAATCTGCTCCTTGGTAAACTTGTTACCCATCATCATAAATGCACGCTTGATGGTGAAGCCCTTAACCATACCGTAAAGGGACTGAATCATACTCTTGTTGATTTTTCCGAAGCTGAAGCCCATAACCTCTGCCTTGCCGTCCTTTGTACCCTGTGACATTACGTTTTTGATGAGCATCAGTAATTTAACAAGAGCAATTTTGCCCTTGAAAGAGCTCATAATGTCACCGATTGTATCGTTGATTGAGTAGTAGCCGACAGGAGTAGTGATTTCAAACCAGTTGATAACCTGGTTTTCCTCCTTCATTATATAATCCTCGTTGAGGGTATCAACCTTGCGGATTGTTGCGGTATCTGTAAGGTCACCTGCTTTAGCTTCAAGAGTGGTTTCGCCCTCGTTCTTAACCTCAAAGTAGAAGAAGGGGAATCTACCCTTTGTCTGCTTACCAACGCTCACACCGTTTGCAAAGAGCTCGACTTCGTTGCAGTTGGAGTAAACAGTAACCTTTGTAACGTCCTCAACTCTGTCAACATATCTCTTTGAGCAGATGTGCACCATAGGCTCGGGATTAAGCCATGCCTTGTAAGCATAGAAGGAGTCCTTTTTGTACTGACGGTCAAAGGTCACAAGACCCTTGTGATTCATACCGTTTTCGCCACCCTCTGCACGGGCATCAGCGGCAAAGTCAAACATATTCCACACGTGAGTTGCCCAGATGTAGGGTCTCTCTGCAATCTGTTTGATAAGCTCCTCGTGGTAATAGCTCTGGTATTCCTCGGTGTAGTCACCCTGAGTAGGCTCGGATGTGTGCCAGTTGAGAGCTTCGCAACCGTATTCACTCAAGCCGATTGCCTTCTTGGGATATTTTTTGTGGAAGTCGTCAAACCACTTGCCGTGCATATCGGTTGTACCACCGTACCAGCCGAAATAGTGGTTGTATGAAAGTACATCGCTGATATGAACGTACTCATTATCCATTGAGCACATAGTAACCGTTGCAATGGTTGTGAGACGAGTGCTGTCCATATCGTGAACAAGCTTGTTAAGGTCCTTGTGGTTTTTAATAAGGTGGGGGTCATCTGCACCTGCAATGGTGATTTCATTTGATAAGCCCCAGAAGCAAATTGATGCGTGGTTGTAGTTTTGTGCCACGAGCTCCTTCATCTGGCTGATTGTGTTGTCATAACCGCCCTCCATATGGCGTGAAATGTAGGGGATTTCTGCCCATATAACAAGACCGTTTTCATCACAGAGGTCATAGAACTCCTGTGCGTGCTGATAATGTGCAAGGCGGATTGTTGTTGCGCCCACTTCCATAATCAAATCCATATCACGCTTGTGGTCTTCAAGTGAAAGTGCGTTACCCTTTGTGGGGCAGTCCTGATGACGTGATACACCTCTGAGAGGATATTCTTCACCGTTAAGGATAAAGCCCTTTTCGGGGTCAACGCTGAAGGAACGGCAACCGAATCTTGTTGAAAGAGAATCAACCGCCTCACCGTTTACTGTAAGGGTTGCCTCCAATGTGTACAGGAAGGGGTCCTTTCTGCCGTGCCAGAGGTGAGCACTTTCAATTGTCATTGTTACCTTTGTGCTACCGGCATCTGCCTGTGCTTCGCAGACAACCGTGTCACCGTCAAGAATTTTGTAGTTTACTGTTGCACTATCGGGGTTTGTAACAAAGCTTTCAACCGTAACATCTGCATTTTTGCTTTTTACTATGGGTGTAACCATAACACCGGGTGCACCGAGGTAATCAAGGTCAAAGTGTGTTTTATTTACACAAATAAGCTTTACACTGCGGTAAATACCACCGTAGAAGGTAAAGTCTGCGACCTGAGGATAAACTGTCTCGTTAGGGGAATTGTCTGCACAAACAACAAGAAGGTTGCTGTCCCTGATGCTGTCCTGCGGGATTTTCACACGGAAGCGTGAATAACCGCCATGGTGTGTGGTAAGTGAAGCACCGTTCCATAAAACCTCCGCGGAGGAGTTTACTGCATCAAATTCAATATAATTTACTTCACCTGTAAGCTCTGATTTTGAAATTTCTTTTGCATAGAAGCAAGCCTGACGGAGGTAGTCATTGCCACCGTCCTGACCGTCTGTGCCGTTCCAGGTGTGGGGAAGATCAAGTGCCTGCCAATCTGTAGGTAAAACAGAGGGGGCAGTTTTTTCCGTGTTCGAAAAAAGCCAGCCTGAATTGATGGTTTTGATTTCTCTCATTTTTTACGTAATTCCTTTCCGAATAATGTGAGCTTAGCTCTGTTGCGCGGTGGTATAAATAAGCAGATTAAGGGGAATAACTCAAGTCTTCCCAGAAGCATATCCGCAATAAAAACAAGTTTTGATAAATCGCTGAATGAACTGAAGTTTCCTGTTGCACCGCAGATACCGAAGCCGGGACCGATGTTGTTGAGTGTGGCTATAACGCCCGTGATGTTCGAAACCATATCAGTCTTGTCAGCGGAAACGATAAGCACCGAAACGCAGAATGATGTAACGTAAAGTGTGAGGAATGCAAGAGTACCTCGCATTGTTTCGTCGGGAATTACTCTGCCGTCGAATTTTATCACTTTAATTGAACGCGGATGTGAAATACTGCGTAATTCCTTTAGAGCATTTTTGAAGAGGATTATGACACGGGAGACCTTGAAGCCACCACCCGTGCTTCCTGCACAGGCACCGATACACATTACCATAAGCATAACCATACGGCTCAGCTCAGGCCATTGGTTGAAGTCTGCGGTGGAAAAGCCTGTGGTCGTCATAACCGAGCTCACCTGGAATGCAGCAGTCTGGAGTGCTTTGCCTGTTGTTTCAAACTGCGAGTGTATATTTACGGTAATTACGGCAATAGCTACTGCCATAATACCTAAATATGTCCATACTTCGCTGCTTCGCAACGCTTCCTTGAATCGCTTGAACAGCAAAAGAAAATAGAAATTGAAGTTGATACCGAACAGAGTCATAAATATGGTTATTACAACCTGACAGTAGGTGTTATAGCTCGCAATGCTTGTATTAAGCACACCAAAGCCACCTGTACCTGCGGTGCCGAAAGCGATCGTTACACTATCAAATAAAGACATTCCGCCAAAGAGCAACAGGATAATAAGAGTAATGGTGAGTACAAAGTATATCAGATACAGTATTCGTGCGGTTTTGTTGGATTTGGGTACAAGCTTGCCGACGCTCGGACCGGGGCTTTCTGCCTTCATAAGATGAAGGTCACCGCCACCACCTGAAAGGGGAAGCACAGCCATAACAAATACGAGAACACCCATACCGCCGATCCAATGTGTAAAGCTACGCCAGAAAAGCAATGATTTTGACATTACCTCAACATCCGTCAGTATACTTGAGCCTGTTGTGGTGAAGCCTGAAACTGTCTCGAAAACTGCATCTATATAACCGGGGATTTCACCGCTGAAGTAGAAGGGGAGTGCACCGAAAAGACTGAGAGCTATCCAACCAAGCGCAACAATAACGAGTCCGTCACGGGCGTATATTGTTTTATCCTTTGGCTTGAATAACGTGAGGGCACCGCCTACAAGCAAGAGTATGCCTATTGTCATTAAAAAATCAGAGATTGTACTGTCGCCGTATATGAAGGCTACCGCAAGCGGTAACAGCAGTAAGCCTGCCTCACAAAACAGCAGCATACCCAGTACATAGGCTGTCATTCTTTTGTTCATTTTATATCCCTTATTCCCAAATTGTTATTGTATAATGTCGTCGAGATTCGAAAGTCGTTCGGTTGCCGTTATTATAACAACTCTGTCCTCAGGGCAGAGTATGTCAGAGCCGTTGGGTATTATAACCTTATCGCCACGAGTGATCGAGCCCAAAAGGATGTTTTTGCGTAGATTAAGCTCCTGAATGGGCTTGTTAATTAGCTTGCTGTCCTCGGCAACTGAAAATTCGATAGCTTCTACCTTATTGTTTATAATTCGTGTGAGTGTTTTTACATTGTCGCCGTGGTCACCTGAACCCATTGCACGCACCTGCTTGAGAATGATGTTTGCCGTAATAAATTTAGGGTAAATGACGCTGTCTATATCAAGTGTCTTTAAAACCTCGCGGAAAAGGGTGTGATTTACCTTGGCAATTGTTTTTACTTTGGGGTTAACGCTTTTTGCGAACAAAGAAAGAACAATGTTTTCTTCGTCGATACCTGTGAGGCAACAGAAAGCATCTGCATCCTTGATTCCTTCCTCCAGTAACAAAGAACGATTTGTTCCGTCACCGTGGACAATATTGATATTATCAAGCATACTGCTGAGATTCTTTGCAATGTCGAGATCTTTTTCAACGATTGTAGTATTAACGTTTATGTGGTTCAGAAGCTTTGCCAGATAAACGGCAATTTTACCGCCGCCGATAATCATAATGTTTTTGATATCGTTTGCCTTAAAACCTATTTTTTTAAAAAATTCTGATGCGGTTTTAGTTGATGTGAGTACGGCTATTGTATCATTTTCGCGGATTACAAAGTTACCGTCGGGAATAAAAACGTCGTTTCCTCGCTCGACAGCACAGGCGAGGGCAGGTGTTTTGATCTTTGCAAAAGAGTCCTTGAGGGGCTTGTCTATCAGATTACAGGTCTTGTTGACAACAAAGCTGAGAATATCAACCTTGCCCTGTCCGAAAATACTTACATTCCGTGCTACGGGAAACTCAAGTGTTCTCAGAAATTCTGCCGCCGCCTCACGCTCGGGATTAACCGCCATTGTAAGACCGAGACTGTCCTTGATAATGTGGAGATCGCCGCTGTATTGAGGGTTTCTCACACGGGCAATTGTATGGCTTGCTCCAAGCTTTTTGGCAATAAGACAGCACAAAATATTGATTTCGTCACTGCCTGTCAGGGCAATAACCATATCACTATCCTCAACCCCCGCATCCTTAAGAGTTTTGGATGTGGCGCCATTACCTATAACACCGATTACGTCGATATCCTGCAGGGTATCGTTGATAACACTTTCATCAGTGTCAATTATTGTTATATCGTGGTTTTCCTGAGTAAGCTGTTCTGCAACCGTGTAGCCCACCTTACCTATTCCGACAACAATAATATTCAAATAAATACGCCGCCTTTCCGCATATTAATTTACTCATTACATTATATAGCAAACCAAAATCATAAGCAAGAAAAATGAATGTTAAAAATGCACAAATGTGAGAGCGTTATTTAGTTTAAAATAACAGTAAATACTTTTCCCTTGTTAATTTGATACACTATCTGCTATAATGATTTCAGAGAGTGAAAGGGGTGTTTTTATGTCAAAAACAGAAAAATATATTATACGTCTGATAGGTACTGTCGTTTTGTTGGCAGTTATGACTCTGACCTGCTTTGCTGTCGGAGAGAGTAATACCTTGTCTGTGGATGTTGCGTTATCCAACTCTGCTGACGGAATTCAGGTTGTATGGGATTGCGATTCTCAGGCAGACTCATTCAGAATATACAGAGCACAGGGCGAGGCTGAGCCTGTTATGATTGGTGAAGTGACAGGGGAGGTTAATGAATTTAACGATAAAAACGTCAGCAGTGGAGAGATTTACAAATACTCGGTTACTGCGGTCTCGGGTGAAGCTGATTCTGAAAGTCAGACAGCGGAGATTATGCGCCTCGGTGTACCGGAAATTACATGTACCTTTAACGATACTCAGGGGATTGTTATCGGTTGGAAAAAGGTTAAAGGTGCTGCAGAATACAGGATTTATAAGGATGGCTGTAAGTCACCATTTGTTACGGTTGACGGAAATATCCGCAGTTATACCGATGCAGGTGTAACTCACGGTAAGGGCCATACGTACAGTGTGGAAGCCTGCTCCGATAAATATGTGAGTTATCCGTCATTTAAAAAGTCGGGCGTTTTTGTTAATGCACCTGTCCTTGTAAGCGTTTCAAACGGTGACGGCTATGCTTGCTTTAAATGGAAGGGTCCTGCAGATGCAGACAGCTACCGTGTTTATAAAAAATCAACTGACGGCAGCTGGAAGCTTGTTACAAAGACAAGCGGAAAAGCATCTTATATCTTCGACCGTAATGTCAAAAGCGGAGATACATGTACTTACACGGTACAAGCTGTGAAAAACGGCTCTATAAGCGGATATGACAGCTTCGGCAAAACAGGAATTTATGTTTCAAAGCCCAAGATAAATCAACCGGTGAATGCGAAAGACGGTTTGTATTTCAGCTGGTCAAGGGTTACGGGTGCTTCTTACTATATGGTGTACAGACGTGATACTGTAAATACATCGTGGAAGCTTGTTTACAAGGGTACCAATACATATCTGCAGGACAGCAGAGTGGCAAACGGAGTTTACTTTGCCTATACGGTAAGGGCAGTAAGCAGGTTGGGTAATTACAGCACCTGTGACAGCAAGGGAGCATATTCAATTGTACTGAAATCCCCTAAGTTGAAGCTTGGATGTGCCCCTGACGGAGTAATGCTCAGCTGGACGAAGATTTCGTCTGCGACAGGGTACAGGGTATATCGCAAGGCACCCGGCGAAACAAATTGGAAGCTCATTAAAACTACAAAGCAGAGTGGCAATAATTATTTTGTCGATAAGAATGTATCTCAGGGGAAAGCATATATATACACCATCCGACAGATAAGAGGAAGTCTGCAGGGAAGCTATAATCTGACAGGTGTGAAAACTACATTCTATAAAGCACCGAGAGTCAGTCTTTCGTACGGCTCGGGCGGTGTAACTGTAAGCTGGACGAAACCGCCTGTAGGAATGGGTTATGCTCTTGACCGCAGAGTAAGTGGCGGATGGAAGCAGATTTCGGCAATCGGCAGTCTTAATACTCTCAAGCTGGTTGATAAAGGTTATTCAAAGGGGGTTCTCAATTATTACAGAGTAAGAGTTACCGGTACAAACCTCATATCAAATACCGCATCAATAAAGGGGTTTGACCCGTCTGTACCTATGGTTGCTCTTACCTATGACGACGGCCCATATTCACCGGTTACCGACAGAATTCTCAACACCCTTGAAAAATATGATGCAAAGGCAACCTTCTTCGTGGTGGGTAACAGAGTGAACAGCTACCGTTCTTCGGTAAAGCGTGCCCACGATATGGGTTGTGAAATTGCAAACCATACATACAGTCATACTATATTGACATCGGCAGGCTACGATACTATCGTAAACCAGATAAACAGTACCAATACAGCGGTTTATAATGTTACAGGTAAATATCCCAATATTGTGAGAGCACCCGGCGGAGAGGTGAATTCACGTGTGCTTAATACAGTCAACTATCCCTTTGTCGGATGGGATGTTGATACCCTTGACTGGAGCAGTCGCAACGCTTCATCCGTTGTATCAAAAATTAAAAATAATGTACGTAACGGCTCGATTGTGCTGATGCACGACCTGTATTCATCAACTGCAAGTGCTACGGAGACAATTGTTCCCTGGCTTGTGAACAGAGGCTACTGCCTTGTGACGGTAAGTGAGCTTATGGAATATAAAAATATAGATTTTCACGGTGGAAAGGTATACCATTGTGCATATTAGGACTTTTGTTGGCACAAAAAGTAGTTGTTGCGGACGAAAACTATGGTATAATTAATAGCGAAATAGTCAGGAAAGAGGTATTTTTATGATTTGTAAGAATTGCGGAGCGGAATTACCGGAGGGTGCAAAATTCTGTACAGTATGTGGCACCTCCAACGAGATTGCTCCTGTAGCAGATGAAAAAACACAGTATATGTTTGACAACAACGCTGTTGAACCTCAGGCACCGGAGATGCCCGTTGCACCCGCAGAACCTGTTGCACCTGTTTATGGTGCTCCGGTTTATCAGACACCTGTTGAAGCTCAGTCCCCTGTTCAACCGCCTGTGTATCAGGCACCTTTACAGCAGGCACCTCAGCAGTATATTCCGCCTATGGGTGCACCTGTTCAGACACCCTTTGCAGCACCTGTCAGTACTGATATTACCGAAGAAGAGTTTTTTGAGCGTTATGCTGACAAGGATGTGAAAAGTAATTACAAGGCATCAATGATTATAGCATTTGTTACAGCAGCACTTTCATTGGTTCTTGTTGTTTTCGGTAATGTTATCGGTGTGCTTGATATCATCATTTATGCGGTTGTTGGCGGTCTGATGGTGAAAAAGAGAAATTGGATATTCCCCCTTATCTGTGCAATATGGGGCGGTGTAGGTACAGTGGTTGGTATGGCAACAACAGGTACTCCCAGCGGTATTGTAGCATTGATTATTGCTGTCAGCGCAACAATCGGTGCCAAGAAGGTTCACGAGGCTTATGTTGAATTTAAAAATACGGGTGTTCCGCCGATGACACCTATCACAAGTAAAAAAAGAAAATAATAAAAATAGAAGAAACGCATCTGTTAAACAAAACTATGTTTGGCAGGTGCGTTTTTATATGAGTTATTTGTATTGGATGTATTTATGTGTTGCAATTTTGTGTGGTTATATGGTATAATTATATAAATTTGAACTAAGGAATGGACTTATGAAAAAAAGATTTATGGCTTTAGGTATGGTAATCATTATGGTTGCCGTTACATTTACAGTACTGGGTGTGAAGGGAAACAGTAATGTTGCCGATGTTTCTTACGCACAGCGAAATACATACGGTGAGAGCGAAACCGAAAAAACAACCTTGTTTACTAATCCGGTTGATAATTTCATCGGTGATAAGGTGGACGGCGTCTCAAATGCTTACGGTATTATGAGTGACCTTGCAGGAATAGCCGGTGACATTGGCGGTAGTGTATCTCTGGGTTCAGGCGGTCTCGGCGAAGGTGTTGGCGGTATCGGCGAGGCTCTCGGTGGCATAGGTGATGCCTTTGGTGGTCTGTTTGGTGAAGACATAACTCCCACTCAGAATAATCAGGGTGTTACATACAGTGTAGTTGAAACTAACGTGGGTCACATACAGGTTGTGCCTGCCGCAACACAGAATTACGGCACAACACCTCAGCTTCCCGGTGGTACTGTTGCGGTACAGAACCCGACAGTCGGTACAAGTGCTTCATTGAATACGGCTGAAACAGTTGATTTTGCTGCTGTGAAAAATCCATATCAGAAGCCTACAGGTGAGCTTAAGGGCGGTGATACCGGTGAGGGCGTCAAGTGGATGCAATGGATATTTATATATACCCGTTACGGGCTTAAGGACGACGGTATTACAGGTGTATTTGATGAGGATACAATGGCTGTTGTCAAGAAATTACAAAAGGAAAATAATATGACTGTTAACGGCATTGTGAATGATGCTGTTATTGATAAAATTGAACTGCTGTATTTCCAATCAACTTATTCTCAGCCTACTCTTGTACCCTCAACAACATCCTCCGGTGTCAAGCTTACTTCACCTGTTGTTGTACCTGAGCAGGATAATACGGTTATAATTCTTCTTGTTGTACTTATTGTGCTTGTATGGATTGTTGCTATTGCTTTTGTAATTGTAATGGTAATTAAGAACAAAAAGAAAAAAGCCGGGAATCAGAAGATTACGGATTCCAAAGAAACAACAGAGGCTCCCGCCGATAAAACGGAAACCCCTGATGAAAGCAAATAAATGTTTTTGTAATATTCCGAAGGGAGAATGAATTATGGATAAGTATCTCATTATCAATGCTGATGATTTCGGTATGTGTCACTCTGCAAATATGGCGGTTGCGGACCTTTTCCAGAAGGGCGGTATTACATCTGCCACAATTATGACACCTTGCTCATGGGCTAAAGAGGCAGGTGTGTGGGCGGCTGCTCACCCCGAATATGCTGTAGGTGTTCACCTTACATTTACAAGTGAGTGGGGCAATTACAGATGGTCTCCTCTTGCACAGGGGGACACAAGCTCGCTCCGTGACAGCGAAGACTTTATGTACCACGAATCTGACGAGTTTGAGGAGAAGAGTGACCTCCACCAGGTTGAAATGGAAATCAGAGCACAGATTGAGCGCTTTAAGTCGTTTGGTGTAACTCCTTCGCACCTTGACAACCATATGGGTTCACTTTATGGTATTGAGTCAGGCAGATTTGAGCTTCTTAACCTTACACTTGACATTGCAGGTGAACATGGTCTTCCCTTCCGCTTCCCCGGTACCTTTGTACCTGAGATGTTCAGTAACGACACACTTGATGTTAAGATTGATACAAAGCTTATTGCAATGTTCTTCGATAAAATTCTTGCTCACGCAAATTCTCTTGAGGTTGCAGTTCCCGATTACCTTATTCCCGGTGAGTGGAACGGTCCGCAGAACGACAGCTATGAAAACTTTAAGGAATACATATATGAGCTTTACCGTTCATTCCCCGAGGGTGTAACAGAAACTTATATTCACCCCGCCCTTGAAAGTGAGGAACTTAAGGCAATCACAGGTGCCTGGCACCGTCGTGTGTGGGAGCACAAGCTTTTCTCTGACCCACAGACACTTCAGCACATTGATTCACTTGGTATCAAGCTTATTAATTACAGAGACCTTGCAAAAATGAAATTCGGTAAATAAGATAAGTAATAATCTCAGGCTGTTCTGTCAGCCTGAGATTATTTATATCGTTTTTTCAATTAAATGGGCAGGGGAATCCTTTGAAAAGTCATTGTTTTCAATATGACGCTTTTCGTGGTCGAGGGATTTCCGTTTTGCCTCGTCGGATAAATCCATGTTAATGTATATATTGTAGTCGCCGTTGGAGTCGGGCACAGTAAAAGCCCTGACTGTCAGCGGCATTTATATTTCCCGTATGTGAATCAAGCCTTGTCCTCCTCACTTTCCACAAGTGCTTTAAACATAACGAGAAATGAGTCGAGCTGTTCTTCGGTTGCCTTGTCAGAAAGGTCGAAAAGCAGTTTTCTTTTTTCAAATAGTCGGTCACGGATTCCGTCAACGGGATCGGGAACTTCATCAAAATAACCTAACGATATGTTAAAGTACTGTGCGATTTTTTGTAACGTCTGTGTTGACAGGTGCTTTGTTCTGCCGGTCTTTAATTCGGTCAAGGTACTCTTCGGAATACCTATTGCCTTACATAAATTGGCAGGTTTAATACCGTTTTCTTCACAGAGTTTGTATATTTTGTCGTACATAGTCATCATTATCCCTCTCCGATTTGTTGAAATATACGAAAAACGAACAAACGTTCGAATTTGGGTTGAAAAGTACAAAATCCTGTACTATAATGCAAATGCGGTTCGGAAATCTGTACACTTTTCGAGTAATACTATAACTCGTTTGTAGAATTATGTCAATACCTTAAATCGTACTTAAAGCATTTATTACAGGAGGTTTAAAAATGGCAAAGGATTTAGAGGCAATTATTGAGTGCCCGTTTTACGTTGAACACGGCAAAGGCTTTATTTCTTGCGAGGGGCTTTGCGGAACGGGAATAACAACCCATACCTTTAACACTAAGAAAGAATTACATGACCAGATTATTTCAGTGTGCGGTTATCTGGGAGGTAAACAATGCCCTCATTACAGAGCGGTCAGTCTCCTTTATGAAAGGGGACTTCGCCATTGAGCAACAACAGCGATACAAAAAAGGCTAAGCGTATATCCTCGGCGGCGTCCAATATGAGTGTGCTTGTGGATGATATGGTGAAAAAAGCACTTAAATCCTTCAAGGCAACGGGCTCACCTGACCTTGATGCAAGATTTCTCAAAGAGAGTATCGGTGCTCTCAGGGAGCTTTACGGTCTTCTCAGAGATTGTGACGGAGACAACACGGAGTGCGACGGAGTGCTTATCCGTCTTGAAAAACAGTTGGAGGAGTGGTCGGGTTGACGGAGCTTGTGATATCACCGCCAAATAAAAAGCAGGCGGAATTTTTCGCGTGTAAAAAGCGTTTTGTCGGTTACGGCGGTGCACGTGGAGGAGGCAAATCCTGGGCGTTAAGAACAAAGTTTGTTCTCCTTGCGTTTAATTACCCCGGGTTAAAGCTTTTGCTTTTAAGAAAAACTCTTCCCGAGCTTCGAGAAAATCATTTGTTGCCTCTGCTTTCACAGTTGAACGGCATTGCCCGATACAAGCGTGAGGAGAGAGCCTTCATTTTCCCCAACGGCTCGCGAATACGACTGGGTTATTGTGATACGGAGGGTGATATTTATCAATATCAGGGTCAGGAATATGATGTTATCGGTGTGGAGGAGTGCACTCACTTTACTTTTACACAGATACAGTTCCTTACAACCTGTAACAGAACAACCCGAAATGATTTTAAACCGAGAATGTACTTCACGGGAAATCCCGGTGGTGTGGGACACAACTGGTTTAAGCGACTTTTTGTAAAGGGACGTTATGAGGGTGCTGAGGACCCTGATGATTACGCATTTATTCCTGCTACAATTGACGACAATACCGTGCTTATGGCGAAGAACCCTGAGTATGTGAAGATTCTTGACAGTCTTCCCGAAAAGCTCCGTCAAGCCCACCGCTTCGGTAACTGGGATATATTTGACGGTCAGTTTTTCGAGGAGTTCAGGGATAATCCCGAGCACTATTCCGACGGTGTGAACACCCACGTGATTGAACCCTTTGAGATTCCTTCGGATTGGCTGATTTACCGCTCCTTCGACTTTGGGTATGCAAAGCCCTTTTCCTGTGCATGGTGGGCGGTGGATTACGACGGCAGACTCTACAGAATAATGGAGCTTTACGGTTGCACCAAAACTCCCGACGAGGGTGTTAAGTGGCCACCCGAAAAAATTTTTTCAGAGATTGCCCGTGTTGAGCGTGAACACAGGTGGTTAAAAAATAAAAAAATTCTGGGTGTGGCTGACCCGTCTATATGGGATGCCTCGCGAGGTGAAGCGATTATTGAGGCTGCAAACCGAAACGGTATTTTCTTCAATAAGGGAGATAACAAGCGACTGCCCGGGTGGATGCAGGTCCATTACCGACTGAGCTTTAATGAGGACGGCATACCTATGATGTATGTGTTCAACACCTGCAAGGGCTTTATCCGTACTCTCCCTGAGCTAAAATTCAGCAACACAAACCCGGAGGATCTTGACACAACGGGGGAGGACCACATTGCTGACGAGGTGCGTTATATGTGTATGGCACGTCCTATTGCTCCTGTTTGTAAGAAAACGGATATAAGCCTTGGCGATGACCCCCTTGATTTGTGTAAAGGGAGATACAGAAAGATATAAGGAGAAAAATAATGACAGACGATAAAAAGAAAACAACACAAACCTACAGAGCAGAAAAAACAGCACCGCAAACAGGTCTTTTTGGTGTGGTAGGTAAAGAACAGGTTGAGGCTGCAGCCGATATACTCAAAAAATACAAGGATGCAAAAACAACCCTTGAAAACAGAATAATTGATAATGAGCAATGGTTTAAAATGCGCCATTGGGAGCAGTTGAGGTCAGGGCAAAGCAACGATAATGCATCAGCGTGGCTCTTCAATTCCATTGCAAATAAGCACGCCGATGCTATGGATAATTTTCCTGCGGTCAGCATTTTGCCACGTGAATCAAGCGACAGCCGTGCGGCAGAAATTTTATCACAGGTTTTGCCCGTGATTTTTGAGCGTAACGGCTTTGAGAAGATTTACAGCGATTCGTGGTGGTACAAGCTTAAGGCAGGTACGGCAGTTTACGGTATGTTCTGGAATCCCTTGAAAAGCAACGGTCTCGGTGATATTGAAATCAGACAGATTGATATTCTCAATTTGTTCTGGGAGCCGGGCATAAAGGATGTTCAGAAAAGCAAAAATCTCTTTCACGTGGAGCTTACGGATAACGATACACTCGTGTCGCTTTATCCTCAGTTAAAGGGTAAATTGGGTGGCTCAGCCGTGGAGATTTCTCACTATGTTTATGATGATGCGGTAGATACATCGAACAAAACGGCAGTTGTAGACCGTTATTACAAAATAATTGTCAACGGTGTGGAGCAGGTGCACTATATGAAATTCTGTGCAGGTGAGCTGCTGTACGCTTCTGAAAATGACCCTCTTTGCAGAGAGCGCGGATTTTACGATCACGGCAGATATCCCTTTGTTTTTGACACACTCTTCGTTGAGGAAGGAACACCCTGCGGCTTCGGTTACATTGACATTATGAAGGATGCACAGAAGCAGATTGATATGCTTTCAAACGCACTTGTACGCAATGCTTCAATGGCATCAAACCCACGCTATTTTATCAATTCTGCAGGTGCGGTAAATGAAGAGGAATTTGCGGATTGGAGCAACAGCTTTGTTCACGTGGCAGGCAGTAACCTGGGTGAGGACAGTATCCGCGAAATCAGGCTTTCGGGTATACCCGAGGTTTATCTCGGTATTCTCAACAGCAAGATTGATGAGCTTAAGGAAACAAGCGGAAACCGTGACTTTTCTCAGGGCGGTGTTTCAAGCGGTGTTACCGCGGCAAGTGCCATTGCCGCCCTACAGGAGGCAGGCAGTAAGCTTACCCGAGATATGGTGAAAAGCGGCTACAGGGCATTTTCGGAGCTTAATTCCCTTGCCATTGAGCTTATAAGACAGTTTTATGATGAACCGCGTTTTTTCCGTATTCTTGGTACTGACGGTCAACAGGAGTTTATTGCATACGACAACTCTGCCGTGAAAATAAGCTCAACCGGCTTCGGTGACGAGGTTTATATAAGAAAACCGATTTTTGATATTAAGGTGTGTGCAGAGAAATCAAGTCCGTTTTCGAAAATCAGTCAGAACGAGCTTGCTTTACAGCTTTATTCAGCAGGTATTTTTAATCCTGAAATGCGTAGTCAGGCGGTTATGGCACTCAGTATGATGGATTTTGAGGGTAAGGAACAGGTCCTTGCACGACTTACATCAGAGGTGATTCCATTATGACTACGGTAACGTACCGCGATTATTACGATAAAACCCTGATTATTGCTGAGGGTCACAGCGGTTCTGCACCAAAGGGGCAGGATTTGGTTTGTGCAGGCGTTTCTGCTCTTGTTTACACCCTTCTCAATACCTTGGCTGACGAGGATACAAGCGACAGAATAAAATTCGTCCGTAATATTGTCCGTGAGGGCTATGTTTGTCTTGAGTTTGAAATCTTCGATTTTGCCCGTGACAGGGTGAAAGGGATTGTGGATAGCTTTATGACGGGACTTTATATGCTGTCGGAAAGCTATCCGCAGAATGTGAAAATTGAATAATGTTTATTTCCGCATACGGCCGATGCGGTTTATATAAATGACACTTCGGAAAGACGATGAACGATTATTTTATCCTATGAAAGGACGACAAAATGGAAAAATTTATATGGCATACTCCCGACTTACAGCTTTTCGCTTGTGAGGGTGAAGCTACAGTCGGGGAAACGGGCGAAAACCTTGCCGTCGCCGGGCAGGAGAGTGCCTCGGAGGCTAATCCTGATACTGAATTTGATGACCTTATTAACGGTAAATTCAAGGAGCAGTTTTCCAAAAGAACACAGGCGATTATTGACAAACGCTTTAAACAGACCAAGGAGCTTGAGGCTTTTCGCGATAAAGCTCAACCCCTTCTCGGTGCATTGTACGAAAAATACGGCATTGAAGAAGGTAACGTTGACTCTCTGAATCAGGCTTTATCTGACGAGAAAAACAATCTGCAAGCCGAAGCAGTACAAAAGAATCTCCGCGAGAAAATCGGCTCGTGGATAAAAGAAGGTGAAGAGCTTAAGAGAGCTGTTCCCGACTTTGACCTTCGGACAGAGCTCCGAGGAGATAAAACCTTCGGCAGACTTCTTCTCAGCGGTATTCCCCTTAAAACTGCTTACGAAACGGTGCACCGTGATGAAATTCTCAGCGGTGCGGTGGCTTTTACTGCTGACAAGGTGCGCAAACAGGTTGTTCACGGTATTGAAGCCCGCGGTATGCGCCCTGTGGAGAACGGCGTAAGCTCGGAGAGTGCTGTTGTTACCTCGGTGGATGTCAATTCCCTGACCTCACAGGATATTTTGAAAATACTTAAACAGGTTGAGAACGGTGCAAATATTACTTTTTGATACTGTAAATTTGAAACCGTCAGAAAGGAATTTTATATGACAGATTACATTTTTAACATTCAGGGCTTTGCGGCAGGCGAGCAGGTGAACACAACAGCAACAGAGACACTCTCTGCGGAAATGAAAACCTTTTATGACAAGACCCTTATCACTCTTGCATCTCCCTATCTCGTTCACGACCAGTTCGGTCAGAAGCGTGATATTCCCAAGAACGGCGGTAAGATTATCGAGTTTCGTAAGTTTTCATCACTTCCCAAGGCACTTACACCCCTTACTGAGGGCGTAACTCCCACAGGCAACAAGCTTAATGTATCAAGCATCAGCGCAACGGTTGAACAGTACGGTGACTACATTGAGCAGTCAGACCTTCTTGAACTCACCGCGGTCGATAACACCATCGTTGAAGCAACAAAACAGCTTGCTTCACAGGCAGGTCTTACAATGGATACCATTGTCCGTAATGAAATTGTAGGCGGTACAAACGTGCTCTATTGCCCCAAGGTGAGCGGTACAACCGAAACAGCAGTTACATCACGTGGCGCAATCGACAAAACATCGCTTCTCCGCGTGAAGGACGTTTTCAAGGCGGCGGCAGAGCTTAAGGCGATGAATGCCCCTAAAATCGACGGCTACTACGTTGGCATCATTCACCCTTACGTTGCTTATGACCTTATGCAGGAGGCGGGCAATCAGTGGATGGATGTGCAGAAATATGCAACACCCGAAAATATGCTTAAGGGCGAAATCGGTTGTCTTGGCGGTGTGCGTTTTGTTGAAAGCACCGAAGCAAAAATCTGGAATGAGGGTGCAAGTGGTTGTGCCGTATTTGCCACAATGATTATCGGTGCTGATGCCTATGGTGTTACAAGCGTAAACGGTGGTGGTGTTGAGCACATTGTAAAGCAGAAGGGCTACGGCAATGACCCCCTCAATCAGCGTTCTTCTATCGGTTGGAAGGGTCTCAAAACCGCAAAGAGACTTGTTGAGGAATATATGATTCGCGTAGAGAGTGGCTCAACATTCTCTGCAACAGCAAAAGCCAATTAAATGCAAAATGCAGAATGAAAAATGCAAAATTATCGGGGCTACGCCGTAATTGTAAACTTGTTGTTTGCGATAGCTTAATAATCCGCGCTTGCGCCCGCAATTTTAAATTTTAAATTTACAATTTTAAATTAAAGGGAATGTGGTGTGAGTCACCACATTCCCGAATAACAGGAGGTTTATTATGGTTAATAAAAATACAGATAAAACATCGGAAAAGCTTGTGAGTGTTTTTATTCCTAAGCAGTCACGCAATGACACGGAGCGTTTTATTGCTGTCAACGGTGAACGTATTCTCGTGCAGACAGGCAAAACGGTTGAAATTCCCGAACGCTTTGCCGAGGTTATCAGAAACAGCGAAAAAATGGCAGCAGTTTCTGCCGAGTATATTGATGCCAACATTTCTGTCTGAGGAGTGGTTATATGACACTTAACGATGCTGTTGAGCTCTTTGACAGAGAGCATCCTAACAATGCTCCCTTTAATCTGAAAATCCAATGGCTTTCACAGCTTGACTACAAGGTGTATGCAGAAATCCTCACTCCCAGAGGTCACGGCGATTTTAGGGGATACACTCCGGAAACACCTCAGGATACGGTTCTCGCGGTCCCTGATTCATTTGGTGAGCTTTATGTGTATTATCTTAAGATGAGCCTCGATTTACACAATAGTGAAATTGACCGCTTTAATAATTCCGCTATGTTGTTTAACCGCACCTATAAGGAGCTGTTTGATTATATCAATCGCAACGAGAGAGTAGCGAAAAAGACAAGTATAACGGCAGGTGATTTGATTGTATAAGCCATTTCTGAGCGAAACCGACAAAAGAAGCAATGTCATATCAACCTTTGGCGGCTTGGTAAACAAAACAATAATTCCCGAGAACTGCTTTTTACATCAGCACAATATGAGTCTCAGACGTTTTCCTGCTTTATCTCCACGCGTTAAGCGAGCGTATTTCGACGGTGCAAGGGGCTATTTTTACGGCTTGTTTTCCAAGGAAAAGCTTTGCTACATACGTGACGGATATCTCTACATCGGCGGAGAGAAAATTCAGGAACCTTATTTCGGCTTTTCCTCGGATGAAAGAACCTTTGTATCTATGGGCTCCCGACTGGTGATTTTTCCCGATAAGGTTTATATAAACACAAATGACTATTCAGACTTCGGCTACCTTGAAGCAGAGTTTGTGTCAAGCGGTGCGGAGTGCAGGCTGTGTAACGGCAACGGTGAGCTTTATACCGATTACATAGCATCCGCTACAGAGCCCGAAAACGGTGTAAACGGTGATTTGTGGCTTGATACATCGGGTGATGTACCTGTTCTTAAACAGTTTTCACAAGGTATGGGCTCCTGGATGGAGCTGAGTGGTACAAGGGTGAAAATAATCTGTCCCGGTATAGGCAATCACTTTAAGCTTCACGACGGAGTAGCGCTTACAGGCTTTGAAGGAGCAGGTATTTCGGGTGACTATGTAATCAAGGATATTGGTGCGGATTTTATTACAATAACTGCAACTGTGCCTGCAAAGGTTATTATAACCGAGGACTTTACCGTATCCCGCCGTGTGCCGGATATGGATTTTGTGTGCGAAAGCAACAACAGACTGTGGGGATGCTCCTCGGAGAAAAACGAGATTTACGCATCACGCCTCGGAGACCCTACGAATTTCTATGCTTATGAGGGCATTTCTACAGACAGCTTTGCTGTAAGTGTGGGAAGTGACGGTGAATTTACAGCATGCACACCGTACCGTGGCTACGTGCTTTTCTTCAAGGAAAATTGTGTTCACAAGATTTACGGACAGAATCCGCCCTTTACGGTCACAACCTCGTATATCCGCGGTGTGGAGAAAACAAGCTCTAAATCCCTTGTGCGACTTAACGAAACCCTTTATTACAAATCTCCCACAGGTGTGTGCGCTTATGAGGGGGGAGTACCTGTTGATGTGGGCGAGGACCTGGGAGAGTGCCGTTACAGTATGGCGGTGGGTGGTGCCGTAGGCAGTAAATATTATCTTTGTATGAATGATAATAAGGGCAAAAGACACCTTTTCTGCTATGACGAGAAAAGGGCAATGTGGACTCGCGAGGATGAAATAGATATAAGCTTTTTTGCGGTGAATGACTCTAACCTTTATTTTGCGGAAAGGCAGAGGGAGTATCACCGAATCGGAATAATTGATGGTGAGAATATGTACGGGTCCTTCACAGGTGAGCTTAAAGGCTTTGAAACCGAAGACCGCATAAGCTGGTGCTTCAGGACAGGCTTGTGGGGGCTGGATTTGCCCTGCAACAAATACTACAATTCCTTCACCATAAGGGGTAAGGGAGAAAAGGGCTCTGTTGTAAAGGTTTATTACACGGTTGACAGTAGTGACACCCTCGTTGAGTGTGCAGATAAATACCTTGAAGAAACAGGCTCATTTAATATTCACATAAATTCGCCCCGTTGCGACCACATTCAGTTCGTTTTTGAGGGTGAGGGAGATGTGACAATATTTTCAATTATGCGTGATATCGGTCAGGGAAGTGATGTTTATGTATGACCTTAACCTGATTGTGCCCGATATTACTTCGGAGAAATATTCTCAGGAGAATAAATTTCTCTTGCTTAAGCACTATCTGTATGAGCTTAATGAGGTGCTTTCCTTTGCGCTTTCGGACAAAAGCTACGGCGAAATCCGGGAGATAAAAAAGACTGTTGAGGAAACAAAGAAAAGTCAGTCAGTTGGTGTAAAACAGCTTCAGGCTCAGAGTGTAAAAAGGTTCAATGAGCTGAAGGAACAGATACTTTCAACGGCAGACGAAATTGAACACAGCTATAAATCGGCTGTTGAGGAATCCGAGTCACGGCTTATGCAGAGTGTTACAGGTGAGTTTGTGGCAAAAAGTGAGTTCGGTGATTACAAGAATACCGTCGGAACAGAACTGGACCAGCAGGCAGAGAGCATCAGCCTTAATGCCCAAAGCGTGGAAAACGTAAGGCTTGATATGGGTACGCTGTCTGATGAACAGGGAGAATTGCAGACACAAATAGGTAACCTCTTCAATGAACAGGAAAAGCTCCGTGAGGATGCAGCTGCGGATGCTCTCAACCTTGAGGAATACAAGAAAACTGCACGGAGTGAGCTTTCGGTACAGTCCGATGCGATTATTTCTCAGGTAGAAAACGTGTATGCTACCAAAAATGAAACAGAGCAATTAGAGGGCCGTATTGAATCCAGAATAGTACAGAACTCAACGGATGTTACAGAAACCTTCAACCAACGCTTTCAGCAGACCACGGAGAGCATAGGTGATGTTCAGGCATCTCTTTCTCAATATGTGTCGGAGCTTGAGGTGTATATCAGACGCGGTGAATTATCCGAGGGTATTTACGGTATTGAAATCGGCAGAACAGACAGCAATATTAAGGCAAGGTTTACAAATGACAGACTCTCATTTTACCGGGGCACGACGGAGATTGCATATATTTCGGGTAACAGTCTTTATATAACAGATGCTCACGTGCTCGATTACCTGAAAATCGGTAACAGCGAGCAAGGGTATTTTATGTTTGATTCTACTGACAACGGACTTGAGGTGAGGTGGATAAATGGCTAATATTTTCGGCACCTGTACGGGCAGTATGGGCAGTAAATACGATTTGTGGATTACCGTTATACAGAATTCACAAAGCTTTTCCCAAAACAAAAGTAACATAACCGCCAATTTCTTCATACGTCGTAATGACGGTGTGAGTGCATCTGCATATAACCTTATTGAAGGTCAGAACAGCGTGCTTTTGAAAATCGGCGGAGTGACGAAGGTCAGCAAAAACCTTGCTGTTGATACACGAAACAACGTCTATTTCAAGCTTGCTTCGTGGACGGGTGATGTGACTCATAACACTGACGGCACTCTGACTCTTTCTGTCAGCGGACAGTTTACAATGGGGAACGATAACCTGACAGGCGGTTCGGTAAACGGTAGCTTCAAGTGTACTCCTCTCGGTAAATCATCCACACTTACCTTCAGTGACACCACAGTAAACCCGGGCGGTACACTCAGGGTAACCGTTAATGCTCCGTCAACTGCCTTTACTCACAAAATCAAGTGGGTATTAGGCTCAAAAAGTCAGACAGTATCTTTGGGTGCAGGTGTAAGCGTTGCGGATTTCACCGTACCCCTTACATGGACAAGCGAGATACAGAAAAGTCTTACAGGTACCTTGTCTGCTACACTCGAAACATACAGCGGAAGTGAAAAAACAGGGGCGTCATCCTACAGTATCAGAGTCGTAATTCCTGCAACCGACACCTTTAAGCCATCCTTTGAATTGCTTATTACCCGTAACAATAACGGTGTACCTTCCACATGGAATGAGTATGTAAAGGGTGTTTCAACACTTACTGTTGAACCTGCAAATATTACGTACAAATACGGTGCGGATTATTACACAGCCACAATTACCGTGGGTAATGTTACAAAAAGGGAGTTGCCCTCAACCTTCGAGCTGACACAATCGGGTACGGTGAAAATAACTGTTACCATCAGGGATAACAGAGGACTCAGCACCGTCAGAACAGCAACCGTAAATGTGTGCGATTACACTCCGCCCTCAATAAATGTCGAAGCCTTCAGCAGATGTGATTTGGTAGGTGCGGTTGATTCTATGGGCACTTACGGGTTGTTGAAATATACCACGGCTGTGAGCTCAGTTAACGGTAAAAACACATATTCCGTGACTGTTAAATATAAGGACTCGCAGTCCGACAATTGGAGTGCTCCCGTCGTGGCACCCAATAATAATACTCCTTTTGGTGACGGGGCATTTGATGTAATAAAATCCTACGCGGTATGTATCACAATCAAGGACGGAATAAATACAACGGGCATTGACACCTTGCTTTACCTTCCGAGTGGAGATATACCCTTTAATATCAGGAAGGGCGGTAAGGGTGCTGCTTTCGGTAAATTCTCTGAAAAAGATAATCTGTTGGATGTCAATTGGGATATGAAAATCAACGGCAGTATGGAGCTTTCGGGTATGCTCAATTATGAAAAAGTGCCTTGTGAGTGTACCGAAAAGACAAGGGATTTGCTTGCGGATTTACGCTACTATCCCGCCCTTGATACTGTGTTTGTCCGTATGAGGCTTGTTGCCGATACCGGACTTGCCGCCAACGACACTCATTATGTTGCTAAGGTAAGCAACAGGTTTCCCGGTCTTTTTATGCCAATGAATTGTATGGTGGGGTTTGAAAACGGAGGCCAGAGTACGGCAGGTGTAATGTACGGAAGCGGATATATTGTTGTACGCTCCGATGTTCCTGTTGCAGCGGGAACACAGATTTACATAAGCGGATTTTATGTGGCGGATTACAAGAGTACATAAAATGAATCTAAGCAGAAAGGATGATTGAAATAGCCTATCAGACAATATCTTACGGCTCCTCCGGTGAGGATGTAAAAAGATTACAAAAAAGCCTTAATGAAAAAGGTTATACCCTTACCGTTGACGGTGTTTTCGGCAATAAAACCCGTGATGCGGTTAAGGATTATCAGAAGAAAAACGGCTTGAGTGTTGATGGTATTGTAGGCAACAAAACCTGGGGCTCACTTTATAAAAAGTCAAGCTATGTCGGTACTGCTAAACCTACAGCTTCAGCGACTACGGTGAATAATTCATCTGAACGACCTGAATATAAAAAGAGTCAGGCGGTTAAGGATGCAGAGAATGAATTGTCTCAATGGGAGAACACAAAGCCGGACGAATATAAGGGGAAATATGATTCACAGATAGAGAGCCTTGTGAATGAAATCCTTGAAAGAGACGATTTTCGTTATGATATTCAGTCTGATCCATTGTATCAGCAGTACAGACAGCTTTATACCGAAAACGGACAGAAGGCTATGCGGGATACTGTGGGACAGGCATCTGCCCTCACAGGCGGTTATGCAAGCTCTTATGCAGTTACAGCAGGTAATCAGGCGTATGCTGATTACCTTGATGAGCTCAACGCTATTGCTCTTGACCTCAGGGACAGAGCTTATGAAATGTATTCCGACGAGGGAGACAGGCTTATCGAGGATGTAACACTTCTCAGAGGGCTTGACGGTGATGATTACGAAAAGTATCTCGATACTCTCGAACAGTATTATTCTGATGGAGATTATCTTCTTAAAAAGCTTTCGCAGATGAGCGATGCAGAGTTTGACGCCTTCCTCGCTCAGGTAGATGCCTGGGAAAATGACCGCGATTTTGATTTTAAAAAGCTTAAGGATGAGCTTGACAGACAGGAGTTTGAACAGGAAATGGCATTCAAAAAAGCGGAGGCGGAGCGTAAACAGGCAAACGAGGACAGAGAATATCGCCTTGCTCAGGAAAAGCTTGCGGTTCAGAGAGCAGCTGCAGCATCAAAGACCTCATCTTCATCAAGCACTTCCAAAAAAGAAAAATCCACAAATGAATATACCGTATACCCCACCACGTATAAGCAGTTTGTGGCAATGACGGGTAACGGCAGAATATTTACTGAGGATTCATTTATGAAAAGCACAAGTGCCCGTTCAAAATACGGCAGTTATGAAAAATATCTGAAGGTAATGTATGACAAATATTCGTAAGGAGGGGTAATTTGAAGGTTAAAGTTACAAAAGAAAACGTTTTGATAACCGAATGTGATGTTGTAAACGAAAGCGAGGTAAATGTTAATCTGTGTGACTTTTTGTTGCCCGAGTGCTTTCAGGGACTTACGGTTACCGCTATGTTTAATAACATTCCTGTTCCGCTTACAGGTACACAATGTTACATTCCCTCCCTGAAAAACGGTACGGCGGTTCTTGGTGTATACGCTTATAAGGAAAGCGACACGGGAGAGCTGACTCTTATGTATTCACCGAAGCCTGCTTGCTTCTATGTAAACAAGGGGTCATATAGTGAGAAGGTGAATGTGGAAACAATTCCTTCAATTTCCGAGTTTGAAAGGTACTGTGCCACAATAAGTGCACTTACTTTTCCGAAATCTGATGTTATCAATGAGGTTGACCTTGAGGGCGCGGTTGCCAATAGTCAGGTTTATTCCGCATCAGCCATGAATTCGGCTCTCACCGAGGTTGGAGAGTTTCTCGAGACCTGTGAAAAGGATATAGAAGGACTGGATGCAGGCGCAGAAAAGCTTCTGAATAAAGTAACTGCGGTGAGCGAAGCTTCTACGGATATTCAGTATCCCAGCGCGGCTGCGGTTTTCAAAGGTCTTTGCTCACAGTCCGAGAAAACAGAGCAGGTGAAAACAGAGCTTGCTGCTGATATTGATGAACTGGCGAAGAGTCTGGAATTCTCGGAAAGCAAGTTGAAAACGGATATAATTGCGGTTGACAACCGTGTGGTTGAAATTGCCGATGTGATTGACTCTGTGCTTACAGAACAAGGTGCCGTAAATGAGAGTATATCACTTTTACAGAGTGACATCTCACGGATACAGGAGAGGGCAGACGAGCTCAGCAACGGAATCCTGAACAATAATGGCGACATAACACAGTTAAGAGAGCAGGCAGAAAATATACAGATGGATATCTCAGGCTTGTCTGCCTCAGTCAATGATATCCGTGAGATGGTTAACAGCCACGTTACGGATAATGCAAATTCAATCAAAGGTACAAGAGAAGGTTCGGGCTTTATTGAGCTTGATGATGTGTCACCGCTTGCACATTACTTGGATGTTGCTGTTTCGGGGGACGGTGCTTTTGACAGCGTTATAGAGTGCAGGGGCAAAAATTTGCTTACCTTTGAGGGGCGTACCCTTGCAGATTTTGATACATCAGGGCACCGTTTTACCGGCAACAATATATTTCTCTCAATGTCGGGCAGCGGATATTACAAGAAGAATACAGGCTCGTGGGAGTATGATGAGAAAACTCATACCTACACGGTTCCTTGCGTTAATGCCTGGTATGGTCCTGCCATTGACTTCAAGGTCAATGCAGGTGAGGTGTACGTAGCTTCTTCGGAAAATATCAGTCAGAATTTCGAGCTTCAGGCATCGTTTTATGACGGTAGCGGCAAGCACATTGCATATTCAGCCTGTGCCGATAAAAAAAGCTTTACCGTGCCTGAAGGAGCAGAATGGATGCTCGTTATTTTCGTGGGAAGGGTAAAGGGTGCCGTGGGTGAATTTACCTGCTCACAGCTTGAAAGGGGAAGTGTGGCGACGGATTATGAGGAAGGTGTAGCGGTACAACGTGCTACACCCGACACATCAGGTAAAATTGCAACGTTCAGAAGTATATATCCTTCTGTGGTGATTTCTTCCCACAACCCCGATGTGAGCATAGGCTGTACATATAACAGGGATACACAAAAGGCTTATGCTTCTCTTGTAAATGCAATATTGTCCCTTGGCGGTAGTGTGTGAGGTGCATTATGGCTGATAATATAATTACTGCAGGTGCAGTTGTCACCGCTGTGGTAACAATTGCCGTCTTTATGATAAAGGTTTATAAATTTATACGTTCCTGGGAGAAGTGGGTTGAGGAGAAGGACGAGCACGATAAGGATAATTATATGTCAATCCAACAGCTCAAAATTATGTCTCCGTATATGCCCCTATCCGAAAGAATAAAGGCGGGGGAACGCTATATTGCCTGCGGAGGTAACGGTGAGGTCAAATGTATTTACAATGAGCTTATTGATGCTTTTGCGGAAGAGGAAGGCTTTAACATCCGTGATGTAAGTGAATATGATATATAGGTAATATTAATTCCGGAGGGAAAATGAAAATAAATTTTAAGGCAAGATTAAGAAACAAAACATTTCTTGTCAGCACATCTGTGCTGATTGTATCCTTTGCATACAGTATGTTGTCATTGTTCGGTGTCGTACCTTCCGTTAAGGAGCAACAGGTTACGGAGCTTATAACAATGGCGGTAAATGTACTTGCCCTCTGTGGTGTGGTGGTTGACCCCACAACAAAGGGCTTCTGTGACAGCGAAAGAGCAATGACCTATTACAAGGATTACGACGAAAATAAGGCCACGGAAGGAGTGAATTGATTTGGCAAAGAGAATTTATATTTCACCCAGCAGTCAGGGAGACAATGTCTATGCTGTTGGTGGCACAAATGAAAAGGAGCAATGTGAAAAGATTGCAAAGGCGTGTGTTGCTTTCTTACAAAAACAGGGCTTTCAGGTGAAGGTGCGTTATAACAGCGATATGTATGTTCGTGTAGCCGAAAGTAATGCTTTCGGGGCGGATATGCACGTGGCAATTCACACCAATGCTACTGCCGCGCACAATGTGACAGGGGGTACCTCTGTGCTTTTGTACAGTCTGACAGGTGAGCGGAAAAAGGCAGGACAGGCGGTCTTTGACAGACTGTCTCCCATTACACCGGGTAGCAGTGCCGAGAGGCTTATGGCTTACCCGGGGTTCTATGAAATTAAAAACACAAATGCGGTCAGCGTTTATTGTGAGTGTGAATTCCACGATACACGCGAGGGTGCACAGTTTATAATCAATAATACAAGCGCAATCGGTGAAGCCATTGCAAAGGGTATATGTGATTATTACGGTGTGAAAATCACAGAGGAGGCTGTATCCGAAAAAGAAAACAACGCCCCGTCAGAGGACGGAACGCTGTACGTTGTAAGAGCAGGTGCTTTCAAGGAAAAAGCAAATGCAGATAAGCGTGTAAGTGACCTGAAAAATGCAGGTTTTGAAGCGTATGTAAAGAAAGAATAATTATACCAGACCTGCAGCTTTCCTGAGAATTAACTGAGCATCACCGGTATCCATTGTGCCGTTTGCATTGAGGTCACAAAGGAATAAGCTGTAATCATCAAGGGGGTATTCAAGTGTGGCGGCAATGCGCAGAGCCTTGCGTGCATCGTTGGTGTCAAGCTTGCCGTTGCCGTCAACGTCACCGAAGAGAGCAACCGTTACACCCATATCGGTAAACTCTGCGGATACGTTATAATACTTGGCATATTTTGCCCCGGCGGAATCCATTGAACATATTATTTTCAGATTGTGTGAGAACTGTGTGCTGTTTGCAGGTCGCAATGCGAAAGCAAGACTGCCGATGGATGTAATACTGTCGGGGAGCTGAAGCTCAAGGAGGCTTGTGCAGTTTTCAAAGGCATAAGCCTCTATTTGCAAATCACCTGTACCAAAGGTAACGTCTGCAAGAGAAGTGCAACCTTTGAAGGTGCTGTTGCCGATGTAACCCAAGGTGTCGGGGAACTGAACACTTGTTATCTGTGTGCAACCTGAAAAAGCGTAGGCATCAATATACAGTAAGGCGTTACCGAAATTGATGTAATTAAGTGAAGTACAATCAGTAAAAGCGTTTTTGCCGATAACCTTAAGTGCTGAACCGCCGTTGAGGCTTGTAAGGGCTTTACAGCCGTAGAAAGCATATTCACCCACAGTCTGGACGTTCTTCAGATTGATTGAGGTGAGTGATGTACAGGAGTTGAATGACTTTGCACCTATTGAAGTTGTGGCATTACCGAGGGTGACAGATTTAAGGTTCTGACAGTTGTAGAAAGCCATTGTACCAACGGATTTTACTGTGTCGGCAATCTTAACGCTTGTGATATTTGATTTTAATTGGAACGCACCCTGACCGATTGCAGTAACGTTTTTACCGCTTATCTGTGAGGGGATAACCACGTTACTTGTTGAAAAGTCATTGAAGCCTGTGATAGTGATTGTGTTGTTGTTTACCTCGTAAACGAAGCCGTTATATGTTGCGGCAATTGAATAGGGTATACAAATTGCCATAATGCAAAGTGCGAGTGCGATTGATAAAAGCTTTTTCATCTGAGACCTCCGCAAATGAGTATGGAACAGGCAATTAACATCTGCCCGAAAAAGTACATACAATGTTTTGGTAATTGTGGCTTGCCCTGTGGTGGGGGTGAAATCCGTTGGCGTGTGGCTAACAGCACCGAGAAGGTAAGTGCCAGAGCTCCCATAATGAGTGCACAGCTTACTGCCTGCATAATGGGGAGATTGGTCTGCTGACACAGCACTCCCAGATGGACAGCCTTTGAGCACATCAGCGTGGAGCTTACAACGGATAAAATCGAAAGTGGTTGAAGCTTTTTCTCTTTTCTGCACATAAAGGGGATGAGCAGAAGCGAAATAACAAGGGGGATGACGGTGGAAACAATCTCCTTCGTTCCTATGGCATATAAGCTATGTAGTTGGAAAACAAACGCCGAAGTGTACAGAAGATTAACAACGGACTGCAAAGCAAAGAAGAAATGTTCCTCTTTTCTCTTGAGTGTGCTTGTGAGCACCCCTGCAAGAAGTGACAACAGCATACCTGCACCGATAAGTATGAAGTAGGGGTCAGTGTGTGCATTGGCAATAGCACCGCACAGGAGCGTATCTGCAATAAAAATCCCCATACAGAGTAAGCGGTACTTTAACGCCTTGCGATTTCCTGCCGAGGTTTCAACCATAACAAACCAAGGGGATGCGAGCAACTGAATGAAAAAAGTCAGACCCAACAATATAAGCAGAATCATATAAAACCCCTTTCATTCACTATAATTATATTTATTATACAACAATTTTTTCTGTTTGTATATAAGGAATTTTTGAACAATGTATTAAATCGGGTAATTATTCATTTTCGAGTGTATATTAGTGTAATAATATTAAAAACTATTGCATTTTTGGTGTGGGGGGTGTATAATGCAACCAATGAGGCGGTAAGCCTTAAAATTAAAGTGAGGTTTTTAGGATGAAAAAGTTTTTGAAAATTACTTCAATCGTACTTGCTCTCGCATTGGTTGTTTGCTTTGCAGCCTGCGGTGGCAACACAGAGCCCGAGGAGACAGAGGCTCCCGCTTCTACAAATGTTAAGGTTATCAATATTGACCTTACATCCGAGCAATATGCATTCGGTGTAGATAAAGATCAGCCCGAGCTTCTTGACAAAACAAATGCTTTTATCAAGAAGATTATGGAAGACGGTACATTTGACCAGATTTGCGACAAGTATTTCGGTGATGGCGAGCCTACAGCAGTTTACTCTGCTAAGGAGGATCCTTCTAAGGATCAGCTCGTAGTTGCTACCAATGCTGAGTTTGCTCCCTTTGAATATAAAGAGGGTGACGCTTTCTATGGTATTGATATGGAAATCGCAGCTCTTCTTGCTAAGGAGCTTGGTCTTGAGCTTGTAATCAACGATATGCCCTTTGATTCAGTTTGCCTTTCAGTAGGTGAGCATAAGTGCGACATTGCTATGGCAGGTCTCACAATCAACGAAGAGAGAGAAAAATCAGTAACATTTACAGATTCTTACTATGAAGCATCTCAGAGAATCATCGTTATGGAGGATGATGCTACATTTGATGCTTGCAAGACAGCTGCTGATGTAGAGAAGATTCTCAATGGCTATGACAACACTAAATACATCGGTTACCAGAATGGTACTACAGGTCAGTACTATGTTCTCGGTGATGCAGATTGGGACTTTGCAGGCTTCAAGACTACAGGTAAGGGTTACGCAAGCGGTGCTCTTGCTGTTCAGGATCTCATTAACGGTCAGGTTGACCTTGTTATTATTGACGCTGCTCCTGCAGATCGTATTGCAGAGAACTATAACGCAAAGTAATAGTTGAATCAATACTATTCACAGTGCCTTGCTGGTATCAGTAAGGCATTGTTTTGTGAAAGGTGAAAATATGAATAATTTTTCTGTTCGCTTTGAGACCTTCTGGGATGTTCTTGTAAACGACGGTGGCTACAATGATGTGCTCGTCGGTTTAAAGAATACTATAACAATTGCGGTGATGGGTCTCATTATCGGTATTGTAATAGGTACTCTTATTGCTACAATCAGAGTATTACCTAAGTATAAATTGATTGTCAGAATACTTGACAGTGTGTGTAAGTTCTATGTGGGCTTGTTCAGGGGTACGCCTATGGTGGTACAGCTCCTGGTGTTCTATTATGTGCTTGTACCCATTATTTTCCCCGATATCAGAGTGCCTTCGGTAACTGTTGCAATAGTGGTGTTCGGTCTTAACAGTGGCGCATACATTTCAGAGATTATGCGTGCAGGCATTCTTTCTGTTGACCCCGGTCAGCTTGAGGGTGCCCGTTCTGTGGGCTTCAGCTATTCTGCCGCTATGCTTAAGGTTGTTATCCCTCAGGCTATTAAGAATATTCTTCCCACACTGGGTAATGAATTTATTGCCCTTGTGAAGGAAACCTCAGTAGTATCCTTTGTAGGCGCTATGGACCTGTATCTCGCATTCCAGCGAATCGGTGCAGGTACATATGAATATATGATTCCCTATCTTGCGATGGCAGTTGTATATATTGTAATCATCTGCCTGATTACATTAGGCATCAAGCTTATGGAAAGGAGTCTGAGAAAAGGTGACAGATAATAAGATTATTGAAGTTATTGGTCTCAACAAGTCCTTTGGCAAGAACCACGTTCTTAAGGGTATAGATACTGTAATTACCAAAGGTGAGAAGGTTGTTATTTTAGGGCCATCAGGCTCGGGCAAGAGTACATTTCTCAGGTGCCTTAACTGTATGGAGGACCCTACAGGCGGATCAGTTATCTTCAATGGTGTGGATATTGCAAATCCTAAGGTTGATATCAATATTCACCGTCAGAAGATGGGAATGGTTTTCCAACATTTCAATCTCTTTGCAAACAAGACTGTAATAGAAAATATTATGATGGCTCCCATTTATGTGGGCAAAAAGAGACTGAAAAAAGAAAAGAAATATAACAGTGCCTCTAAAAAAGCTCTTAAGGAAGGTGCTCGTGAAAAAGCAATTGAGCTTCTCAAGAGGATTGGTCTTGAGGATAAGGCAGATGCATATCCTTCATCTCTTTCAGGCGGACAGAAGCAGAGGGTGGCAATTGTTCGTTCATTGGCTATGGACCCTGAGGTAATTCTTTTTGATGAACCTACATCTGCACTTGATCCCGAAATGGTAGGTGAGGTTCTTGATGTTATGAAGGACCTTGCAAGGCAGGGTATGACAATGGTTGTTGTTACTCACGAAATGGGCTTTGCAAAAGAGGTTGCAGACCGAGTTATATTTATGGATGAGGGTGTAATTATTGAAGAGGGCACACCCGATGATATCTTCAATAATCCTCAGTCTGAAAGATTAAAATCCTTCCTCAGTAAGGTGCTTATATAAGACTTAACCAACTCTATGAAAGGAGACAGCCGTGACTAAGTCGGAATATCTTTCAAACAGCGCCAAGCTGTTGATGATTTCAAGCATACTGCTTTTTGTTACAAATGCAATTACCTATTTCGGCACAGAGGTCGCTTCGTTGGCGGATTTAGGGCAGAGCTTATCAAATGTCAGCTTCTATGCAGTGCTTATAATGGGCTTTCTTGCTTTCAACGGTGAGGGTGTGGGCTACAAGCGTAGCCGTGACTATGTGAAAAAGAAAAGAACTTCGGTTTTAAAATTCTTTTTGATTTTCGCATTCCTTTTCAGATATGTTAAAGCCGCCATTGAAACAATGGTGCTCAGCACCTCGCCTGCAGGTGTGGGCGGAATTACCGCAAGGCTTATTATGGGTACGGTGAATATGGTTGCATCATACGGCTTTATCCTTACTCTTGCATCCCTGTGGTTTCTCATAAGGGATATAAACACTAAAGGTCTTTTTGCCGTGGAGAGTGCATCCTTCCTTTGCGGTGTTGTGTATAACGGCTACAAGGTGCTTAATTACACCGTTACAAAGTACGGTGTAACTCTGTTCGGCGATTATGCGATAACAATGTTTTCCTCGCAGAAGGCAATGCAGATAATGTGTCTTGCACAGTTTTTTCTTAATGCGGTTATGTGCCTTATGATTATGCTTCATTACAATAAGCTGGTGGCATCCGAGCAGGAGGAACACACCAAAGCCCAAAAGACCCTTTTTCCCGCAAGGCGTATTTACAATACCGATTGTGTGGGTATTGATACGTTGGATGATGATTATAGCTTATAAATCAAAGCTGTCTTGAATGTTTGGTTCAAGACAGCTTTAGTTTTACTGCGTTAATATAATGTTTACTTTTTTGTTATATAAAATTCCAAAAAAGAAAATAGCCTGGTGTATGTTGTGGTAAAATGATGATAGATAAGTGTTTTTGTCAATATATAGGAGGTACTTATGAAGAAGCTTTTGAAATCCGTTATTGTGTTAACAATATGTACTTCATTTATTTTATCATTGCCTGTTGCTCACGCGGCTTATAAGAAGGGTGATGTGAACAATGATGGGCTTCTTTCTACGGAGGATGCCATAATTGTGCTTAAGATAGCCGCCCGACAGAGGTCTGCTACGGCAAATGAAAAGACGGCGGCAGATATGGACGGTAACGGGGTTATATCCACAGAGGATGCCCGACAGACCCTTATTGCTGCGATGATGCCGCAGGACGATGCTGAGTATGTGGAGAGTCTTATAGACGCAGGCTTTCCTAAGTCGTATACCGAAGGTCTCCTTGCTCTTCACAAGGCTTATCCCGAATGGGTGTTCAAGCCATTTGTGACAGGTCTTAAGTGGAGCGATGCTCTTAAGGGAGAAAGAAATCCTCATAAAAAACAGCTCATTTCACCCGATGTACAGGCATCATATAAATGCTCATGCAGTCTTTGTGACGGTATTGTTCAGGAGGCAGGCGGTTGGGTAAGTGCATCCGAGGAAGCGGTTGCCTATTATCTTGACCCACGCAACTTCCTTAATAAGGAATATATTTTCCAGTTTGAGAGTACTGCTTACGATGAGTCCCAGACACAGGATGCGGTGGAGACAATTATCCGGAATACCTGGATGTATAACAGTAACATTACATACCTTGATGCATCGGGTAACTCCTGTACATATACCGAAAACGGCAAACCTGTGAAATATTCCGAAGCTATTATGAGAGCGGCTAAGGACAGTGGTATGAGTGCCTATTATCTTGCCTCCAAGATTGTGCAGGAGGTTGGCTCGTCTGCATCATCAAATGCAGGCGGTTCAAGCGGTAAATGTGCTCCCTATAACGGTATTTATAACTATTATAACATCGGTGCCTATACAGGTGCACTTGACGGACTTGCTTGGGCAAACGGCTATATGGAAACATCTCAGAAGGCTAACTTGTACAAAACAGCCTCCACATCAACACTACTGTGTACAGTACCCTCGGGTAACGAGCTCTATTATATGGGTGAGTCGGGCAATTTCTACAAGGTGAAGGCTACTGTGAACGGCACAAGCTACACGGGCTTTGTTGCAAAAAGTACAGTTTCAATAACCACAACCTACGGCAGACCCTGGGATAACCCCTACAAGAGCATTTATAACGGTGCTAAATATATCTACAATGGTTTTTCCGAATATCAGTTCACAGGATATCTGCAGAAGTTCAACGTGAACTCTGCTTCGGGTGATTTGTATAATCACGAGTATATGGCAAATGTACGAGCCGCCGCACAAGAGGCGTATTCATCATACAGAGCATATACTGCAGGCGGTATTATGGCAAACAAAAAGGTTTTTTCAATACCTGTGTTTATTGATATGCCCGGTGGAAACCTTACTGCAGAGGAGCGATTCCTGCAAGGCTATCCCATTGCCTATGTGAAAAGTGTGAGCTCTTCATCCGTTACACTTTCCTGGCAGGCAATGGAGGGGGCTGAAGGGTATGAGGTCTACAAGAAGTCGGGCAGTTCCTTTAATCTTGCTAAAACCACCACGGATACAAGCTATACCGATTCGGGTGTTACTGCGGGTGCAAGTGCGGTTTATAAGGTGAGAGCATATAAAACCGTCAGCGGTAAAAAGGTTTATTCACTATACTGTCCCGAGCTTACAGCGAATGTTTTGCCTGCCGTTCCCAACGGACTGTCTGTCTCTGCTTATACCGACAATACTGTCACGCTTAAGTGGAATTCGGTTACCTGTACAGGCTATGCTGTTTACAGAAGCGGTGGTATTTCAAGTGCATATACCCTTGTGGGAAATGTTACCACCAACAGCTTTACCGATAAAAATCTGCTTTCGGGTACAAAATACTCATATAAAATCAAAGCATATAAGGGCTCAGGCAATAGTGCTCAGTATTCAGGATATTCCTCGGCTGTGAGTGTTACAACCTCCGGTACTGCTTCGCAGGTATCAAAAACAGGTACCGTGAAGGTAAGTGATGCACTCAATATCCGACAAGAACCGAATACAACAGCGACGGTGCTTTGTACATTACCGAACGGATTTACAGTTAACATATTAAATACTGCAGATGGTTGGCACAAGGTTACCTTTGTGCTGAACGGCGTTACATATACAGGCTATGCCTCAGCAGAGTTTATTGTGGTTTCGTCTTCGGGAATAACCACGGTCTGTCCGTATTCCGAACCCGAAAACACATTAATGTCCGGTTCAACAGGGGATGGTGTCAAGTGGCTTCAGTGGCACTTGTGGCAGCTTGGTTATCTCAATGAGTCTGATATTGACGGGGATTTCGGACCTACAACATCGAATGCTGTCAGACAGTTCCAGACCGATGCCGGTATTGATGTTGACGGTGTTGTCGGTTCAGGTACCCGTACAGCTATAAAAAACAATTTGTAAAAGCATTACCTGAGGTGAGGTAGTTGAAAAGAACAAAAAAACTGATTGCGGTTATAATATGTCTTTGCATATTGTGTTCATATATGGCGGTGAATGTGAGTGCCGCAAGTATGGGCGATGTGAACGGCGATGGCAAAATACTTACAAATGATGCTCTTACTGCCTTAAAGGGAGCAACATTTCAACGCAATCTGTCCGTTATGGAGAAGTACAGGGCGGATATTGATGGTGACGGTAAGATATCCACCAAGGATGTTGTGAAAATTCTTGAGAAATGTGCAGATATTGACCCTGAAAATAATCTGCCGAAAATTACTCATATCACTCCCTACAGTAAGCAGAGCTCTTCAAAGAAGGTTGATTTCTGTGAAATTACAACGCCCTACAGTGAGAGCACACCGCAATCGTCAAGTGGCGACTATTCAAACCCATTATTGACTCCGATGATAAAAGGAACCTTTGACTACGTTACTAAGACGTCAGGCTCTTATGTTTATCTCAAATCGGGCGGTAAGGTTGCCAAAAGTGATTGCAAGGTGTTCAGCGGTTATACTATGCCCGACAACTCCATAACATTGCAGAACATTGTCAAATATAAAGAAAATTCAACCTCGCTTTATTTTGCTATGAATTGGAAGGTTCCGTTTACGGTTACGCTTACACCCCAAAGCTATGAAACGGGGTATAACAGCAGACCGTATAATAACGTGGGTGATAAGTTTACCGCCGAATTTATGGATATTAAATTCTACAACACCACAAGCGTTGACGGAAATGTTCAGTATTATCCCGAAAGCGCTGTTATTAAGGGTAGCAGATGGTTTGTTGACTCTGATAACAAAACCGCAACCCTTAGAATTTATCTTAAGAACAAGGGCGCATTCTTTGGCTATAAGGCATATTACAATGCAAATAACTATCTTGTCCTTGACATTAAAGAGGATTTTTCATCCCTCAAGGGGAAGGTTATTGAGCTTGACCCGGGCCACGGTGGTGATGACCCCGGTGCCTGTGCAGGTGGTCTCAGGGAATGTGACATCGCATACAAGATTGCTCTTCAGTTGAAGTCACAGCTTGAAAGTGCAGGTGCAAAGGTTATTTTTACTTACGATAAAAACGTAACCCCTGTTCCCGATATCAAACAACGCAGATTGCGTACTCAAGAGAATGCTCCCGATATGTATATTGCAATTCACCTGAACAGCTCCACAAGTACAGGTGCAAAGGGCAGCTCGGTTTACTATTACAAAAATTATTCGGGTCCCCTTGCAAAGTGTATTTCGGTACAGCTACCGTCAACTGTTAAGAATAATCATGGCTATGGGCTTGAAAATGACGGATGTCATTTTTATCCCTTCCGCGTGACAAGAGTTGAAAGCTGTCCGTCGGTTCTTGTTGAGGTAGGCTTTATTTCCAATTCATCCGAGCGTGCAATGATGAACACTGCAAGCGGACAAAAGTATATTGCACAGGGTATTTATAACGGCATAGTAAGCTATGCTAATATGTATTAAATAAATATCAAAACGGCAGTTTATCTGAAATGATAAGCTGCCGTTTTTTCTTGTGTGTTAAAGATAAATATTCCTGATATTTATATCATCATCAAATGTGATAAGGTCTGCATCGTATCCGATTTTAATTGCACCCTTTTGTTTGCCGTAGCCGATAACGTTAGCAGGAGTGAGTGAAGCCATTTTAACAGCGCTGTAAAGGGGTACGCCCACTGTTTTATACATATTTCTCACACAATCGGAAAGGGTTGCGGCACTGCCTGCAAGTGCGGAGCGGTCGGCGAGCTTCATAACGTTGTCCTCATAGATAACCTTCATACCGTTTTCCTGTGTGTAAACGGTGTTTTCTTCCATATCCGAAGCGGAGAATTCAAGTCCGTCGGTGATCAGGTACATCTTATCGTCGCCCTTGCATTTGTAAATGAGCCTTAACAAGCCTTGTGGCAGGTGGCGAAGGTCACCGATAACTTGGGTGGTTAATTCGTCAAGCGTAAGACCTGCTTCTACAACACCTGCGGTGCGGAAAACTCCTGTTTTGAAACAGCTTGAGCAAGCATTGTAAAGGTGGGTTACATCTGAAAAGCCGTGCTTCACCGCTTCCTCAACCTGTTCGAAGCTTGCGGCGGAGTGGGCAATGGAAGGCACGATACCTTTATTACGAAGCTTGTCACCAAGCTCCGGTACACCGTCACATTCGGGTGCGGCACCCATTATGAGTACCTTATCCCACAGCTCAAACAAGCTGTCCGGCGGTGAGGTCCTGGGGTTAAGTATGTTTTCCGGGCTTTGTGCGCCCTTGTATTGGAGTGACAGATAAGGTCCCTCATAGTGAACACCAAGTATATTTGCATCGGGGCAAGTCTCTGATGCTTTTTTTATTGACAATGTTACCTTTTCCAGCTGTGAAATAGGTGCGGCAAGTGTGGTGGGTACAATGGATGTTGTGCCGTACTTTAGATGAGCCTGAGCCATTTTTACGATATCCTCAGGATTTTCGCTCATAGCACTTTTCTGACCTCCGCCGTGAACGTGAATATCAATAAAACCGGGGGAGAGATATAAGCCCTCGCAATCAGTTACCGTGTCATTTTCTCCGGGTTCAAAGCTGTCACATATATCTGCAATTTTGCCGTCTTTTACGGCAACAACCTTGTCACGGATTTTATCGGGAAAAATCACCCGTGCATTTTTATAAAATATCATAATATCACCCGATTAGATTTTAAATTGTTTTGCATGTGTTGTCAATATTTTTTCTGCCGACCTTAACCGACAAAAGATTTAACTCTGCTCGGGTATAATAAGTCAGGGTGATGATATGGTAACTGTTTATGCAGATGTTCTCGTCTCGGTCAATATATTGATTACATACATTTTCATTGTGTGTGTGCGAGTGATTTTCAGCGCACCCACAAACAAGCTTTTTGTAGCCCTCGCCTCATTTGTCGGGGGAGTTTCCTCTGTGGTAATTTTCTTTGAGGAGGGGAGTGTGTTTTTTAATATTCTCTACAAAGCCCTCGTGTGTGCTGTAATTACCGCAGTGGCATTTATGCCCAATGGTTTGAGACGCTTTTTAAAGCTGTTCGGTGGTTTCTTCGGTGTGAGTGTGCTGTTCGGTGGTGCGGTTTTTCTTGTGAATATTACATTAAAGCCTCATAACATAGTTTTCAACAACGGTACTGTATATTTTGATATGAGTGTCACATATTTAATAGGCGTGGTATTCTCTGTTTACGGAGTGTTTACCTTGTTCGATTGGCTGTTTCTGAGATATTCCGCCACAAGGGATGTCTATGACGTAATTATTACATTCAGAGAGTGTGAGCTGACCCTACGTGGCATTGTGGATACAGGAAACACTCTTCGTGACGGGCTGAGCGGTAATCCTGTTTTTGTAGCAGGGCAGAATGATGTGTCACCTCTGTTCAGCTATGACGAAATGGTGTTCCTTAAGGGTGAGTGTACCGAGACTCCCCCTGACAGCCTTAAGCAGTATTACAGGATTTTACCGTGCACTACGGCAACAGGTAAAGGTCTGTTACCTGCCTTTGTGCCACAGAAGGTGAATCTTGTTAAAGGAAAGTCAAGAGCTGATGCAGGCAGAGTTACAATCGCAATTTCTGCCGAAATAGGTGACGACGGACAACACAGAATACTTTTGGATAAAAGCATATATGATTTGGATTGGAAGGGGTCAGAAATTGATGAAAGCATTTTTAAAAAAACTGTCCGAAGTAAAAAATAGATTGAGGAGATTCTTTTCCTGTAAGCTGTTTTATATAAACAGTCCGCGGAGTCTGCCACCGCCACTCTCCAAAGAGGTGGAGGATGACCTTGTTGAAAGGCTACAGACAGGGGAGTTATATGCACGTGACAGGCTTGTTGAGCATAACCTCAGATTAGTGGTTTACATATCCAAGAAATTTGAAAACTCGGGTGTGTATATTGAAGATTTGATTTCAATAGGCACAATCGGACTTATAAAGGCTGTTAATACCTTCAAGCCTGATAAGAATATCAAGCTTGCAACCTATGCCTCCAGATGTATCGAAAATGAGATATTGATGCATCTGAGAAAGGTGGGTCAGCAACGCTCGGACATTTCTCTTGATGAGCCGCTTAACGTGGATTGGGACGGCAACGAGCTTCTGCTGTCAGACGTTCTCGGCAGTGACGGTCTCGAAATTAACGATAACATTGAGCAGGAGGATGAAAAGCGGATTTTATATGAATGTATGGACGATTTGTCTGACAGAGAGCGACTTATTATGAATATGCGTTTTGGTATGTGTGGTGAAAGGGAGCATACTCAAAAGGAGGTTGCCGATGAGCTTGGCATTTCACAGAGTTATATTTCACGACTGGAAAAAAGAATTATTCTGAAACTGAAAAAAGATATTGAAAAGCAGATGATAGAAAAGGTGTAAATTTATGTTGATTTTTCCATAAAAAAGTAATATTATGAACATAGAATGAACACCACGGAGGGGATTTCTATGATGAATCGTGCACAGGTTGTTTTCAAGGCTATTGACGGTATTTGCTATCCTACACAAAATATGCAAAAGTTCAAGGATGTTATCAGCATCAGGGACATTGCTTATGATGATAATTCTAAAAACAAGCTTGATTTGTATTACCATAAGGATATAATAAACGACGGTAAAAAGCACCCTGTTATCATATACATTCACGGCGGAGGCTTTATTATGGGTGATAAAAGGTGCCGTGTGAGTATCAGTGAATACTATGCTGATAAGGGGTATTTCGTGTGTTGCATTAATTACCGAATGCCTCCCGAAATCGCTTTTCCGGAATATGTGATTGACGTCGTTAACGCTACGAATTTTGTTGAGGTTCTTGCAGGGGAATATAACATTGACCTTGATAATGTTTTTGTGACAGGGGACAGCTCCGGTGGATTTTCAGCCGCTTACCTTGCTGCACTTAAATATGACGATGATCTTCGTCAGCGTGTGGGCTCACCCGAAATCAAAGTGGATTTCAAAGGGATTCTTTTAATGTGTGGTATTTATGATGTTGAGGTGCTCCTTAAGGGCGGCAGGCTCTTAGGTGTTATACCCAAGACTGCCCAGATGATTGTGGGTGACTTTGACCTTAAAAGTGACCTTTCAAATTTCAGCGAGTTCCCATACTACAATGAAATGGCACCTTCTAACTTTGTAAATGACAAATGGTGTCCTGCTTTTATTTGCTGGGCGGACGATGACCTTGTGTGTCAGGGTCAGGGTGAACCGATGGCAGAAAAGCTGAAAGCACACGTGCCCTACTATGACGATTACCACGTAAAAGGTATTCATAATAACCATTGCTTCCACCTGGAATTCGGTCACAATAAGCTTGCAAAGGAATGTATGCAAAAATCAGCAGATTTTATTGCAAAGGTTGTTGAGATGGAAAAAGTAGCAAAGTAAAAAACGCCCCGATGGGGCGTTTTTTAAATGCTAAATGCTAAATGCAGAATGCAAAATTATCGGGCACTGCGTGCGGCTATTATAAATAAATCCACCGTAGTGAACGTTTTATGCGTTCAAAAATAATGATGTCAGTTTTTAAGTTTTTTGTCATATATATGTAAGTTGGAATATATTGACAATTATTTTTATTAAGGTTATATTTGAATTGTAAGTGAAATTATTGAGGAGGTTTGCTTTATGAAAAAAATTAAAAACATACTCGCTGTATTTATTGCGGTGGTTTGCTTGATTTCTTTCACAGGTTGCTCAACTGCCGGAAGGATGAATACTGCAGACATTAACGAGACCGATATAAAGGTCAGAGTTGATGTGCGTGGCGGGTATGCGGGTGTGCAGTATGTAACAATACTTACAAACGATAATAAAGTTATTTCATATAGTGGTGAAAACTCAACAGAAGGGTATGTTGTTTCTCTCGGAGATGATGACTCTATTAACGAGCTTATGATTCAACAATGTCTGGAGCATTTGCAGGATTATGAAAGTAAAGATGTGGACTTTTTCGCAGAGGCAAGTGACTTGTACTATGTTGAAATGTATATCGGTAAAAAAATGTACAGCTTTACTTACGGTTGTGCAAAAAATCCTTATGCAAACATCCTGACAGAAATTCTTTTGGGCTACTCTCAGGTTGAGGAAGTGGAGCACATTACACCTTATCCGTCACAATTCAGAGAGGCTAAATAATTATAGATTTAAAATTCAAAATTTAAAATTTCGGAACTGTGTTGCATTACAATAGCCGCACGCAGTGACAATAGCTTTAAATTTATCATTTTAAATTGAAACCCCCGATGCATCAGCATCGGGGGTTTGGTGTATTTATCTGATATTACCTGTGTTTGTCTTAAGTGTAACGTCGTGTGCGCCACCTTCAACAATACTTGTTGCACTTACGAGTGTAAGCTTTGCATCCCTCTGAAGGTCGGGGATTGTAAGCACACCGCAGTTGCACATTGTTGATTTAACCTTGTAAAGGCTCTTTGTAACGTTGTCGTGAAGTGAGCCTGCATAAGTTACGTAAGAGTCAACGCCCTCTTCGAATGAAAGCTTTGACTGACCGCCAAGGTCATATCTCTGCCAGTTACGAGCTCTGTTGGAGCCTTCACCCCAGTATTCCTTAACGTATGTGCCGTTAATGTTGAGCTTGGGTGTGGGGCTTTCGTCAAAACGAGCGAAGTATCTGCCGAGCATCATAAAGTCAGCACCCATAGCAAGGGCCAGTGTCATATGATAGTCGTGAACGATACCACCGTCGGAGCAAATCGGCACGTAAACGCCTGTTTCTTTATAATACTCGTCACGGGCAGCGGCAACCTCAATAAGTGCAGTAGCCTGTCCTCTGCCGATACCCTTTGTTTCACGGGTGATGCAGATTGAACCGCCACCGATACCAACCTTAATAAAGTCAGCGCCTGCTTCTGCAAGGAAGCGGAAGCCGTCACGGTCAACAACGTTACCTGCGCCAACCTTTACTGTGTCACCGTATTTCTCGCGAATGAATGCGATTGTGCGCTTCTGCCACTCTGTGTAGCCCTCAGATGAGTCAATACAAAGCACGTCTGCACCTGCTTCAACAAGTGCGGGTACACGCTCCTCGTAGTCACGTGTGTTGATACCTGCACCAACCATATAACGCTTGTGACTGTCAAGGATTTCCTGAGGATTCTCCTTGTGCTGAGAATAGTCCTTACGGAAAACGAAATACATAAGCTTGCCGTTATCGTCAATAATGGGGAGAGAGTTAAGCTTGTTTTCCCAGATGATGTCATTTGCCTCTTTGAGAGTTGTTGTAGCAGGGGCTGTAATGAGCTTCTCAAGGGGAGTCATAAATTCTGTAACCTTGAGGTCAAGGGGCATACGGCTTATTCTGTAATCACGTGATGTAACCACACCGAGGAGCTTGCCGTTTGCTGTGCCGTCATCTGTAACAGCCATTGTTGAGTGGCCGAGAGTATCGTAAAGGTTTACAACGTCGCCAAGTGTGCTGTCGGGGCAAAGGTTTGAGTCGCTGATAACAAAGCCTGCCTTGTAATTCTTAACGCGTGCTACCATTGCTGCCTCGTCTTCGATTGACTGTGAGCCGAAGATGAATGACATACCGCCTTCTTTTGCAAGTGCAATAGCAAGTGTATCATTTGAAACAGACTGCATAATAGCAGATACCATAGGTATATTAAGTGTAATGGGTGATTCCTCTTCACCCTTTCTATATTTGCAGAGAGGTGTGCTCAGGTCAACATTGTTAGGAATGCAATCGGGACCTGTGTAACCGGGGATGAGTAAATATTCGCTGAATGTTCTTGATGGTTCTGTGCAATAATGAGCCATAACTATCTCTCCTCTATTAATTTTTTATTACCTTACATTTTACTTTTTATTCATAATAAAGTCAACTATAAAATATGACGATTTATGTCTTTTTTTTATAGGTAAATTATTGTAATGTGCCATATTATGTGATAAAATTGTTGCAATTAACCCCTTTTTGGGCGTTTATTATGTGAGGTGTATTATGGCACATTTTGAAATTGATTTTCACGATAAAAATAGTGAAAGATATATGATAAACTGGCGAGTTAATCAGATTACAAAAGACCTTTACCGCAAGTTTGTTATTGCTGACAGCGTTGATACAGGTGATTTTTACTATCGCGACGGTCAGTACAGCTTTGATCAAAGAGATGAGGGTGAGTGGACACCCTTTAAAGCCGCTTGCGATTTCTGGGGCTATAAGGAGTGCTACTGCTGGTTCAAGCAGACAGTTAAAATTCCCGAAAGCTTCAAGGGTCAGCACGTTATTTATAACCTGAAACCGTATTATGGTGAGTGGAATCACGGCACTAATCCCCAGTTTATTATCTACATAAACGGACAGCTTGTTCAGGGTGGTGACAGTAACCACCAGTTCCTTACGGTTACCACATGTGCCGAGGGTGGCGAGGAGCTCGAGATATACATAAACGCTTACTCCGATTACCACGATTACCGCGGTCAGATTCAGATGAGTGCTCAGCTTCAGGTTTTTGATGACGTTGCTTACAGTATTTATTTTGATATTCTCACACCACTTAAGGTTGCAAAATACCACGGCGAGGACAGCGATGCACGTGTAAATATTCTCAAGGCTCTTAACGAGGCTTGTAATATTCTTAACATTGATACAGATGACCGTGCAGTTTTCCACGAGTCTGCATTTGCCGCATCAAAATATCTTGATGAAAATCTTTACGGTAAATTTGAGGAAGCAACCTGCTGGGCTGTGGGTCATACTCATATTGACGTTGCCTGGCTGTGGCGAATTCGTCAGTCCCGTGACAAGGCAGGCCGTTCTTTCGCAACTGTATTAAAGCTTATGGAGGAATACCCCGAATACAGGTTTATGTCCTCACAGGCTCAGCTTTATGAGTACGTAAAGCAGGATTACCCCGAGGTTTATGAGGGCATCAAGAAGATGGTGAAAGAGGGCAAATGGGAGCCCGAAGGCAGTATGTGGGTTGAGGCTGATACAAACGTCGCCTCAGGTGAAGCCCTTGTAAGACAGTTTATGGTTGGCAAGCGCTTCTTCCGTGATGAGTTCGGTGTTGACAACAAAATTATGTGGTTGCCCGATGTTTTCGGCTACTCTGCAGCTATACCTCAGCTTATTAAAAAGAGCGGTATGGAATACTTTATGACAACCAAAATCGGTTGGAGTGAGTTTAACAAATTCCCCTATGATACTTTTAAATGGCGCGGTATTGACGGCACAGAGGTGCTTTCACACTTCCCCACATCCTGCTATGCAACTGCTGATGAAAGACGTGAGTGGCAGACAACGTATAATTCAAAGCTCCGCCCCCTTTATGTAATCGGCGGTTATAAGAGATATTCTCAGAAGGACCTTGGCAAGGATTACCTTATGTCATACGGCTTCGGTGACGGTGGCGGTGGTCCCACCCGTGAAATGCTTGAATACGGCAAGCGTATGAGCAAGGGTATTCAGGGCTGTCCCGTTGTTAAGCAGACACGATCCCTTGATTTCTTCAAGCACCTTGATAAGCAGGTTTCAGGTAACAAGCGTCTTCCCACATGGTGCGGTGAATTGTATCTTGAATATCACCGCGGTACGCTTACAAGCCAGGCTCGTAATAAAAAGTATAACCGCAAGAGTGAGTGTATGTACCACGACGTTGAAACACTCTCTGCTATTGCTAATAAGGAAACAGGCTTCAGCTATCCGAGAGAGCGTCTCCTTGAAAACTGGAAGCTTATTCTCCTTAATCAGTTCCACGATATTCTTCCCGGCTCATCCATTATGCAGGTTTATGAGGACAGCAAGGAGGATTACGAAAAAGTCCTTAAAAACGGCAATGAAATGCTTGCCGATGCCGAAAAGGCAATTACAAGTAAAATTTCACTTGATAAGAAGAGTATTGTTATTTTCAACTCAACAGGCTTTGACAGATATGATGTCTGTGAGGTTGAAGGTCTTGAGGGTGAATTTGCACTCTTTGATAAGGAGGACAGAGAGCTTCCGTATCAGAAAACCTTTGACGGCAAAATCGTTTTCACAACAAGTGTGCCTGCAAAGGGTTATACGACTGTTGAAGTGCGTGATTGTGCACCTTCAGTGTTCGATGATGTTAAGGCAGACATCAATTTTGCCGGAACACCTTTCTTTAAAATCGAATTTAATGACAAAGGCAATATCAGTAGCCTTATCCATAAAGAGAGTGGCAGAAGCGTTGCTCCCGAGGGCTGTACCTTGGGTGAAATTATCGCATTCCAGGACAGACCTCATAAATACGAGGCTTGGGACATCAAGTGCTACTATGAAGAGGTTTCCTGGAAATTCGATTTCAAGGATGCTCAGCTTATCGAAAAGGGCGCAGTACGTGCAGTTTATAAAATCGACAGAACGTTCCGCAACTCAACACTTACCGAGTATTACAAGGTTTATAACGATTTACAGAGAATTGACGTTGACTATGAATCAGATTGGCACGAGGACCATGTTGTGCTCAAGGCTGATTATCCTGTTGACGTTAATACGGTAAGGGCAACCTTCGATATTCAGTTCGGCAATATCGAGCGTTCAACCACTACAAACACCACTTGGGAATTTGCACAGTTTGAGGAGTCAATGCACAAATGGGTTGACCTTTCCGATAACGGCTTCGGTCTTTCAATCCTTAACGACTGCAAATACGGATGCGACGCAAAGGACGGACACATCCGACCCACACTTTTCCGTTGTGCAACAGAGCCCAACACAATTCAGGACAGAGAGCATCATTCATTCACATTCTCAATTTACCCACACAGCGGTAAGGCTTGTGACAGTGATGTTGTTCAGGAAGGCTATAATGTAAACTTCCCCCTTAAGGCAGTTGTTTGCGAAGCACAAAGTGGCTCGCTTCCCGATGAATATTCACTCGTTAGTGCTGATAAGTCAAATATTGTTATAGAAACAGTAAAAGTTGCAGAGGACAGTGATTCACTTATTGTGCGTGCTTATGAAACCTGGAACACAAAAACTCCTGCCACACTTACCTTTAATGCACCTATCAAGAGTGCAACGGAATGCAACCTTATGGAGGAGCAGGATGAGGCTGTTTCATTTGAGGGTAACACCATAAAGGTTACCTTCAAGCCCTTTGAAATTAAAACCTTTAAAATCAATTTTTAAGGCGGTATCATACACGATGCCGCGAAAGGAAGCTTATGAATTACAGTTTTTTTGCGATGGTATCGCGTATGAAATACATTGACAGGTGGGCGCTTATGCGTAACACCGAGAGCGAAAGCCTTGACAGTCACTCAAAAGAGGTTGCGGTTATTGCCCACGCTCTTGCTATTATCGGTAATAAGCGTTTCGGTAAAAATTATAATCCTGACCGAGCAGCAGTTCTGGGGCTTTACCACGATGCCCACGAGATTATAACAGGCGATATGCCCACTCCGGTGAAGTATCAGAACGATGATATTCTGAGTGCTTTTAAAGCAGTTGAGGTCTCTGCAAACGAGAAGCTGCTTGCCAAGCTCCCCGAGGATTTGCGCGAAGCTTTTTCACCATTGCTTACCGGGGATAGTGATGAGGACTTGCAACCTCTTGTAAAGGTTGCAGATAAGCTCAGCGCACTCATCAAATGTATTGAGGAGCGCAAGGCGGGTAACACGGAATTTCGCGAGGCTGAGGCAGCAACACGCAAAAGAATCTGCGAGGCAGATATTCCTGAGGCAGATGTATTTGTTGAAGAGTTTTTACCTGCTTATGAATTGACACTTGATATGCTTTAAGAACAAAATCGTTGACTCTGCGGAGCCAACGATTTTTTCTTATTTATCCCATTTGAAAAGTAAAATACCGCATATTGCAACTGCAACACCAATGACCTTCCGCCATTGAAAATCTGCCTTATCAACACCAAACAGACCGAATAATTCAATAAGATATGCCACAAGTAATTGTGATGTAACAATAATCATAACTGCCTGTGCAGGACCGAGACCCGACATACTTTTTATGACGGTGTAGGTAATGAGTGCGCCGATAATACCACCCAACAGCATATATTTGTTATCAACCCTGAAAAGTGCACCAACAGAGCTTTCGCGCCCTGTGAAAAACCAGGCACATAAGCAGAATAAAAACGCGGTTAATTGCACAAATGATGCAGAAAGCCACACAGAGGTCTGCTTTGTGACACCCTCGTTGAAAACACCCTGAATACTCATCAGTGCACCCGAAATAATAGCGGTAATAATTGCAATCATAAAATCACTCCGCTAATATTGTTCCAATATTAGAATTTAAAATTCAAAATTTTAAATTTAAAATTCCGGAATGCTACGCGTTGATTATAGAGTTGTGAGGTTTCTGCGAAGTGAAGTTGACCTTTGGTCAGTATCAGGGCTACGCTGTAATTATAATGCTATCGCATACACTACAATATGTTTGTTGTTTGCGGTAGCTGTATAATGTTCGGAAGCGCAAGCTTCCCCGATAATTTTGCATTTTTCATTCTGCATTTTGCATTAAAAAAACCGCCCGAAGGCGGTTTTTTATCAGTTCATCATAAAGTCCCAGAAGCTTTTGAAGAATTCAATCAATAATTTTGTTATGTTCAAGAAGCTTGTTTGCTGTGATGCTGCCTTTGCTGCTTCCTGTAAGGGTGTACCCTCACGGGCTACTCTTGAGAAGGTCTGATTGACTATATCATTCTGCATAAACTGAGGATAACGTGAATCCTCGTGAACGGTCATCTGATGATCACTCCGGAACATAACCTTGTACATTTCGCCGTGTCCGTCGTGGGTTGTGCTGTGGAGCATATCCTTAATAAACCAGGTGCACTCGGGGAGAATACAGGTTGAAGCATCGATTCTTCTGTCAGGTGAAATGTAGTTTACTTCACCTTTGAATTTTGCCTGTTCATAATCTTCGGGGAATTGTTCATCAATTAAAGAGCAAGTAGCACCTGCTGAAGCATAGGTTGTGTCAACTGTGCCGTCAGATGTGTTTCTGTAAGCAGTAACAAGGGGAGTACGCTGAATGTTATAGCCTGCAACAATGTAGATTGTTGTACCCTCTGCCTGAGCACCCAAAAGGAGCTCTTCTGCCTTTTGCTGAACCTCATAGTGGTAGTAGTCAATCTTTTCGATAACGCCTGCCTGCTCTACGGGGTCAAGCTTCATAAATTCCTTTGCACTTTCGTAATACTCGTGGGGAACAAAGCTCCAGATACCTGCCATATTACCGAAAATGGGGATGAGAGCTTCGTCGAACACTCTGTCCTTGAGATTAGAAACAATCTTATCAGCAATATCAACAAGGCCAAGCCAGACACCGCCTGCATCAAGCATTTCAACAAGTGAGTAAAGTATGCCGGGTAAAACAGCACCATCCATTGAGGGAAGTGCATCCTTTGCATAGTTCACAAGGGCATCCTTATTAATTTCAACCTTGCCGTTGTAGAGCTCACCTGCAACTGCAGTGCCCTGAATGGGACAGCATTGGAATATGATTGTTTCAATATCGCTTGAACCGTAAAGGCGAAGGTATGACATTGTAACAACACCGCCCATTGATGATGCGCGGAAGCGTACTGTGTCGTGCTTTGTGAGTTCTTTTACTTCCTCAACGAAAACACGGAGCTTGCGTGCATTTTCAACAGGGTCAAGACGGAAGTCATAGCCGAAGTAGTAGTTGTGGTCAATGCTGTGGGGAGTGGTGTCATCGGGATGGAATTCCTCGGATGTAACACGTGGGTGTGAGTTGCCGTTGCCGTCAAGTGCCAGCATACCGAATGAAGCATTTACACAGCTGATGAGCACGTCACCGAAGGCATCGTAATTCTTGTTTGAAATAAGCTCTGCCGCCGCAGGAACGAGGGGAGCAAAGTCATTGAGAATATCGGATATCTCGGGTCTGAAAAGGGTGCGCTCGTTTTCAGTGCCTGCATCAAGGAAAACATATCCGCTGCCGAGTGCCGCTACATAAATAATAGGCGGTTCACCGCAGGTACAGCTGTCGTCTGCCGCAAAGCAAGGTACAAGACCAACAACGAGCAATGTGATTGATAAAAGAACTGACAGTAATTTCTTCATAAAATTACCCCCATAAATAAATTTATTAACAATATATTAACATATTAATTGTTATATTTGTACTGTACAACTTTTACAAATTTATTTGCAATGTTTTTAGCAAAACAACTATGAGTATATTATTGTTTAAAACTCTTATCTGTGTTAAAATGAGATATATTTTTACAGGGGGCATATATTATGTCTTACAATTCCTTCGCAAGTGTGTATGATGAATTAACACTTAATGTTGATTATAAAAATCGTGCAGAATATGTGCAGAGTATATTAAACCGTTACGGTATAACCGACGGACTTCTTTTAGACCTTGCCTGTGGTACAGGCTCAATGGCTGTGGAGCTTTCGAAAATGGGCTACGAGGTTATTGCCACTGATGCCTCACCCGATATGCTTATGGAGGCGCAGAATAAGGCTTACGATAACGAGCAGAGTATAATGTTCCTCTGCCAACGTATGGAGGAAACTGACCTTTACGGAACGGTAAGGGCGGTTGTGTGCTCTCTTGACAGCATCAACCATCTGTCAGATGTTGATACTGTGAGAAAAACCTTTGATACACTTAAAAATTTTGTTGATGACAAGGGTATAATGGTCTTTGATGTCAACACCCTTTATAAGCATCAGAATGTTTTGGGTAACAATACATTTGTCTATGACGAAAAAAATGTTTTCTGCGTTTGGCAGAATCATTTGTTGCAGGACGAAAGGACAGTTAATATAAACCTGGATTTCTTCTGTAAAAACGGTGAATTATATGAGCGCTTTAACGAGAATTTTAATGAAACCGCATTTACAGATGAGGAAATCACAAGTGCTGTTGAGAGCGCAGGCTTCAGGGTGTTGGAGCGTTTAGCTGATATGACTGAAAACAAACCCGATGATACAACCGAGCGTATTTACTATGTTATAAGGAGAGAATATTGATGAAAGATTTAATGTATCTTAAAAGCGGAACAGATATCCGTGGTACTGCTATTGAAAAAGACGGCAAGGCAATTGACCTTACTGATAGCCGAATTGAAAGCATTGTAAATTCACTTGTAGTTTTTCTCAAAAACAAACTTAATAAAGCGGATTTGCAGATTGCCGTTGGCTACGACTCACGTGTATCATCACCACGTATGGCAGATGCGGTTTGCCGAACACTGCTGAGCCTTGGTGTCAAGACATACTCTTGCGGTCTGTCCTCAACTCCCTCAATGTTTATGTCCATTATTAATTTTGATATGGATGCATCCGTTGAAATTACCGCAAGTCACTTGCCTATGGAGATGAACGGTCTCAAATTCTTCACCCGTCAGGGTGGCTTTTCGGGTGAGGATATCAAGGTTATTCTCAAGTATGCACAGGAAAACCCCTACACCGCAGAGAGCGTTTCAGATAAAGCTGAACCACTTGATAATATGGCAAAATATTGCGCCGACCTTTGCGATATGATTAAAAAAGGTGTTAATGCCGAGAATTATGATAAGCCCCTGCAGGGTCTTAAAATAGTTGTGGATGCAGGCAATGGTGTGGGTGCGTTCTATGCTCACAACGTTCTGTCTGTTCTCGGTGCTGATATTGAGGGTAGCCGTTATCTTGAACCGGACGGTACATTCCCCAATCACATACCCAACCCCGAAAACAAGGTTGCTATGCAGAGCATCTGCGAGGCTGTAAGAGAATCGGGTGCAGATTTGGGCGTTATCTTTGACACAGACTGTGACAGAGCCGCTTGTGTGGATGAAACCGCGGCAGAAATTAACAGAAACAAGCTTGTTGCCCTTGCATCATTTATTGCCCTTAAGGAGCAAATTGGCGGTGTTATCGTTACCGACAGCGTAACATCCGACGGACTTAACGAGTTTATTGAAACCACTCTCGGTGGTATTCATCACAGATTTAAACGTGGATACAAAAATGTAATTGATGAGGCTATCCGAATAGAGGCAGAGGAGGGCAGATGGGCACCCCTTGCCATTGAAACGTCGGGTCACGCCGCTTTCAAGGAGAATTATTACCTTGACGACGGCGCTTACCTCATAACACGAATTATTATTGAAGCCGCCTCATTGAAAAAACAGGGCAAAACAATCGGCTCTGTTATTGAAAGCCTTAAAATTCCTCTTGAAGAAAGAGAAACACGCTTCACAATAAATCTAAAGGATTTCCGCGATTACGGAATGGGTGTTATCAACGATTTCAAAGACCTTGCTGAGAAAACGGAAGGTCTTACGGTGGCACCCGTAAACCACGAGGGTGTGCGCATAAGCTTTGATGAAAATAACGGTGACGGCTGGCAGCTGCTTCGAATGAGCGTTCACGAGCCTATTCTCGTCCTCAATTGCGAAAGCAACAAAGAAGGCGGAGTAGAGCAGATGATGAGCTTTTTCAAGGAGTTTATTACGAAGTACGATAAGCTTGATTTGTCACGATTATAATGCAAAATGCAGAATGCAGAATGCAAAATTATAGGGCGCAAGCGCGTATTGTATTGCTGTCGCTAAACTGAAGTGATGCGAAGCCTTGCCTCCCTTTCCTGAGAGCAGGGACCAAAATCTCTGATTTTGGTGGTGGGTAGTTTTCTTGCTGTAAATCTTCAGTAGAATAGGAGGATGGTTTTATGGAATCATTAAAGTTTTACATAAAAGAACGTATTCCTTTTGTGGTGATTTATGGTTTATCTGCCCTTTTCTTCGTATTGTTTCTTTCAAATTGGCTATATGGATTGATAACAGAATTCTCATATGTAAGATTGGTTTGCTTTATCGTTCTTTTTTCAATTCTTTTTCTGTTGGGTGCTTTCTACTTTGTTGGAGTAATAAAGTTTGTCAGGGTATTAATAGATTATAAAAAGCAAGAAACCGAAACTAAAGTTGTGTATGTAAAAAACCAAGTAACAGATTTTTGCTTGGATATAATTAATGGTGCTTATAAGATTTTTTATTGTTCGGATAATCGTAACGGTAAAAGAACCGAGTATTGGATGTACAGAAAAAGTCTGATTTATGATCACGCTTTCATTGGAGAGCAATACAAAATAACCTATTATAAAAGATCAAAATGCCTGATTGGTATAGAACCGGCTTTTGATATTTCCAAAAAGGCAAGAACTGAATCCCAAATCAAAAAATCATTAAAGGTTCAAAAAGATAAAAGGGTACGCAGACAAAAAGAAATAGAGATTCGATTAGCTAAAGAAGCTTCAAAAAAGAGTAATAAAAAAGTTGTAACAGAGATAGTTACAACTTTGGGAATTCCTTATGAGCACGTATATGATATATATTCTAAACCACGATATGTATATTGGCGGGAATGGCATTATTGGGCTTCTCGAGCAACTCCTATTCTAAAGGCGAAAAATGAAAACGGTAAGAAAATACGTTTGCTTTTGCCGTCGAAGGAGCTTCTCGGATTAGGCTGTTTAGAAGAACGTCCGGGATTTTTGGGCTACGGCAATTTTATCGGTATGAAATATGAAGTCGAATATTATAAACACTCAAAAATCATTAAGTCTATGAAAATTATAAATGAACCCTAATATAAAGTGGTCTGCCTCTCAAAAGAGACAGACCGCTATGAATTTAAGGGCTTTAATTATATTAATATGTTTTCTCTGTAACAATATCGACAATCTTTAATGTGCCGTCAATATTTCTTAAGGTGAATCGTATTCTTTCCATAGGCATATCACCTGAATTTAACAGATCAATATGAACGTATGTTTCTCCGTTGTCGTCATAAGAGATGGTTGCACTGCTTTTGTCGTAACTAATGCTGCCTTTACCACCACCCTCAATGAGGTACAATTCACCATTCATGGTGAAAATACATTCTTCGGGAATTGTGTATTTTATCATAGAAGTATCTACGTAATGGTGCACGTGCTGAATAACGTCACTACCGTTTTTACAATAGGGACAAGTTATCTTGTATATTGTAAAGTCCATTTGCTTGTAACTTTCGGGTACGTGTGCCATTATTTCGGAATCTTCACGATAATTGTAGTTTAACGGTTCAATCTGACAGCAATACCCGTAATTATCAATAGTCTGATAATTTGCGATAACATCTAATGGTTCCGTTGCAACGGGATATTTACTGTTTTTGGATGGCGTAACTGTAGCTGATGTTTCGGGTTTTATATCAGGTGCACCACTATCATACACTTCTATAATACAAGAGCTTGTAAGAGCAGATGGTGATGTAACGGTTACTATAACCATACCCTTTTTGAGAGCGGTTACTTTACCTGTTTTTGCATCAATACTCAAAACTGATGTGTCGCTACTTGCCCAGGTGAGGTCTGTTTCGTTCGATTCTGCTGTAACGGTGAATGTGTCACCTGCGTTGAGCCTTGTTATATTAGGTACCTTAATGTATTTTTGTGCAGAGTATCCCACTAAGGTGTTATTCTGATATTTAATCTGAATCTTAAACCATATGGGATATTGTGTATCGGTGGTGTTTTCGATTTTCAATACAGTAACAGGGGAGTTATCTGCCTGTTTAACGAAGCTTGTATTATCATATTTGTGTGTTAACACCTTGGGGTAGTTTGTACCTGCTCCCTCACGGAAATTCAACCACCCATCGGTAATATTTACAAAACCTATTTTTGATGTGCTACAGTTAGAGATGTACAGGTAATTGTCGTTAATGTCAACGTTAGCATAGGTGTATCCGTTTAATTCGTACGGATCACAGACCGTGGTACATTCGCTCAAAAATAAGGACAATTTTTCAAGCTTCAGATTTTCTGAAGGGTTGGGAGAGGTGGTTTTATCAATAAATATTGTATCCTCTTCCAATATCACAGGATAGTAGTTTTCATCATATCGCGATAATGTGTATGAATATGTATTACTGCTTCGTTGGGTAACTCCATTGTGAGTTTCGTTTATTTCGTCCTGACTGTAGGTTAAAATGGACTCCTGTGAATTTTGTCTGGTAATCAGCGTTGCTATACCGTCTGTATTGAATTCATCTATTTTAATCATCCTGCCACAGTAAAGCGAGTACAAAGTTAGCTTTTGTGGTTCGTTGTTTTTTAGTGACAAGAGCAGAAATTCGCTTCCATCATTGTCGGATACATCACAAGTCACCGTGGTACAGAGTGAATCTGTTGCTTTTTGTTCATAGTTTTTGCAGACTTCAACCATGTTGTTAAAATGTTCACCGTTATAAGAGTATGATGCGTTTTCCACAGGCATACAGAAGAACATGGTTTCTGTTTTGTCAGAACGGATACAAAGTGTGTTGTCGGCAACTGTGATATTTGCAGTATCCTGTGCAATAACGTCGGTTGTGTAAAATGTGTTGAATAAAACACCTTTTTCGTCAACGTCAGCATATATAAAAACAGTGCCGAAATCTGTAATTTTACCAAGGGATAATTGCATAAGCTGTCCATCAGTTCCGCCTGTCGTCAGGTTCTGCACCCAGGGATAAGCAAAGTTGTTTATAGTAAAAGTATACTCGTCTTTACCGTCGTTATCAAAGTCACCCTTCTTAAAATCAAGTGTTTCATTACTTGTTTTGTCAAGGTGTGATTTGTAGTTGTTTATAATTTCTTCTGTGTTATCACAAAGGAAGTAGTTGGAATAGAGCTTCCTGTATCCTTCGTTATAATCCTCTATCCCCAATGCATCAATCTTGTTTTTCCAGGAGGTGTAATCCGTGATTTGTCCCTCGTAGCTTTGTTCGTAAGGCGTGTACTCACCTGATGCTGATGAAGTGTAGTCGCCTGATGATGTAGCAAAAATATTCCAACCATTAGTCGTATAACGTTCGTATGTATCGTTGTATGTGCCGTTGGAATGGTAACCCCATACAAGCACAGCAGAGCCGTCTGTTGCTTTTTTTAGAAAAGCCTCGCCTGCGGCACCATTATGTGTTGTGGATGACATCGCAGGAGTGTCAGCTGTTTCAAAAGCAAATACGGTGTTTTTACCATATATTTCTTTAGGTGTAGTTGCGGCAAATAATTCAACGCGGCCATCACCGTCCGAATCGCAGATGAAAGCATTATTTACTTTGTTTGAGTAGTTGTCTAACGTTATAAGCAATGCAGAAAAATCAAGTCTGTCATATAATTCTTCAGGAGTTTGTGCCGAACTTTCTAAAGGCTCAAGTGATTCTAATGGTTCAATATCTGATTTGCCGATTGTGTTTATCAGCAGAGCTATAACCACGACAGCAACGATTGTCAGAAGTATGAGTGCCGGAAATTTTGTCTTCTTAGGAGTAGTAACCTCGGTTGGTTTGGGATTTGTGTTGGCGGTTGATAGTTTTGCTCCGCAAACAGGACATACTTCAAAATCCTTGAGAAATTCTGTGTTGCAGTTATTGCATTTCATTTAAACACATCCTTTTTAATGGTAATGTTCTCATCCGAAGTTGACGAGTGAGTATATTATATTTGTCAATGTTACCGTAAAGGTCTATTTGAAAGCGACATTTGTTTTCTTGCGCCCTTTAAATTTGCAATCTGCTTGTTTTTCTATTCCTCCACATCCCTGAACTCGACTTCTTTGTACCCATCATCAGGGTCTGTGTTGATTTCAATATCCCATTCCTTCAGCTTCTTCTGTGCATAGAATTTTGAGGCAACCATAAACACACCGATTACAAATAGTGCAATGCCCGATATAGAGGTTGCCGCCTCGGCTAATACCATAGGTGAGTTTATAACCACAATCGCCAATATGATTGTAATTACGGATGTTATTTTACCGAGGAGTGACCCTCTGCCCTTTGTAAAAAAGGACACAATGCCGTAAATAAGAATGCATATACCAACAATCACAGGAAAAATTGAAAGCAAGGGCTTGGGGTGTACCATAAGCACAATACCCACACACACCGTCACAACAAATGACACAAGGTCAGTTGAGCGGGGTGTGTCGCTTTTTAGTCCCTTGATGTAGTCAAAGAGCTTTGAAAGTGCTTTGACTATGACAACGATTCCGCCTGCAAAGCACACTGTGTTAAGGGATGTTTCGGGTGCTATCATAAGCACAAGACCCAGTATTGCAATGATAGCGCCGAACAAAACAGGTAATACGGGGAACGATATTTTATTTAACAGTTTTTTCATTTTACATCACTTTCGCTTTGTAATTGTATTTCTTTTATTTTAGCGGTTATTTCTTCCATATATTCACCGTGAAGCTTAAATTTGAAGGTAAATATTATGAGTGAAAGTACAAATAAAACAATGGGTGCACCCAGCATCATAAAGCTGATTGCGGATTTAACACCTGCGGAGTTTGCCGCGTGCAGGGTTTCGTCATACTTTGAAATTTCAAGACCTGAGAAGAGTATGATTGTCTGAATGGTGTAAGCCATCTTCTGCAAAAAGCCCTTCATTGAGAATGTAATGGATTCGGAACGGAAGCCCTGCTTTACGTGTCCATAGTCGACAATATCTGCAAGGAAAACTGTCTGTGAAACAAACATAGATGCCACACCGATTGATGCGATAATATAGCTAAGGTTCATTGCCATAAGCTGTGGCTCCGGGAATGCACTTGCAAAGAAGGTTGTGCCCGAGAAGCCCACAATCGCCATAATTAGTGAGAACTGATATGTTCTGCGACGGCTTGTGAACTTTGTCATAACAGGCACTACCGCAAGACCCAGCACGGAGCCGACTGCACCGATTGTGTTGAATGCACTCTGTGCAGAGGGGTCACCTATAACAACGTCGAAGTAGTAAGCACCGACACCCGAAATCATATACCAGCCTGCATTTGAGAGCATTGCGAAGAGCATAAACACAAGGAGCTGATCGTTACTCTTGGCAATCTGAAACATCTTCTTGAAAGAGAATTTTTCAGCGGCAGGTGGCACAATATGTGTTTCCTTGGTGGTTGACATTGAAATGGTTGAGAACATTACAAGACCAACAGCACAAATAATTGCCCATATACTGAAGCCCCTTGCATCCCATACTTTTTCTCCGTCTGCGCCTGTGGTTACGCTGAGTAAGGGGAGAATAACGGGGGTGAGTATGGATATTATACCCTGGCCGAGACCTGAAAATGCACGGGCAATAGTGGCTATGATGTTGCGTTCTCCCGGGTCACTTGTGAATGATGGCACCATTGACCAGTAGGGGATATCAGCCATTGTGTTTGTCATACCCCACAGAACATAAAGCACCGCAACGTAGATGTAAAGGGGGATGCCACCGAGCTGAAAGCCCGGGTTTGTGAACATAAGGGCAAGAACAACCGCGTTACAGCAGGAGCCTGCAATAATCCAAGGGCGGTATTTACCGAACTTTGTGTTTGTGTTGTCAACGAGGGTACCCATCATAGGATCGTTTATGCCGTCCCATATACGGGCAATGGGTGTGAGGAACAACAGGAATTTTTTGTTGAGCCTGAGAATATCTGTCAGATATTTTGCAAGGTATGAGTAAAACATACCATAGCTCAGGTCAAGACCTATTGCCCCCAGACCGTATGTGAATTTACTTTTTAATGACTTCTTTTCTTTCATAGTGAATCACCGGAAATCTGATTATTACATTTTAACGGGCTTGATAACAAAGCCGAAGTCAACCTGTTTTTCGTCGAAGCGACGGTTGTTTTCGTCATTGTCAAGCTGAGAGTCCTCGCTGATTGCATTGAATCTGCCGTCAATGTTGAATATTGTACGGGGCTCTTTTTCAAGCTCAAAGTCGTGCTTAACCTCTGTCAACTGCTCGGCAGAAAAGTGTGAAGCGTGGAATGAAAATTCCTTTGCAGTACCTGTACCTGTTACGAAAAGTCCTGCACCGTTTTCCTTACCGATTGCTACACGACGTGTCTTGAAGTGATTTGAATTTTCCTGAGGACGAACGTAGTGAACAAAGTCGTCGTTTACGTTGAGAGAATATTCACCGTAGCGTGCAGCCTTGTATCTGTCGGGGTAGGTTTCGGTTTCACCAAGTCCGAAGTATGTAACGCTCTCATTATCCTCGGGTAAGATAAGCTCAAGACCAAGACGGGGGAGTATGGGAGCTGTTTCTCTGATGTCACCCTTTACGTCCACCGTGACAGCACCGTCAGTTGTGAAGGTGTAGATAACGTTCATCTTTATAATGGGCGGATTTGCCGCACCACCAAGGGCAATTTTTGTGTCGATAACAACAGAGTCAGCGCTTTCACTTACTTCTGCAGAATATGTCTTCTGATAAATTCTGTGAAGGTGGTTCATATACCAATCATTCTTTGAGCCCTCGTTATATGTGGGTGCGTGCCACATTTTAAACTTAACAGGCTCTGTGATAAGGTCTGTGCCGTCCTTTTTGATGCTTACAATTCTGCCGTAGATCTTGTCAAATACGTACTCAGTATCACCGCAGGTAATACTTGCAATGCGGTCTGTCTGTGTAAGTGTGAGTGCATTTTCTTCTTTTTCAGCAACAGCATCCGCACAGTCGATTTCAAACTGTAAGAAGCCAAGCTCGTAGCCCTTTTCTGCCCACAAGGTGTCTGCCTTCTGGTGGATTGTTGCTGTCAGGAAGCAGTCACCCTTAAGGTCAAATTCACCCGGGTCAAAGAGTGTGTATGTAGCGCTTTCCTGTGCCTTGATGTCAAGTGTTTCAATTTCACCGCTTGCAACCTCTTTGCCGTCCTGTGACAATACCCATTTGAGTGAAAGGTCACTCATATCCTCGAAATAGCGTACGCTCTTGACTGTGAGATTGCCGTCTTCAAAGCTACCGCGGAAGGGCTCGTAAACCTTTTTCATATCATAATAGCCGGGGCGCTCTTTTCTGTCGGCAAACACAAGACCGTCAATACAGCAGATTGAGTTGTTGGGGAAGTCGCCAAAGTCACCGCCGTAGTAGTAACGGGGATTGCCGTTTTCATCGGGTACGTTTATGGCGTGGTCACACCACTCCCATATACATCCGCCACAGAAGTTGTCGTATTCATCAACCAGCTCCCAGAAGTCGTAAACGTCACCCGTTGTCATTGAGCAGACGTATTCGCACATATAGAAGGGCTTATTGTATTCGGGGTTGTTAAGGTAGTCGATTGTATATTGATAAGAGGGGTACATACGGCTTTCAACGTCGGAAATATCAGCAAAGCACTCTCCCTCAGGTACTGCCTTGAATTCAAGGTGAGCATTTTCATAGTGCACAAGTGCCTCGGGGTCACGGGATTTGATATATTCACGCATTGCACGGTGGTTCACACCGCAACCGCTTTCGTTACCAAGGCTCCACATAATAACCGAGCCGTGGTTTTTGTCACGCTCGTAAAGACGTGCGGCACGGTCAACGTAAGCCTCTTTCCATTCGGGAACGGTGGAAAGCATTGACCAACGTGTCCAATCCCAATCAGCATCTGTATTAAAGCCCATGCCGTGAGTTTCAATGTCCGCCTCGTCAATGAAGTATATACCGAGTGCTTCGGCTAAATCGTAAAAACGAGGGTCGTTGGGATAGTGTGATGTGCGTATAGCGTTTACGTTTGCGCGCTTCATCATAAGAAGGTCACGCTTCATATGGTCGAGGTCAACTGCATAGCCTGTGTCGGGCGATGAATCGTGGCGGTTAATACCGCGTAGCTTGATTGCCTTGCCGTTGATAAGGAGCTTTTTGTCCTTGATTTCAATCTTGCGGAGTGCTGTCTGGAAGGGGATGATTTCATCCTCAACTGTGATGAAAACCGTGTAAACGTAAGGCTTTTCATCATTCCACATAAGGGGATTTTCGATATCAATTGTAAATCTATTTGTGTTGCTCTCACCCTGCTTTATAACAGAGCCGTCGGGAGCAACAACACCGTAGTAAATCTCAGAAGAGCCCTTGAGTGTGCAGTCAATGTCAAGTGTGCAGAGTGAATAATCATCGTTGAATTTCTGCTTGATTTGTACGTCCTCAAGACGTGTTTTGCTTCGGGAAAGAATATAAACCTCTCTGAAAATACCTGAAAGACGGAAATAGTCCTGGTCCTCGAGGTAGGAGCCGTCGCACCATTTCACAACAAGCACGCAAAGACGGTTTTTGCCCTCTTTGAGATATTTTGAAATATCAAATTCACTTGTGCAATGGCTTACCTGACTGTAGCCTGCAAACTGACCGTTTATCCACAGATAGAAGCAGGATGAAACACCCTCAAAGGTGATGATGTTGTCACGCTCTAACATCTCTGCGCTTACATCAAAATCCCTGATGTGGAATGCACAGGGGTTGTCCTCGGGCACGTGGGGCGGGTCAACAGAGAAGGGGTACATAAGGTTAGAGTACAGGGGTACGTCTGTTACACCTGCGTCCTTATAAAGCTGAATACAGCCGGGAACTGCTACCTTGGGTAAATCAGCAAGGTTGTAATCCTCAGCATAAAGACCTTCGTCAATGTCCTCAAATGAACTATAGAACCTGAAGCTCCATTCACCGCACAGATTTGTCAGATAATAGGATGAATTGCGGTCACCTGACAGAGCATCCTGCAAATCATCGTAGGGGATGAAATATGCACGAGGCTTTTCTGTGCCGTAGTGTAAGGTTTCAAGGCTTTTGTGGAATTGGGGGAATTTCATACTAACACCTCATTAAGAGTTTTATTTTAGAGCTTTTATAAATTCTTCGGTTGAGCCGAAGCTTTTTGTTACTTCATCTGCCATGGCACACAGGCAATCATTTGTGGCAAGGCAGTCGGAAAGGGCGCGGTGAGCGCTCTCGTTGTTTTTGCCGTAGTAATCAACCATATCACACAGCCTGTGGTGTGAGAGGGTGGGGTGAAGCTTACGGAAAAGCTTCATTGTGTCTATGTAAGGGTTACAGAATGTGCCTGCCGAGGCAGAAATAAACCGCACGTCAAAAAGTACATTGTGACCGACTATAAAGTCATTACCTACAAAATCAAGAAAATCGGGCAGAACAGACCGCGGATTGGGAGCATTTCTCACCATTTCCGTTGTAATGCCCGTAATCATCTCAATCTGCGGCGGAATTGGAAAGCCGGGGTCACAAAGGCTCTGGAAGGTGTCAATAACCTTACCGCCACGTACCTTGACAGCGGCAAATTCAATTATCAGGTCTGTGGTAGGGTTAAGACCTGTGGTCTCAAGGTCAAGCACAGTATAATCACAGGGAAAAGCAATAACGCTTTTGCCGTAATTCGGGTTTTGTTTTTTCGTTTTGCACTCAAAAATCGGAGTGCATTTCGGGCTCTCAAACATTATAAATACTCCATAAAATTGCATATATCTTATAATATCATAAACTGAGTTTACATACAATGTGAATATTGCCAAAATAAATAGTCGCAAAACAGTTAAGAATAACGAAAAAAAGAGTACTACCTTTTTCAGGTAATACTCTTTATTTTTGGCGGAGAGCAAGGGATTCGATGGGCTCTGCCCATCGTTTGCTACGCAAACCCCGATAGTGTTCGCCTTCGGCGAGGGGGTTCGAATCCCTTTTCGTTTTCTGAATAAAAAAAGGAGTACTATCTTACGATAATACTCCTTAATTCTTGGCGGAGAGCAAGGGATTCGATGGGCTCTGCCCATCGTTTGCTACGCAAACCCCGATTGTGTTCGCCTTCGGCGAGGGGGTTCGAATCCCTTTTCGTTTTCTGAATAAAAAATAAGGGGTACTATCTTGCGATAATACTCCTTAATTCTTGGCGGAGAGCAAGGGATTCGATGGGCTCTGCCCATCGTTTGCTACGCAAACCCCGATTGTGTTCGGCTTCGCCGAGGGGGTTCGAATCCCTTTTCGTTTTCTGAATAAAAAAAGGAGTACTATCTTACGATAATACTCCTTGATTTTTGGCGGAGAGCAAGGGATTCGATGGGCTCTGCCCATCGTTTGCTACGCAAACCCCGATTGTGTTGGCCTTCGGCGAGGGGGTTCGAATCCTTTTTCGCTTTCTGAATAAAAAATAAGGGGTACTATCTTACGATAATACTCCTTAATTTTGGCGGAGAGCAAGGGATTCGAACCCTCGAAACGGTTTTGGCCGTTTACACGATTTCCAATCGTGCTCCTTCGACCGACTCGGACAACTCTCCATACAGTCAAATTGATATAAGCTATTGTGCACTCTTGAAGTGCTTTGCTATTATAACCAAATAAAATATAAAAATCAAGTCCTTGTGAATAATTTTTTGTAATAAATGAAAATAAGGTTGAGAATCTTCCTATTGTAATTCCATTCGCTTTGCTATATACTGAATCTGTAATTTAATCTCGAGGTGCTTTATGAAAAGATTTATTAAATTCGCTTTGCTCGGATTAGTATCCGTAATCCTTGTTGTTGCTCTTGTCCTTGCAGGTAACACATTTTTGTATTATTCACACTACAATGACAACAAAAAGGAAATTGCCATTGAGGCAGAAAACACAGAGAACATCAGAATGATGAGCTGTAATCTCCGTTGCATCAGCCCTACGGATTGGGGCAAAAAGGCTTGGTTTTACCGTGCCGACCTTATTGTTGATGCAATCGGTGAACAAGTCCCCGGTATCATAGGCTTTCAGGAGGCTACCAAGTGGCATTACGCCTACCTTACCGATACATTAAAGGGCTATGATTCTGTTATAACCTATCGTGACGATGCTTTTAATTCTGAGGGCTGTCCCATTTTCTATAACACATCACTTTATAAGCTTGTTGACAAGGGATCATTCTGGCTCTCTGAAACACCCGAGATATCAAGTAAATCATGGGGCGCGCAGTATAACAGAGTGTGCAGCTACGTGATTCTTACCGACATTGCATCGGGCAAGGATTTTGTTGTTTTCAACACTCACCTCAGCCACGTAAGTGACGAGGCTCGCATTAACGGAATTAACGTTGTACTTGATAAAATCAAGGAGTTCGGCTCACTTCCTGCGGTTATTATGGGTGACTTTAATGCCGAGGAGGGCTCCGTTACCTACAACAGCGTAACTGAGAATTTTGACGATGCGATTTACCGAGTGGAAAAGCCCGATAAATCCCATACCTACAATGGTTGGGGCGATTCGGAGAAGTTCAAAAGAATTGATTACTTTATGATTTCAAAAACCGGCTTTGAGGTTAATTCTTATGATGTTTTACCTGCAACAACAGATACAGGTGTGTATATCAGCGATCACTGTCCCATAGTTGTGGATATAACAGTTGAATAAGTTAAAAAGGATATGAGGGCTTTGTGTTCCTCATATCCTTTTGCATTATAGGTCATATAAAAAATCTTTTATTCTTTCCAAGGCTTTGATAATATGCTCGGGGGAGTAGCAATATGAGGCTCGGATAAAGCCCTCACCACCCTTGCCGAAAGCTGTTCCCGGAACTACTGCAACCCGCTTTTCCTTTAAAAGCTTTTCACAAAATTCATCGCTGGAAAGTCCTGTGGATTTGATTGAAGGAAAAGCGTAAAATGCGCCCTTAGGCTCACGGCAGGTGAGACCCAGGTCATTAAAGCCTTTTACTATTAATTTTCTTCTGCGGTCATATTCAATGTGCATATTTTCGACGGCATCGTCACAGTTGCGCAGAGCTTCAATAGCCGCATATTGTGATGTGGTTGGAGCACACATTATTGCGTATTGGTGGATTTTAATAATCTGAGCCATAATTTCACGGGGACCGCAGGCATATCCCAGACGCCAACCGGTCATTGAAAATGCCTTGGAAAAGCCGTTGACAGTTATTGTTCTTTCCCACATTCCGTCAATTGATGCAGGGGAGACATGCTTGACATCACCGTAGGTTAATTCGGAGTATATTTCATCAGAAAGAACAGCGATATTTGTATTTTTCAGTACATTTGAAAGTTCAGTTAAGTCAGCCTTCTCCATAATTGCACCTGTGGGGTTGCAAGGATATGGCAGAATTAACAGCTTTGTTTTATCGGTTATTGCTGCTCTGAGCTCCTCCGGAGTTATTTTGAAGTCGTTTTCAGCTTTTGTTTCAATAATTACAGGTACACCGCCTGCAAGCATTGTTATGGGTTCGTAGCAGACATAGCTGGGTTGGGGAATTATTACTTCGTCTCCCGGGGAAACTAATGCTCTTATGGCAGCATCTATTGCTTCACTACCACCTATGGTTACCAGAATTTCGTCAGCAGGATTATATTTCAAGGAATATTTTCGGTGCAGATAGTCCGATATTTCACCACATAAAACATCAATGCCTTTGTTTGCACTGTATTTTGTTCTGCCTCTTTCAAGTGATGTGATACCTGCCTTGCGTATTTGCCAGGGTGTTTGAAAATCAGGCTCACCTACGCCCAAGGATATAACATCGTCCATAGTAGATGCTATGTCAAAGAATTTGCGTATGCCCGATGGTTTGATTTCCTGCACGGCAGAATTTAACATACGGGAGTAGTCTATCATAAGAGGTACTTCCCCCTGCAGTCATCCTCAGGGTCACAAAGCCCGATATCCATTTCTTTGTATCGGCGCATAACAAAGTTTGTTACTGTTGAGGTAACAGAGTCGATTGTTGCCAATTCTCTTGCTACGAATTTTGCTATATCCTGCAATGTTTTACCCTTTACTACAACGTTAAGGTCGTATGAACCGGACATAAGGTAAACTGATTCTACCTCGTGGAAAGACATAACTCTTTCGGCGACGTCCTCAAAACCTAACTCTGCTTTGGGTATAACGTTGAGCTGTACAATGGCACTTACGTAGGCATCATCAAGCTTATCCCAGTCTACAACCGCCTTGTATCCGCGGATTATGCCTTCTTTTTCAAGGCATTCAATTTCTGCTTTTATTTCCGTTTCGCTTTTACCCAACATTGCACCGATTTCTGCAGGGGTGTAGTGGGCATTTCTGCACAAAAGCTTAAGTATTTCTGTTCTCATAATGAATTCCTCTGTTATAAAAGTCTGTCGTCGTACACGGCTCTTTCGCCACCTATGAATCTGGGGCGTACCCTTGCACCCAAAACGGTGGCATTACCGATTTTGTTATGCTTAAGCCTTACGGGCACAGCAACCTTTTTCAGGTGCATACCAATCATTGTAAAGCCGATGTCGATACCTGCATCTGCCTTGATTTCCTCTACTGCAACAGGCTCTTTAAATGCTTTGTATGCCGCAGTAGCAAAGGAACCGCCTGCCTTGGGCTGGGGGACAACATTTACGGTGTCACCGCTTACGGCTTTTGCCTCAATTATGATAGCTCTGTTAAGATGCTCGCAACACTGTGCCGCAATAAAAATCCCTTTTTCATCAGCTGCCTTTTTGATGCCGTCAAAAATCTCCTTGGCGGTATCGGGGCTTGAGTTAGTACCTATTGTGTTGCCTGTAACCTCGCTTGTTGAGCAACCTACCACAAGGATATTGCCCTTTTTTAATTTTGCGGTTTCTATAATTTCTGCGGCGGTGTTATATGCCTGGTCAAAAATACTGCTCATAATAATTATCTCCGGATACATATAATTGTTTTTTTTATAATATTTTACACTCTTTTTCAAAAAAGTAAAGAAAATTTTACATATTACGGGTTGAAATGTGGGCGGTTTTAGGATATTCTAATATTACAATTCTATCAGGGTTGAGTAAAAAGAAAAGAGGCGCTATTGTGGCTGTAAGACTTAATGAAGATAAAGAGGTCGTTTCAAGAATTAAAGAGGGTCTTAAGGCAAAGGATGGCTATTGCCCTTGCAGACTTGCAAAAACACCTGAAAATAAGTGTATATGCGAGGAGTTCCGTCAGCAGATTGCCGACCCCGATTTCGAGGGCTACTGTCACTGTATGCTCTACTATAAATCAAAGGATTGAGAGGTTTTAAATATGGCTGAAATTACAATTACAAGTGCTAATTTTGAAGATGTTGTTTTAAAGAACGACAAACCCGTGCTTATTGATTTCTGGGCAACCTGGTGTGGCCCCTGTCAGATGATAGCACCCATTGTACATCAGATTGCAGAGGAAAACGACAACGTCGTTGTCGGTAAAGTGGACGTTGATAGTGAAATCACCCTTGCACAGAGGTTCGGCATCGCAAGTATTCCCACACTTGTTCTTATGAAGAACGGTCAGGCTGTGGATACTCTCATCGGTCTTCGTTCCAAGGAGCAGATTCTGGCGTTTATTAATCAGTAAAAAACGTAAGCTTGCAGATTTGACCTTCTGTGAGCTTGTTTTTTTGCCAAATATTAAATTTCAGTAAATTATCTATAATAATTATATAAATATTAAAAACAATATTTGACAGTTGCTCTCAATTATAGTATTATCTATTGGTAAAAGTATAATTGCACTTGAAAGGAAAATTCCCGATGGGTATTTTTATTGACCTTGAGGGTCTTGACGGCAGCGGCAAGACAACTCAAACTGAGCTTATATGCAAACGCCTTCAGGCGGACGGTATTGATTACAGGAGAATAAAGCTCCCTGATTATGACAGCGATTCAAGCATACTTGTCAGGAAGTACCTTGCAGGTGACTTCGGCAAAAATGCAGGCGATGTAAACGCTTATGCCGCATCTGTGCTTTATGCAGCAGACCGTTTTGCTTCATTTACCGAGAAATGGGGACAGGATTATAAATCCGGCAAGCTTATCTTTGCCGACAGGTATACCCCTGCCAATGCACTTTATCAGATGACTAAGCTCAATAAGGCTGATTGGGATGATTTCCTGCAATGGCTTTTTGATTTTGAATATAACAAAATCGGCATTCCCGCACCTGATAAGGTTATTTTCCTTGATATGCCCGTTGATGTTTCACAGCGTCTTATGACGTCGCGTTACAATGGTGATGAAAGTAAAAAGGACGTTCACGAGGCAAACGTTGATTTTCTCAATGCCTGCCGTGAGGCAGCGCTTTATGCGGCTGATAAATACGGTTGGAGTGTAATCTGCTGTGCCGAGAATGGCAAGCCCTTACCCATTGAGGTTATCAATGACAAGGTTTATGAAGTATTGAAAGCAACTTTGAAGGAAAGCGGATTATATGCTTGATTTACACCATATAAAAACAAACGACAAGGAGCTTGTCCTGGGCTTTATGCCTGATTGTTGCCGTCAGCTGTGTGATTTCAGCTTCGGTAATCTTTATACCTGGAGTGCCGCAGAGCATACGGAGCTTGCAGTTTGTGACAGCTTCCTCTTTTTGCGCTCTACCTTCAACGGTGTTACGTCCTATGCCTTTCCTTGGGGCACGGGAGATGTTAACAAGGCCTTGCAGACTATTGTTGACGATGCACGTGAGCGTGAGTCCGATCTTAGTTTTTATTGTGTTACAGAGGAACAACTCCCGTATTTGGAAAAATTCTTCGGCAATAGGCTTGTTGTCAGAGAGCAACGCGACTACTTTGATTATATATACCTCAGTGAGAATTTGTCGCTTCTCAAAGGCAGAAAGCTTCACTCAAAGAAGAATCATGTGAACTCCTTTATGAAAAAGTTTACTTATACGGTTGAGGATATCACAGAAGACAATCTCAAAGAGTGTCTTGAGTTTTCGCATAGATGGCACATGCAGAATGAAAGCACACAACGGCTTGAGGCAGAGCGTCAGGTTATTGACTGTGCGTTTTCAAAATTCGGCAAATTAAATTACAGGGGAATAATCATCCGTGTGGGTGGTGATATAGTTGCCTATGCTCTCGGTGAGCCTATGGCGGACGGCAAAACCTTCTGTGTTCATTTTGAAAAGGCTTCACCCGATTTCCCCCAAGCTTATGCAGCGGTTAATAAACTGTTTGCAGACAGACTTACGGGTGAGTTTATATATATAAATCGTGAAGACGATGCGGGCGTTGAAGGCTTGCGTAAGGCAAAGCTTTCCTATCAGCCTGAGTATCTTTTGAAAAAATACTATGCAAAGGTTATATGATTTCAGAGCGGTTACAACCGAGGATTTCCCTGCGCTCAAAAAGATGTGGCGCGATATTTTCGGCGATGAGGAGAAAGCAGTAGATAATTTCTTTAACAGAACCGCAGAAACAAAGAATATAATAACTGCCTTTTACGGCAACGAGCCTGTAAGTGTCCTGTATCTCCTCGACAGTACAATCTGTGTTGATGGACGGGATTATAAGGCATACTATGTTTACGCGGTCTGCACCAAGGCTGAGCACCGCGGTCAGGGGCTTATGAGAAAGCTGCTTGATATTGCTTACGAAAAGGCAATCGGTGATGGTGCGGATTACCTGTATCTGGTCCCTGCCGAAAAAACACTTTTTGAGCTTTACGGCAAAAACGGGTATAAAACAGGGTTTTACTACACCAAGGTTGAATTAAAAAAGAGTGATTTCCCGAAAGGGGATTATCCCCTTGCTCAACTGAGCTATGACGAATTTAAAAAATACCGTCGGGGAGCAAGCTGCACGTTGGCAACCCCCTGTGAAAAAATGTTTGACAGCTTTTATTGTCCTGCAGGTGATGATATCAAGGTTATCTGTGTTGAAAATGAGGGTTACGGTGTAGCAGAGCTTTGTGACGGCAGATATATTATCCACGAGCTTTTCGGTAATGAAAATTCAGTACTCAGTTGCATTTTTGATGTTCTTGGTTGTGATATACTTGAACTGAGGAAGCCTGCGGTTTCATATGGTGAACCTTGCGGTATGTACAAAGCTGTAGGCGATTCACCTGACTTTACAAACGGCTTTTTCGGTATTCCTTACGGAGGATGATTTTATGATATATGTTTTCCTTGCAGACGGCTTTGAGGAGATTGAGGCTCTTGCGCCTGTGGATTTTCTCAGACGTGCAGGTATAAACACGATTACCGTAGGTGTTACGGGTGACGTAGTACGCGGTGCACACAATATTGAAGTCAAAGCAGACATTTCCTTGAGCGAGGTTGTGTTGACAGATCAGCTGGACGGTATAATCTTACCCGGTGGTATGCCCGGCGCTGAGAACCTTGATAACTCATCTGATGTGCAGAAAGCTATTGACTTCTGTGCACAAAAGGGTAAAATAATCTCAGCAATATGTGCAGCACCGTTTATCCTGGGTAAGAAGGGGTTGCTTTCAGGTAAACGCGCAACCTGCTTCCCGGGCTTTGATGAATTCCTCAAGGGCGCAACCGTAACAGGCGAGGGTGTCGTAAGAGATGGCAACATAATTACCGCTAAGGGTGCAGGTGTTGCTTGGGAATTCGGCGAAAAGATTGCCGCCTCAATTGTGGGTGAAGAAAAAAGCAAAGGGATTCTCGGAGCGATTCAATGGAGAAAGTGATTGATATACGCCCCATAAAGAAAAAACTGCGTGCCGAAGCACGGCAGATGAGGCGCGGAATGAGTCCTGAGGGCAAGGAAGCCCTTGACAGGAAAATAAAAAACAGATTGCTTAATATGTGGGCGATCAGACAGGTGGATACGGTGCTTTGCTATGTCTCAACCGACATTGAGGTAGATACACGTGAATTTATAACAGCCCTTCTGCAGATGGGCAAGCGTGTGGCGGTGCCTCGGTGTGAGGATGGTAAAACCGAGATGAATTTTTATTACATTAATTCTCTCGATGAGCTTTCATCAGGAAGCTTCGGTGTTGATGAGCCCGATCCGCAGAAGTGCGTTATGGTGGGTAAGACCGAGGGTTCGGTTTGTATCGTGCCTGCATTTATGTTTGATAAATCGGGTTACAGATTAGGCTACGGCAAGGGCTATTATGACAGGTATCTGTCAGGCTACAAAGGTAATACCATCGGCATTTGCTACGATGATAATATAGTGGATGAGCTTTACCACGGTAAATATGACAGAACAGTCAGACTTGTGGTAACGGAAAAAGAGATTATTACAGTCCGCGAGGATTGAGTATTAAAAGGAGTTTTCAAAATGGCTAACGGTAACGATTACAATGACCTTTTGAACGGGTTTGAGAATAAAAAGGCTGCGCCTCCTCCCATTAAAAACAGTGAGGGTGCATCACAGGATAAGGCAAACCTTAAGGGTGGTGTGTATTTTTCAAATCCGCCGAGAACAATTGATTCACAGGCACAGAAATCAAAGAATCCTCCCCGACGCAGAGGTGCAGGAAGAAAAATGAACGTGGATAACGGTGGCGAGAAAAAGAAGAATGTTTTTGTTCGCTTTTTCACGTCAAAGGGCTTTAAGCGTTTTATGATTATGCTTGCTGTTATTGCAGTAGTGAGCACGGTTCTTTGCTATTTCGGTATACAGTGCATTAACGATGTTCTCGCACTTGATGCCGAGGATACTGCTGTTGAGGTTACAATTCAGGATGGTATGGGTGACTCTGAGGTGCTTGATATCCTCAAGGAAAAGGGTCTTATAGAGAATAAGATGTTCTGTGAAATCTTCCTGAGTATATTTGATGTTGACGGTGATTATATCGCAGGTGTTTATACACTTAACCCCACAATGGGTGTTGAAAAAATGATTGCCACAATGAAGACCGACTATACAGGCGGTGAAACGGTTTCACTTACCTTCCCTGAGGGTTATACAATTCAGCAGATTGCAGAGAAGCTTGAGGCAAATGATGTTTGTACTGCAAGCAGCTTTATCACAACCTTGCAAACGGTTGATTTCTCCGCTGAGTATGATTTCATTGCTCCCATTCCCGATAAGGAAAAGCGTTTCCGTACACTTGAAGGCTACATTTTCCCCGATACATACGAGTTCTTCGTAGGTGAAAATGCTTCAAGTGTTGTAAGACGCTTCCTCAATAACTTCAAGGATAAGTGGACAGCGGAATATCAGGCACAGGCTGACAAGCTTGGGGTTACTGTCGATGAGGTTGTTATTATGGCTTCAATCCTCCAGATGGAGGCTGCTAATGTTGAACAGATGCCTGATATCGCATCGGTTCTTTACAACCGTCTTGACAAGCCGTCAACCTTCCCGCTCCTTCAGTGTGACTCAACTGAGGATTATCTTCTCAATACAATTAAGCCGCAGCTTTCATCATCTGTTGAGGATTCACAGAAGTACCTTGAGTACCGTGACCTTTATGATACTTACAGCGAGGCATGTGAGGGTCTTCCTATCGGTGCTATTGCTAACCCCGGTAATGACGCTATCCATGCTGCATTGTTCCCCTCTGACACAAATTACTTCTACTTCAGACACGACGTTAAGGGCGGTGTATACTATGCAAGCTCTTATGCCGAACATGAGCAGAACGGCAGAGAGGCTGCAAGTGTAGGTTGATTATGAAAAAAACAGTATCATTAATACTACTGATATCGATGCTTGCAGGCTTTTGCTCCTGTGCACCAATGAGGGTTGATGATACGCTCAATTTAACTGCAATGAACACGGTTATGCAAATAACCGTGTTCAATAATTCAAGGGCAGAAAATGAGCGTATTCTCAGACTTTTATCTGACCGCATTACAGAAATTGATTCGCTTATGGATGCCAACAATGAGGAAAGCGATGTTTTCAAAATAAATAACGGCGAGGCGGAAACCGGAATTCAGGTTTCTCCTGAAACGGCAGAGGTTGTTGCAAAGGCTGTGTCTGCTTCATACAATACAGACAATAAATTCAATATTACGGTTATGCCTGTTGTGAAGGCTTGGGGATTCCATAACGGAACCTACGGGGTACCTGCTGAAGGCGAGGTTAAAAAAGCGCTTTCTTGTGTTAAGTCTGACGGAATTACCGTAAATACAGCGGATAATTGGGTGAAAAAGTCTGATGGTGTGGAAATAACCCTCGGTGGTATTGCAAAAGGCTATCTCGGTGATGAGCTTCTGGAGATAACAAAAGCAGAAGCAGTTACTGCCTTGATTTCTCTGGGCGGTAATATTGTTTTGTGCGGTGAAAAGACTGATGGCTCGCTGTGGAGCGTTGGTGTTAAAAATCCGTATGATAACGAAAGCCTTGCTTGTACATTTAAGAGTAGGGGCAATAAATCCGTTGTAACCTCCGGGGGATATGAACGTTATTTTGAATATGAAGGTAAAACCTATCACCACATCATTGACCCCAAAACAGGCTATCCTGCAGAAAGTGACCTTCTGAGTGTTACCGTGATAGGCGCGGATGGGGCTCTTTGTGATGCGTATTCAACGGCACTCTATGTAATGGGTAAAGAAAAAGCCGTTGCGTTCGCAAGTGAAAACAACGACTTTGATTTTATCTTTATTACAACCGATAATGAAATTCTTTGTACAAACGGTATTAATGATGCGGAATGTGAAAATGAGGCGTTTACTCTCCGAGTAATTCAATAATCACGCTGTTTGACAGTAAAAAGCCTTTTTCCGTCAACGCAACATTACAACCGTCAAAGCTTATTAAGCCTTGCTCTTTGAGGAGTGGGGCTTTTTTTATTATACTGTCAGCGGAATCCTCTCCGTAAAGTGTTATAAGGCTTTGAATGTTCAATCCCTCTTGCAAGCGTAAGCGGAGCATTATGTACTCGTCACGGTCACCGCCCGTGCCGTCGGATAAAGGTGTACTTCCGGCTATGAATTCATCCATATCATTCGGAAAGTAGAATCTCTTGCCGTTCACAAAGGAATGTGCCGACGGACCTATTCCGAGATAGTTGTCAAGCTTCCAGTATTTTGTGTTGTGTCGGCTTTCATAACCCGGCTTTGCAAAGTTGGAGATTTCATAGTGATAATATCCGTTGCTTACAAGATAATCCGCACATTGGGTGTATAGGTCACACACGGTATCCTCATCCGGGAAGTTGTATCTTTCGCTATGGGTGTCAAAAAAAGTTCCTTCCTCAATTTTCAGCATATATGCGCTTATATGAGGAATGTCACATTCCTTTACAAAATCAAGTGTGCTTTTAAGACTTTCGGAGTCCTGATATGGAATACCTAACATAATATCAAGTGAGATGTTTGTTATTCCGTTGCTTTTGAAAAGCTCGATAACCTGTTTTACACGGCTTCTGTCTGCACTTCTTCCGAGAGCCTTGCGTTCTGTGTCAACGGCAGATTGCATACCGAGAGAAACTCTGTTTATACCGCAGGCCTTAAGGTAGGGGATAAGCCCTTCAATATCCGAGCCGGGGTTACACTCTATTGTGATTTCACCCGAGTCGGGAATGTTGAATTTTTCTTTTGCGGTATTTACAATGCGTGCAATTTGTTCACCCGAGAGCACCGATGGTGTGCCGCCGCCCAGGTAGAGTGTATCTGCATTTGTGAATGTATCTCCACAAAAGCCTTTGCAACGGCGCAAGGCTTTGATTTCATCTATAACAGCATCAACATATTTCTGCTTGGTTTCCTCGTCGCACCGCATAGAGTAGAAATCACAATAAGGACACTTGGACCTGCAGAATGGGATGTGGATATATATTCCGTTCAAAACCTCACCGCCTTTCAGGATATTGAGATTATACTATTTATCCTTGAAGTTTTCAACTGAATTTTCCATCCGTCTTATGACGTAAGGGTTACGGCAACCGCCGTTAAGCTGGTTGCATTTGTGAATATTAAGGCATTTAATACGCTTACTGCCGTTGTGGTATGTGGTTTCCTCAAGAATAATGTTTTTATCCACGATATTACAATACTGCTCAAAAGTAAAAGAATGCTTGTTCAAAAAATCACCTCAAATTATAGTATGCACAGGGATGTACTTATATAATATGTAATATAACTATATTGTAAATCATATTTTTTAACAGAATACAAAATTTGTATTAAGTTTTTAATAAGGATGTGTTACGGTGATTTATGTAATAGGTGTTTTTCTTTTGTGTATTGCCTTGTGGATTTTCAAAAAAAGCGGTTCATTTATAAAGGCTCTTTTTACAAGTGCCCTCGGGGGAGTAGGCTCACTGTGCGCTGTGGGTGCAATATCCTGCTTTGTGCCACTTACCGTAGGCGTGAATATATACAGTCTGGTTTTCTGTGCTTTGTTTTCCGTTCCGGGTACGGTGCTTCTGCTAATTGCAAAAACCTTTTTGTTTTAAAAAATACCCGACAGGTGAAAATCTGTCGGGTGTTGTTATAGTATGTATTATAAGTATTTTTTTGCAAGGAAGAAGCAAACCCATAATGCAATTACAAAGGCACTTTCTGCAGGGATTGCAAGCTTTGTGTACGGGCATTTCCAACCCTTGTCCACACACAAAAAGATTGTTCGTGTAACTAAAACCGTTGTTGCAAATATCATACCGCCCACAAGTGAGTGAAATGCAGTACCCAAAGCAAATGTAAGGTACAGCAAGAAAGCACCCAGTGCAAAAGATATACCACCGTAGTAAACGCGGATTTCAGTTTTACCTGCATTGTCAACAGGCTTTACTGAAAAGCTTTCAGCATTTTTTATGGGCTTTGAAATGAAAGCAACTGCCATACCGAAAAAGTAGAGTGCAAGACAGATTGTTGCAAACATTGCAGGGGGATTGACCGCCCAGATTTCTTTTATTATATCCATATTGTTATTCCTTTCGTTTTTTTATATAATAACATTTTAAAATATTTGTGTAAATATGTGGATATAAAAATATCTGCATTTGTGATAAAATGTATGTAATGTTAAATTGGAGGAGTATTTATGGGTAAACGTATAGTGGTTGCGGGAATGGGTCACGGTGGTCTGGCAGTTGCCGCATTGCTGGGCAGAGCAGGTTATGATGTTACTTGCTATGAGAAGGGTAGTGAAGGTAAGCTGGGTTATGATTGGACAGATATTTTTGACCCGAAGTCCCTCGATGAAGCAGGTATTCCTATGCCGGCTGAGGATAAATATGAGTATAAAGAGGATATGACTTTCTGCGGACCTTGTGGTAACAAGCCTTTAAAACAGCACGTTCCCCTTGATAAGCGCGAAATCAAAATGGAACGTAGTGATATATATGAAATGCTCATAAATAATGCCACAGAGAGCGGTGTTAAGCTCGTCTATGATTGTGAGGTTTACGGGCCGATTCTTATAGGTGACAGAGTTGTGGGTATAAAAACTGCACAAGGCGATGTGTCGGCTGATCTTGTAATAGATGCTTGCGGTGTTAATTCTGCGGTGCGACGCAATCTGCCAAAGGCACTTGGTGTGCAGAATGAGATTAATCGTGCTCACAAAATTTCAATTTACAGAGCGTTTTATAACAAGGCAAGTGATGTGCCTGCAAAGGATAAGTTCAAGATTATTCTTTACGCAGGTGGTGTACCGGGCATAAACTGGGTCGCTTCCGAAGATAATTACACAGATGTTCTTATCGGCAGATTTACCGAATTCGGTATGGATGAGGTCGAAAAGGCTCTTGTGAATCTCCGTAAAAAGAACCCACGCTTGGGTACAGAAAAGCTCCGTGGCGGTCAGTTTGTGGAAATTCCTATCAGACACACCCTTTCCGTACCTGTTGCGGACGGTTATGCTGCTATTGGTGACAGTGCTTTTATGCCGGTTCCGCTTATAGGCTCCGGTATGGCAAATGCTTTCAGGGCGGCAAGAATTCTTGCCGATACTATAATTGCTGATAAAAATGAATTCTATAGTGCTGAAACCCTGTGGGATTATGCTGTGAAATATCACAAAAAACTGGGTGGTAGTCTTGCGATGCTTGAATGTGTAAGAAGCTATCTCCTGAAGCTGAAACCGCAAGATGTTGAGTATTGCTTTGAGTCAGGTGTTGTGAATGAGGATGATATCACAATGGCGGCAGATTTCGGTAGCCTCAGCGATCTGTTCTCCTTTACTGATGATTTACAGGCGAAAATCAAAGGTGCTACAGGCAACAAATATCTTATCAGAATTCTCGGTTGTGCAGTCGCCAGGATGGTGAAGGTTGTTATTCTTGCTAATCAGATACCTGAGAAATGGGATAAGGAAACGGTACTTAAGTGGTCAAAAAAATACGATAAAGCATTTATGTAATAATAAATTAAAACGGGATGTAAAAAATGAAAGCTTTTTACATCCCGTTAATATTTGCTTTGATTCAGAAACCCTTGCTTCTGAAATCACTCCAGGCAGAGTCGTTTGACATTTCCCCGCCGTTTCGGAAGATGGACTTTGCCTGTTCGTTACCGTTAAGCCAGGCATCGCACCACTTGGCTATGTAATAAGTGTATTTAGCAGGGTCACTCGTACAGGTTGTGTGAGTAGCACCCTCAAGACAGCCGTAAACTGCAGGACCCTTAACAGCGTCAAATGCAGTTACGAGCCATTGCTCGGGGTTTACAATCCAGTCGTTTGTACCACCGAAGAAGAGGGTGGGCTTTGTGTCAAGAGCTGCCTCGTAATCGAAGTTACTGCCTGCAATTGAAATGACACATTTAACTCTGCTGTCAGTCGATGCATTTACGGAGCTTCTGCCACCCTGCGAGTGTCCGATAAGTGCGATTCTGTTTGTATCAACCTTGCCGTAAAGGGGGGAGTTGGAGTTGTTACCCTCATTGATTACAAAATCAAGTGAGTGTATCTGAGCAGAGCCGTCTGCCGACATGCTTTCATCGTTAGCAACAACAATATATCCCATATTAGAAAGCTCAACGAGAAGACTTGCATAGAAATCAGCCTTCACCATTGTGCCGTTTGCCCACACAAGCACAGGGTAAGCAGTGCTGGTTGTGCGCATATCGGGTGGACAGTAAATGGTCTGTCGGGGAGTAACGTTGTCGTAAATAATGGTTTCAACAGAGCCTGAATTCTGTACGGGTGCTTCTGTGGGAGCCTGTGTCAGAGCCTCTGTGGGCTGCGGCTGCTGAGTACTCTGGGTGGGTGCGTTGGTTGGTGTGGGTTGAGCTTGTGCACCTTGTGTAGGTTGCGGTGCATAAGTCACCGCCTGAGTTTCGGTTACAGCATCTGTGACAGCAAGGGTGTTCTGTACATCCTGAACGTTTTGTATAACTGTCTGTGTGGTCTGTGTGTTGTTTGTTTTCTTCTTTTTACCGCAGGCTGCATATGAAATTACCATAGCAAAAACACAAAGTATGCAAATTACTTTCCTGAACCGTTCCATAATAACGCCCCTTTAAAATCATTTGTTGAAATAAGTATAGCAGAATTATTCCAAAAGTGCAATATGGGGTTTGCGAAGCAAATTATATATAGTCAACGTCTGTACGATAACCATACACGTAAACACAATCATATAAGATTTCACCGGGGACATTGATTTTTCGTAATACATCTGTTACGATTTGCTTTGTTTCTTCAGTTGTATCAATTTTAAGCCAATCTATATCCTTATAGCTATCCGAGCCAAAGTGACTCCATGTAGTATCACTGTATATAAATCCGTTAAGTGATTTCGTTGTCCATTTGAATTGTAAATTACTTAGCTTTTCATTTTCCGAACATTCTATTCCGTAGAAGAATGCCTTGAAAATTTCATTCCATTTTGTGTCGTTCATATTATTTCAACTCCAGAATAATTGGACGAGTATGTAATTATAATATCAGTTGTAACTGTGTTTGTCAAAGCAGGGAGAATTAAGGGCTTTGAAAATCAATGCGGAGCATTGTATATCATCAATTCCGTCGGAATTGCATATCATCAACACGCAGTGTTGCATCTTATCAAGCCGCAGTTAATACAGCCTTCGGCTGATGATATGCGCCTACGGCGATGATATACACGCTGGCGCGTGATGAGATACAGCCTCAAAGAGGCTGATGATATACACGACTGCATCGTGATGATATACCAAGCCTGCGGCTTGGATAAAAAAA
>JAZSGZ010000002.1:0-113704 GCA_045532945.1 Acutalibacteraceae bacterium
TACGATTTGAATTATTTTCACCTTTGGTGAAATCATTGCTATGCAATGAAGAACCTTCCGTCACGAAAAAACAAGTTTTTTCGCGCCACCTTCCTTCGAAGGAAGGCTGAACAAACCGCAACTTTTTCTTAAACCAAAGGGTGTGTCGTTAAACCAACCCTTTGAGAGAAATGATTAATTTAAATCCGAGCAGGACACAGTACCGTCCCCTGTCATAGTATTCTCTTAATCTTAATAACCTTATCTTGACTATTAAAATCCAGTTTATATCCTACGCTGTTTAAAAAAGCATGAGCACTGGATGAATCTATAAACATTTCACCATTACTGATTTTATAATACGTCCATAATTTACTTCCTGATGCAGAACCAAATAAATTCAAACCATTTTTTGTTTCACTGAGAACAATATCTTTGCTGTTAAAATATAAATTATTACCATTAATTTTAATACGATATAATTCAGGTGATATTTTATAAACCTTACCACCTATTTCCTCAACAACAGGCAAAAACGGTATTTCAGCATAGGCTTTACTTTCATCAACCTTGACACTCGTAATAACCTTATCGTTTATTTCAAGCTTATACAATGTAGGTTGAACTGTATTAATAGTAACAATGTTATCTTTAACCTTAATATCTGCATTTCTCATATAGAGGAAATGTTCTATAACAGTATTCTCAACAATAAAGTCATTTTCCAATACTTTATAGCTCGGTTCTACATGAGAAGTGTTGTTGGCATAAGGATTAGTTATCGGCTTCGGATCACCAATGATATTCATACCTTGGTTATATACCGACATTTTGTTAATTTCTGTATTCAAAATATAATCCTCATTAGAAAAACTAACCAGATATGATTTTTCATCTAAAGCATATATTTCAGCACCAAGATGCTTTGAAATAAATAACAACGGCAGTTCGAAAGTATCTTTAACTTCATTATATTTCACGTAGGCTTGCGACGAATAATCAATATTATTTATTATTAATTTTGCATTATTGTTGTAAATATCATTTGTAAATGTGTGCTTATTCAGCCCTTGATAATCTTGTGCAGGAAATCGATTGTCGCTCGGCAACTGAACATTTGATTCTTTGGGTATGAATATCATAAATGCTAATATTACTAATGAAATTATAACAAGGACAAAAATGATTTTGATAATTTTATTCTTCGCCACATTTACACACTCCTTCAATATTGAATATAAACATTTCCAATTTGAATATATCACAATATTACGTTTAAAGTCAATAACACAAACCTATACTCTATCGTATAACAAAAAGCCTCAAGGAGAAAGCGAAAACTCCTTAAGGCTTATTTATTATTATGTTGTTTCTTCGATTGTGTCGGTGTTTGCTTCTGTTTCGGGTTCTTCAACCACTTCTTCTGCAACCTCAACGGTTGTTTCGGGAGCTCCAGCTTCTTCCGGAGCATCCTCAACGTCATTTGCAGGGTCGTAGTTTTCATCCATCAACTGCATAAAGCGTTCACCGGAGATTTTTTCTTTCTCGATAAGCTCTTTAGCAACAAGAACAAGCTTATCGTTATGCTCTGTAAGGATTTTTTCACACTTATCAAAGCACTCTGTCATAATACGCTTAATCTCATCGTCAATCTGTGTTGCGTATGTTTCGGAGTAATTTTTGGAGTGCGAGTAATCCATACCGAGGAAAACCTCATCTGTATCCTTACCGTAAAGCACAGGACCGAGTTTATCACTCATACCGTACTTTGTAACCATAGCACGTGCAATTTCAGATGAATGTGAAATATCCTGTGAAGCACCTGTCGAAATATCACCAAATGTAATTTTCTCCGCAACTCTGCCACCCATCCCCGTAACAATACGGTCAAGCATTGTTGATTTGAGAAGATGAGAGGAATCCTCGTCAGGTCTGTAAAGTGTGTAACCGCCTGCCATACCGCGCGGAATAATTGAAATCTCATATACAGGCTCGCTGTTTTCAAGATAATATGCGGATACAGCGTGACCTGCCTCGTGATATGCGGTGATTTTCTTGTCCTTTTCGGTGTATTTACGTGACTTCTTTTCTGCACCAACCTCAACCTTGATTGTTGCATCATCAATTTCTGTCATTGTGATTGCTTTTTTGTTGCGTTTTGCCGCAAGCAATGCTGCCTCATTCATAAGGTTTTCAAGGTCTGCACCGACAAAACCGACAGTAGCGTGTGCAACACTCTTAAGGTCAACGTCGGGTGCAAGAGGTTTGTTTTTGGCGTGTACCTGCAGAATTTCCTGTCTGCCCTTAAGGTCAGGTCTGCCGACAGTAACCTGACGGTCAAATCTGCCCGGTCTGAGAAGTGCAGGGTCAAGAATGTCAGGTCTGTTTGTAGCGGCGATAATGATAATTCCCTCATTATTACCGAAGCCGTCCATTTCAACAAGAAGCTGGTTAAGGGTCTGCTCACGTTCATCGTGACCACCACCCATACCTGCGCCTCTGTGACGACCCACAGCATCAATTTCATCAATGAAAATGATTGCAGGGGAATTTTTCTTTGCCTGGTCAAAAAGGTCACGGACACGTGAAGCACCGACACCGACGTACATTTCAACGAAGTCAGAACCCGAAATAGAGAAGAAGGGAACGTCTGCCTCACCTGCTACCGCACGTGCAAGCAAGGTTTTACCTGTACCGGGAGGACCAACGAGAAGAACACCCTTGGGAATACGGGCACCAAGCTCCGTAAACTTCTTGGGGTCTTTGAGAAATTCTACAATTTCCTGTAATTCATCCTTTTCCTCGTCTGCACCTGCAACCTGCTTGAAGGTTGTTTTTCGCTTTTCATCCTTGCCGAACTTAACCTTGGCTTTACCGAAGTTCATAGCTCTGTTGTTTTCGGATGAAATACTGCCGTTCATTTTCTTGAAAAATACAACTGCAAGTATTACAAGCATCACTACTGTGAGAGCAATGGGAATCAACTGCAACCAGAAATCATAGGATGCACCTGAAACATAATTATACTTGACAGCCTTTTTGGGATTTGCCCTGTTGTACTCAACAACACCATCGTGAATATCCTCAACAAAAAGACTAACGTTAGGAACCGTATATTTTACCGACGTACCGTCAGCGAGCTCCATTTTCAGTGCACCTGTACCGATGTTAAGCTCATAAGCCGAAACCTGAGCTTTATCAAAGTACTCAACAACCTGATAATATTCAAGTTTTGTGTTTTTGGCGGGTTCTTTTGATGATAGTGCCAAAAATCCTATCATAATAAGCGGTATTAACAAATACGGCAATACCGCCTTAATCTTATCGCTGCCTTTTATAACAGCTCACCTCATTTCGGGAAATAATATATAAATCAATCCTCATAAACAGAGCGCTTTAAAGCACCGATATAAGGTAAATTTCTGTAATATTCATCATAATCCAATCCGTAACCGACGATAAACTCATTGGGAACCTTTGTTCCGATATAATCGGCATACAAATCGACCTCTCGCCTGTCGGGCTTATCAAAAAGTGTGCATATTCTTATGCTTGCAGGATTTCGTGCCATAAGAATTTCTCTGATGTAGCTGAGCGTTCTGCCACTGTCAAGAATATCCTCAACAATAAGCAAATCCTTGCCCTCAATGGATTTGTCGAGGTCTTTTATGATTTTAACCACACCGGAGGTTTTGGCACCTGAACCGTAGCTTGATACAGCCATAAAATCAATATTACAGGGTATAGAAATCGCTCTCATCAAATCAGCCATAAATATGACCGAACCTTTAAGAATACTGACAAGAAGTAAATCCTTATCCTTGTAATCCTCTGAGATGCGTTTACCCAAATCATTTACAATACAAGAAAGCTCCTCCTCGCTGATGAGCACCTTTTCAATATCATTAATCATTAGTTTCTCCCCCAATGAAAATTATATTACTCGAATTGTTGTTTATTCTGCATCGACTGTTTGTACCGATTGAATAAATCCATACAACACCTTCATCATCGCAAAGAACCGGGATTTTATCTCTCACCTCAACGGGAACTGAAAGCTCATTAAAAAGCTTCTTAACAGTTTTGGTGACCTTGCGACTTTGAATGGAGAATCTATCGCCTTCACGACGAGTCCGAACTTTCAAATTACCAACAATTTTATCACAGTCAATCAGATTATCCAATACATTTTTATTAAATTTTTTTGAACAATTTGCGTATTTTGTAAAGTTAAGAGCATAACCGTTAAAAACAAGCGAGTCAGTTGATACCGGGTCAACCGTAATCTCATTGTCATTAATCAAATTATCCTTACGGAAAAACCTGAAGCAATTTTTAAAACATTCTGCATAAATATCATCATAAATCTGTATTCTGCCCTTTGTCTTAATTAAACTAATAACAGCACTCACCTTTTGTCTGTCAAGAGTATCATTACTGATTTCACCGAATATAGCAATAATACTCTCACTTAACACCGCCTTATGAAGAGACATAAGAACAGCTGCATCATAAAAACCGTTACCCATATCGGCACTCTTTACAGCCGTATCAGCAGATGCTTTTATAAAATCGCAGACATCAGCTACGTTTTCGGTAAATGATGAAATGTTTTTAATCACACCTGAATTAACATCTTCAAGCACAGGTAAGGCTGAGTGTCTGATTTTGTTACGTGTGTAATCATCACATAAATTAGTACTGTCAACAACGTAAGAAAGGTTATTTTCATTGCAGTACGCTTCAATTTCATCACGTGTACAATTGATAAGGGGTCTTATAATATTACTCCTGACTCTCGGAATACCCGATGCACCCCTGAGTCCGGTCCCTCTAGCCAGATTAAACAGCAATGTCTCGGCATTATCATTAGCATTATGCGCAGTTGCAATTCTGTATGTATTATTCTCACACAGCTCCTGAAAATAATTATACCTTATATCTCTGCCACATTCTTCGAGAGTCTGTCCTTTTTCAGCAGAAAGAGCAACACAATCAACCTCAAGTAAGCTAAAGGGTATATCATATCTGTTGCAGAAGTCACGACAAAACTCAGCATCACGCTCAGCCTCATCTCCACGTATGCCGTGGTTGATGTGTGCAGCCGACAATTGGAATCCGTGGTCTTTTTTTATACTGTTAAGTATGTGCAACAAACAAACAGAATCTGCTCCGCCTGAAAACCCTACGACAATATGTGAAGCATCCTTTATCATAGAGTAATCATTCAAAGCAGATAAAACCTTATTCCTGACAACAAGAGTTTTAGTTTTCATCTCTGTACTCCAATGTTGAGAAAAGTGTATACTGAGCATCCCAATGAAGTGTAATACGCTCAGTCTGACCGTGACGGTTCTTCGCAACATCAACATCAGCCTTAGTCATATCAATTTCATCAGCATTCTGTTGGCTGTTCTTATAATAACCCTCACGATAGAGCATCATAACAATATCGGCATCCTGCTCAATTGAACCTGAATCACGCAAATCGGAAAGCATTGGTCTGTTTGATGATTTACCGTTCTTCTCAGGACCACGGGAAAGCTGACAACAGCAGATAACAGGTATTTTCATATCCTTTGCAAGCATTTTAAGGCTTCGTGTGATTTCAGTAATCTCCTGTACACGACTGTCTGACTTCTTAGCTGATTCCATAAGTCCCAGGTAGTCAATTACGATACACTCAACGTCACGGGCACGTTTCACCTTGGACTTGATTTCCGGAACGGTGATTGAAGCAGTATCATCAAAGTAAAGATTGCACTTTGTAAGCCTGTCGGTTGCCTGAGCAAGTCGCACCCATTCGTCGGGAGAAATATCACCTGAACGAAGCTTGTTTGATTCAACACGTGCCTCTGTTGAAAGCACACGTGAAGCAAGCTGTTCGTTTGACATTTCGAGAGAGAAAAACACAACCTTCTTGCCTGTCATAGCAACATTTCGTGCTATGTTAAGCGCAAAGCTTGTTTTACCCATAGCAGGACGAGCACCTATAATAATCAGGTCAGAGCGATGAAGTCCGGATGTAATTTCATCAATTTTAGAAAAGCCCATGGGAATACCCTTGAACTCCTCAGCATTCTCGGAGGTTATATTCACAAGTGTAGGATAAACCTCGGAGGAAATAACATCACTGAGCCTCTGTAAAGAGCCTGTGGATTTGCCTTTTCTTATATCGTATATTTTCTGTTCTGTTGAATCCAGTATTTTATCAGCCTCAGAGCTACCGTCTGTTGCCGCCTCAATAGTCTCCTTAGAAATTGTGATAAGAGAACGCAGGAAATACTTTTCCTTGACTATTTTACAGTAATTCTCAACATTTGCAGCTGAGGGAACAATCTGAGCAAGCTGAAACAGATAATTCTTACCCGTTTCCATATCAAATGAATCATCTGAATTAAGCTTATCCAGGACGGTAAGAGCATCAATCCTCGAGCCGAGTGTATCAAGAACAACGATGGCTTCCATAATAGCCTTATGACGGGGAATATAGAAATAATCGGGCTTGATATGTGACAAAACAACGCTCACGCACTCGGGATTAATGAGAATTGAGCCGAGAACAGCTTGTTCGGTTTCAAGACTATATGGCAAATTATCGATATTATCAAATGCCGATAAAATATTTTTGTCAGCCATATCTTACTCCTCCACAACCTGCACTTTAAAATCTGCAGTAACACGGGGATGAAGTCTTACCTGTGTGTTATAAGTACCGAACGCCTTGATATCATCAACGGTAATCTTGCGCTTATCAACCTTAACGCCGAATTCAGAAGTAATCTTAACAGCAATTTCCTTTGCTGTAATTGAACCGAAAAGCTTACCGTTTGCACCGCCCTTTGCTTTGATAACAACGGTTTTACCCGTGATTTTCTCCGCATAAGCCTTTGCTGCCTTCAATTCTTCATCAGCCTTGAACTTTTCTGACGACTCTTTATTTTTGAGCTCAGACATAAGCTGTGCATTCATCTCAGCGGCGAGACCGCGAGGAAACAAAAAGTTACGTGCATAGCCTTCGGAAACCGAAACCTTTTCACCTTTTTTGCCTAAGCCCTTAACATCACTTTTTAATAATACTTCCATTTATATGTACCTCCATCTGAAAGATTTTTATTTATTTTTTATGTATTCGTTGATTGCTTCAACAACCTTGGCACGAGCGTTATCAATGCTTGATGCCTTGATTTGTGCTGCAGCCATTGTACTATGACCGCCACCGCCAAGCTTTTCCATAACAAGCTGAACATTCTCTTCACCCAGGGAACGGGCTGAAACCTGATATTTACCTACCCCAAGCTTTGAAATAACCAACGAAGCTCTGACACCGTCAATATTGAGCATATCATCAGCAGCATTTGATGTAATTATTCTTATATTTTTGGAATCACTGCTTGTACTGCCTAATATAAAACCGGAATACATCTTACTGTTTGCGATAATCTCATTTTTAACTGCAGCCATTTCGGGATTAATGGAAAACAAGCGTCGAACCTTTATTGTATCCGCACCGTAGTCCTTCAAAAAGCCTGCCGCTTCAAATGTTCTCTGAGAGGTTCTGAGAACAAAATCCTTAGTATCAAGAACAATGCCTGCAAGCAAAGCCGTAGCGATATGCATAGGCATAACATCCTGAATTGATGAATACTGTATCAGCTCAGATACAAGCTCACAGGCTGATGATGATGTTGGTGAGCTGTAAAGAATATCTGCATCAGATAAATAATCATCAGAACGCCTGTGATGGTCAATAACAACAGTTGCACCTGCAAGCTCGTATGCATCCGACGAATCAAGAAGCATTTTCCTTTGAGTGTCTACAACAATAACTACAGTATCGTCATCAGACAAATCCTCTGCCTTTGAGGGAGTTATGAAATAATCAAATCCGTTTTCAACAGCATACGCAACCAACGGCGATGCGAGAGTTGACCTGCCGTCAACAACTACATTAGCCTCAAGTCCGCAGCATTGTGCATAGAAGCACATACCCATAGCCGCGCCTATGGCATCATAATCAGAATACTTATGACCAAGGATGACAGCCCTCTTGTATTTTTTCAAAAGCGAAGCAATATTTGCAGAGGTCTGTCGAGGAGAAACTCTTGAGCTCTCGTTAGTTTTATTGGCAACACCGCCAAAATAGATGTAGCCGTTTTCATTATAAACAGCCGCCTGGTCTCCTCCTCGATTAAGTGCCATTTCAAGTGATTTCTTAGCGCGTGACTCACACTCAAGGAAGGTCTCCCCGTTACCTACACCAACAGAAAGGGTTGCCTCCATATTACGCTCATCAAATCTGATTTCGCGGACCTTGGACAGAACGGAAAACTTGTCCTCAATCAAAGCATCGAGATTTCGTTTTTCACCCACAACGAGATAGTTACCGTTTCCTACACGCTTGAGTACAACCTTTTCATCCTTAAGCCAATTCTCAATAATCGCTTCAATATTACCGAGAACGGATGCAAAGCGACTATCGGTAAGGTGCCTTGATAATTGCTCGATATTATCAATAAGCATCATCATAACAAAGGGTCTCGTCTCAACAAATTCACGCTGAACGGTTTTATATGCCGTATCATCAAAGAGATAAAAGCAAAGCATAGGATTAGTTTCGCTTTTTACATTGGTAACAAAAGCCGTATATTCATTCTCAGCAAAGACGGCATTGCAAATCCTTTTTTCGGAATAGTCTTTAAAGCTATAATCTTCAATAAAGTCACGAATCGTAAGCTTTTTAACATCATAGGTATCTACAATATCTTCAAAAAACTGATTGTTATACCAGATAATGTTACCGGATTTATCGCACATAACCGCAGGCAAAGGAAAAGCATCCACACCCTCCCCTTCACCGTTGACAAGGGTTTTGTTAATTGCGCTGACATATTTAATAGTTGTCTTCAATGAAAAGACAGAATATACAATGTCAATCAAAAAAACAATCAGAAATGACAAGCCGAGAGCAAAACCGATGTTCCGCTCAAAGAAAAATGCAGCTACTGCCATCACAAGTAATACAAGTGCAGCAGAAAATCCTGCCATATTCTGATATAGTAAAGCCTTAACTTTCATATAAAAACACCGTTACACTTCCATAAGAATCGGTAAAATCATAGGACTGCGTTTTGTTCTTTCATACATAAGCCTTGATATTTCATCGCGAAGCTTTGTGTTCATAGCGTTCAAATCAAAGCTGTATGGCGGAAAGCTGTCTATAACATTCATAGATTTTACTACAGCCTCATTCATAAGGCTCTCAGCTTCCTTAACATATACAAATCCGCGTGAAACGACCTCGGGGCCTGACAACAGCTCGCCCGATGCCGCATCAATTGTCGCGGCAATGATTATAATACCGTCCTGACCAAGGTGAAGTCTCTCCTTCATAACCCTTGTACCAACGTCTCCGACACCGTATCCGTCAACATAAACCTTACCGCTTGCAACAGTACCCGAAACAGCAATGCTTCTGTCACTTACGGAAATCTCATAGCCGTTATCAGCAATGATTATGTTCTCTGAAGGGACACCGACGCTTTCTGCAAGACGTGCGTGATGACGAAGGTGCTTCTGCTCACCGTGAACAGGAAGAAAATACTTGGGCTTTACAAGAGAAAGCATAAGCTTAAGCTCCTCCTGATAGGCATGACCCGAAACATGAACATCGTACATTTTTTCATATACAACGGTTGCACCGAGCTTCAGCAAATCATTTATAACTCTGTAAACGGTTTTTTCGTTACCGGGAATAGGCTTGGCAGAGATAATAACGCAATCATTATATCCGACGGAAACCTTACGGTGATTGCCTGATGCCATACGCGAAAGAGCCGACATCGGCTCACCCTGACTGCCTGTGGTTATGATAACAAGCTGATCATCTGTGTACTTTTTAACCTCATCAATGCCGATAAGCGTTGTGGGAGAAGCCTTGATATATCCGAGCTCAGAGGCAACTGCAACAACATTTTCAAGGCTTCGACCTGAAAGAGCAACCTTTCTGCCCGTCTTTTCGGCAATGTCGATAATCTGCTGAACACGATGTATATTAGAGGCAAAGGTTGCAATAATTATACGCTTGTTGCCTGCCTGAGAGAATAAATTAACAAAGGTTTCTCCAACCTTACTTTCGCTCTGTGAATAACCGGGTTGTTCTGCATTGGTTGAGTCAGACAACAGGCAAAGCACACCTTCATTACCTAACTCAGCAAAACGGGAAAGGTCAATTATTCCGCCGTCAATGGGACTTGTGTCTATCTTGAAGTCACCTGTCTGAACGATTGTACCTGATTCTGTCTTTATAGCAAGTGCAACAGCATCGGGAATTGAGTGGTTCACCTTAATGAATTCAACCTCAAAATCACCGAGAGTAATAACATCCCCTGCTTTTACAATATGAATGTTCACATCGCTCTGAAGATTGTGCTCCTCGAGCTTACCCATTATGATACCTGCAGTAAGCTTCGTTGCATATACAGGAACATTGATCTTCTTAAGAAGGTAGCAAAGTGCTCCGATGTGGTCCTCGTGACCGTGAGTAATAAGAACACCCTTCACCCTGTCTGAATTGCGCTCAACAAAAGTGAAATCGGGGATAACAAAGTCAACACCCAACTGATCGGACTCAGGAAAAGCCAGACCGCAATCAACAATGAGCATTGATTTGGCATATTCATAGCAGGTCATATTTTTACCGACCTCGTTTATACCGCCAAGGAAAGAAATCCTGACAGGCTCTGTGCTTACGGGCGGTTTAACCTTTGAATAGCGACTGTATTTTTTACCCTCATTCATAGGTTTATTTACACTCCTTTTATTATCGGATGTGCGACGGGTTGTTTCTTTTTTGGTTGATTCACGCTTTTTCTCCTGCCCGGGAGCAGAATTGGATTTTTGTGTTTTGTTTTTCTTTATTTTATTGTTGCCTTGCTTTATATTCTTTTTACTCTGCTTTTGATTCTTATTATTCTTCCTGATATCGCCATCGGGGGCAGAGCTTCTTTTTTTTGCATTATCTTTAGCCATAATTTACTCCTGACTTTATTATAAAGTAAGTAATATTTTAATCAAAATCTTCTATGTAACGCCATCAACGTACAAGATGGCATAATAATTTATTTTATTTATATATAATACAATTAATGGAACATATTGTCAAGTCATCTGTTATCATTGCAACGCTTTATATACTCTATAAGCTTGCCTGTTATTTCCTCTGCAAAATCAAAGGAAGAGGCTTTCACGGTTATTTTGAGTCGACTGTTATTTTTTATTTCAGAAATACTGATTTTCACATTATTATCATCAATCATCAACTTATTTCCCTTGTATGACACATCCGTATATTCACTTATATGTGATGCAAGTGATGATAATGCTTTGTCAAAAACAACCTCCCCATCTGCAACATATACTCGAGGAAGTACGTTTTCTGCATCAATCAGATTGATTTTGTGCTCGCTCAGTATTGCCATTATTTTAAAACACAGTATTACTGCATCAGATAAAGCAGAATTATCCGGTTTATTCTTCCGGGAGTCCAGATATGAATAATATGAAACAATACGCTTTAATGTTTCGTGATTAAATTGTCTGTCATTATATTCAGCAGAAAGCTTGGTCCCCTGTTCATTTATCCTGAACACAGGTGAAACACTGTTTGAATTTATATTGAGCTTAGATAAAGCTGAATTGACAATTATCCGAATACATCTGTTTTCACATTCTATCACAGGCAGAAAGCATAAGCTGTGCTTGATAATGTTGACAAGATTACTGATGTAAAGTCTGCCCAGAGAGGTAATAACCCGGATTTTTTTACATTGGTATGATTTTGAAAGCTTGATTTGTTCATTTGACAAAAGTCTGCTGAGCTTATTCATCTGTATATGAGATAAGCCGTTATTTTTTGCATCAATCAATGTTATTACAGTACCTGATGAGTTACCGCTTATAAATAAACCGTATTGAAGCTCACAAAAATTCATACAGTAATATATCGAGGATAAAAACCCGTTACCGAAATCATAACAGCCTGCTCCCACAGAAACAAGACCGCCAAGTAACGACAGCTTTAAAGATGTAGAATTTAATTCCCCGTCACTCATAACCGCAATGGACGGCATTTCAAGTACATTACCCAGGCAACACCCGAGAAGAGCCGCTTTAACAGGTGTGTAACCGTAAAATACGGTCCCTTCAGCCGACTGTCCCGCATTACAACAACTATCCGCCGCAGTAATATTCGATATCTTGGTTCCCCTTGATAACATAGTGCAGTTTTCAAGCACGGTATTCTCACCTATTATTGAATCAAGACCGATAACAGAGCCTTTAAAAACTGCCGAATTTCGCCTTACGGAGATGTTACTGCAGCACAGAGCTCCGTCTATAAAGCAATTATCGGATATATACGTGTTATCAAAAACAACCGACCTTTTTATATCGGAATTTTCCGCTACGAGAACATTATCCGAGATAACGGTACACGGTCCCACAATCGAACCTCTTTCAATCTGCACGCCCTCACCGATGTAGACAGGCGGAATAATAACATAATCACCTTTCGGTATTTCAGATGGGGTATAAATCCCCTGTGCAACCTCGGGTAAATTAAGATATGATTCGCTTTCAAAGCCGTACTCCGCAAGCTTGAAATAATCATCCCATTTGTTTATTGAAATATATTTTTTCACACAACGAATCTCAGGAAAATCGAAATATTTTTTCCTAATTTTATTCTGAAAATCACAAATATCCGAGCTTTCTTTTATTACTGCATCAAAAACACCTGACGAACAATATAATCCGCAGATTTCATCGCAGGAGTCAGACAGATAAAACTCTTTAAGATAATCTTTTGCCTTAAGAAAATCATCGCTGTCTGTTACTAAATAATTATTCGAAAATAATACAAAGACGTTATCCACGGATATATTACTGTCACATGTATATTCGTCAAACGTAAGCACCTTTATGTCATCTGCTCCGCACAAAAGCATTTCATTAAATATACAATCACCCAAGGTCTTATGAAATACGGGTAAATCCAGATAAGAGTTATAACCGAAATACTTTTTCAAAGCCTCGTTTTCAATTTCAAACACATATCCCTGCAAAATATATCCCACCGAACAAAAATTTATCATATACACCTTTAAAATACCCGAAATTTATGATATTATGTTAAAAAACATAAAGGGAATATATTATGAAAAAAGTTGAACTATATACAGATGGTGCATGTAGCGGTAATCCCGGTCCGGGCGGTTGGGGAACAATTTTAATCTATAACGGCCACGAAAAAGAGATGAGTGGCGGTGAAGAGCAAACCACCAACAACAGAATGGAGTTAACAGCTGTTATCAAGGGCTTATCAGCCTTGAAGGAGCCTTGTGATGTTACAATAACAACCGATTCAAAATATGTTTGTGATGCCATTAATCAGGGTTGGCTCAGAAAATGGGTTGACAATAGCTGGCGCAAGGCAGATAAAAAGCCTGTTTTAAACGTAGATTTGTGGGAACAGCTGTTGCCGTTGCTTGAAATTCACAAAACAACATTCGTGTGGGTTAAGGGTCACAATGACCATCCGCAAAACGAACGCTGTGACAAACTCGCTGTATCCGAATACCTGAAAATCCAATAAAGCAATCTTACAAGGGACAGGAACTCACCTGTCCCTTGTGTCATAAAAAATCACCTCACATATAATAGAATTGGGTATGTCCCAATCTATTATCAGGAGGTATTTTAATGGCAAGATTTACAAACCGCGCAACATTGTCCTTCAACGGTAATGTCACAAATTCTAATATTGTCACAGGTGAAATAGCGGAAATACTGACACTCACCAAAAACTCTCTCAACACCTGCTACAACAGCGAAAATGAGCTTATTTTTACAGTTTCACTTATTAATACGGGAGCAACCTTCTTAAATAATCTTACTGTAACTGATGATCTCGGTGCTTATTCCTTCGGAGGTAACACCGTTTTACCGCTCAGCTACATTGATGGCTCGGTAGCTCTTTATACAAACGGTGTACTTCAACCACAGCCTACAGTAACAGTTGGAGAAAACGTAGAATTTTCAGGGATTAATGTGCCTGCAAATTCAAACGTACTCCTGATATATCGTGCAGATGTCACGGTATATGCATCCCTTACGGCAGGCTCAGTTATTACAAACACGGCAACGGTAACAGGTGACGGAATTATTAATCCCATAACAGGAACAGCAACAACAGCCGTATGCAATCAACCTCAGCTGGATATTACAAAAGCACTTTCGCCTACAGTTGTAAATGATAACGGAACAATAACATACACAATAACCATTCTCAACTACGGTAATACACCTACCGTGACAACAGACGATACTATCGTATCAGACGTATTTAATCCTACACTCAATCCGATAACCGTAACACTTGACGGTGAAGCACTTACCTCACCCCAGGATTACACCTATGATTCTTCAACAGGTGAATTTGAAACACAACCCGGTGTTATAACAGTACCGGCGGCAACATTTACACGTGACACAAACGGTGCCTGGATAACAGAGCCCGGCACAGCAGTTCTGACCATAACAGGTACGGTATAAAAATAAGAGTCCGACACATTGTGTCAGGCTCTTACATATTTATCCGATAAAATCATCACACAGAGCTTTTACATTCTCTGCAATTTCAAAAGCAATGTGGGGACTCATTGAGTTCGTTTCCTCGTAGTGACGCCTGTTGTGACAATCCCTGCCGTCCTCAAGATAGGGAGCTGTAGGATGAAGAATAAAATCATTCGGAGGAACAACATAACCCAACTCATCATTAGCAAGTCCGCAGACCATAATATTATCATCACCGATTATACGAGCAAGCGTTTCGGGGTTTGCCTCCGCACCCTTTCCCGAAGCAGACTCATCACCCCCGAGAAAGCCGCCGTAAACAAGCTCAGGGAAAATCTCACAGGGCAGGAACAACATTTTTTTGCTACCTATTTCAAACACGGAAACCTCTGTTTTAAGACACATAAGCTTCGGATATCTGCTGTCGGCGTATCTCTCTGCTTCAAGTAACCCAATCATACAAGCAAGAGTAAGAATTGTATTTTCAACCCGTGCATAAAATTCACGTCTGCCTATATTTATCACGGGCTCAAGCTTTTCTTCATCAGTTATTTTAAGGGCATAATCAGCCAGCTTATAACCGATTTTACGTGTCGATTCAAGTAGTCTGTGTTCCTTACGCAGCTTATCCTCATCGGGAATATCCATACTGATCATACCACCGATTGCACCGACTGTATAAACTACATCAGCACCTGCTTCAGCATCAATTTTCTCACGAAGATAGCAAGGAAAATCAGCACTCACAAGGTGATTGCAGCCCTGAAGTGACTCGGAATGAGATGCAAAATTCAAAAGCCACACTTCACGAGAGCCATCTGCAGGAGCAAATCTGAACCGCGTAAGTGTTTTGGAATACACAACAGGTGTTCTTATGTCCTCCTGCATATCGGGAACTTCAATTGTACCCAGGTACAAATCACCGTCGCGACGGCTTTCATAAGCCTCATAGCAGGCTTCAACGGTACTTTTGAACAGAGTCTCCATAAATTCGGAATCCTTACCCGAAAAAGGCAATCTGCCCCATATTCCCATTGTATCAATACCTGCGTGGTTATGAGTTGCAAAAACATTAACACTGCGACAACCCGTTTCACGGCAAAAGTCGGAAAGTCTGTCACGGATTCTGTTCACATCTTTATTCAAAAGACCGACAATATCAAGAGAAATAAACAAAACTCCGCCCCTGCCCGAATTATCATCAAGCCACATCGTATGAGCATACTGAGGGTCTATAACACCCCTCGCAGGGTTATTCTCCCCATAGCCTGCTATGTAATATTTTTTGTTTTCAATATCCTCGGGAAGAATGACACGCTTGCCGAAACCGACGTTAAAAATATTACCCGTTTTACAGGATTCACGGTCAATAAGGCTCCCCTCCAAGGGCTTTGCAGGGTTAGTTTTCAGTAGCTTTTTACCCTTAAAAAGCAAGAATTTCTCTAAGGGTTTAGAAATCAATGATGAAAAGTCCATAACAACCTCACAATTTTGAAATTTCTTTATAATCCGGCATAAATTTTGCTACAAAGTTATAAAAATCCTTACTATGATTATGGTGCTTTATGTGAGCTAACTCGTGAACAACAACATAATCAACAAAACGAGGGTCCTTGTCCATAAGAAAAAGCGAAAAATTAAGTCCGTTCTTCGGAGAGCAGGAGCCGTGACGTTTTTTCGCTGAATTAATTTTTACATAAGCCGGTTTTACACCCATAATCCGTGAATAGTAATCCACCCGCTGAGGTATAAGCTCCTTAGCCGTTTTGCGCATTTCCTTAATTTGCTCATCAGTATATTCCTTGCGCGTGGCTTTTCTTTGCATTTGCTTTTTTACCGCCTTCTCAAGCCAGGGCTTTTTGCGAAGGACAAAAGCATCAACATCCTCACGCTTAGCGCAATTCGGAACCTTAACAATAATATTACAATCCTCATCCACCTGAATAGCGATAGTTTTGCGGTCAGAATGGATCACTCTGTATTCAAACAACATAATTAAAACCCGTTTTCGTATTCGGTAATAGGCTTTCCGCCACGTTTTTTGTATGCATCATAAAGGCTTTGCTTGTACTCGGGAGTATATGAATAATTCCACAAATCATTTATACCCTTAAAGTCTTCAAAAGATTCATCAGGATAAAGCACTTCACTGCCCTTTACATACGGCAAATCAACCTCAACAGTCCCGTTAGATGCAATATAATAATTGCCGTCGGCAAGGTCAATTGAATACTTATTTTCCTCGTAAACCTTATATTCCTGGTCGAAAATAATCTGTGTTACAGGGAACAGCACCAAATCAGCATCAACAAGGCGATAAAACTCCTTTGTAGTACCGAAGTGACCGTGGTGAGCCTGCTGAACAATGTCAGCTTTAAGAAAATCGGGATAACGTGCTTCAAGTATATAGCTTTCCTCGTGTCCTGCATCACCCGGAATAAGAATTTTTGTTTCCTCGGCAGTAATCATAATAACCACAGATGAATCATTAAAATTACTGTTATCACAAGGATAAACATCCTCATGAGAGCAAAGCACATCAATTTTAAGGTTATCAACCCAAAAGGATTGACCTGTATGAAGTCTTACAACATCAATTTCAGGATGCTTTTTTAATTCATCAAGAGTCATAACGGGATAAAGCTTTGTAATCTCCATCCAATCAGTTGCATCCTTGTGGTCACCGCTTATCATATTATGGTACGCTCTGTCAATGATTGAATCGTTCATATTGTATTTAAGATAGTTAATAAACTGTGCTACGTGGTCGTCGTGCCCGTGAGTTATAAACCAACCTGCAATATGCACCTTCTGACCATCGGGTGTACGTTCACGCATAAATTTGTAAAAACGATCACAATCCATAACGGAATAGCCGTGAGCACCGTCAATAACGAAAAATTTGCCTGATGCGGTACGGAGAATATAGCACATTCCGCAATCAATCAGAGAATGATTAATTTCAAACTGCCACAATGTTGTTTTACCGACTTTTTTATAATTTCTCATTTCAAAATCAGGCAATTTTGTATTTGAATCGAAAACAACGCGAACAGTTTTATCACATTCAAAATAACCGACAATCACAATGTACCCATCACCGAAGCAATGGGTAAAAAAGTTGTTATCTATTGTATTTTCACGTACTTTTTCAAAAGCGAATTCTGACAAAAAATCAGATATTACTTTGTCAAATTTATTCTTTTCTACGTTATTAAGAAGAATAACCTTACAGTCCTCACCCGAGTCATAAACATCAGGTTCTCCGCAATACCGGGAAATTATAAAATCCTTTATTTTTAAATAAATATCATTGTTTTTCATAGTGATTTCCTAAGATTTATCCGATAAAATTTTTTATAAAACGCTCAATTTCTTCTTTTGTCGCAGAAACCTTGCCTTGAATCATTGTATCACGACCGCCGCCACGACCGTTAAGTGCATTATTTATGTTCTGTGCAACGGTTTTCATATTTAAAGAAAGACTGCAGGCAATATAAGAATAGCCGTTGTTATCATCACCTGAGAAAATAAGCGCGAGCTCGGATTTCTCTGCACCGAAGTTTGCAAGCTGACGCATCATATCAGCATCAAAGCCGTCAACTATACAGTAAGCACAGTTATCTGTAAGTATGATGCTCGATTTGGTGTTCTCGGCAATAGCTTGTTTAAAAGCAAAAAATTCACGGTGAAGATTATCCTTGTCAGCGAGAACACGCTCTACAGCCGATGCAATCTCACCCTGCTTTGCAGATAAAAGACCCGACACATCATAAACGCTCTTGTATTTTTCACGGTAATCCCTGAGAGCATCAAAACCGCTCTTCATAAATATTCTTACGCCGCCTCTGTGACGCATAAAATCAAGGATTTTAATCACACCCACCTCACCTGTTCTGTTTACGTGAGGCGCACAGCAGGCACACAAATCGGTGTTCTCAATATCAACAAGACGAACACCCTCTGTTAAATCGAGCTTACTGCGATAATCCAAATCCTTCAATATGCTTTCATCGGGGAAGTAACACTTTACGGGATAGTTTGCATAAACAGCAAAATTAGCTTTGTTTTCAACCTCATCGAGCTGTTCGCGAGTCAACTCTCCGTTAAAATCAACTGTTACATAATCATCCTCCATATGAAAGCCCACATTATCATAACCGAACATCGAGTGGACAATACCGGAAACTATATGCTCACCCGTATGCTCCTGCATTCTGATGAAACGAGTATCCCAGTCGATTTTACAGCTGTATACTTCACCTTCATTAAGCGGTGCTTTTACAAAGTGAAGAATCTCACCTGAGGTTTCCTGAACATCGACAACCTTAACATCACCGATAAACCCTGTATCAGCCTTCTGTCCTCCACCCTCAGGGAAAAATGCAGTTTTATCAAGAACAACCGCTATCTTATCACCGACAGCCTGACACGAAACGACTGTAGCCTGAAACGATTTGATGTAACTATCATCATAAAACAACTTATCTGTAATCATTTTTGAAAATCCTTTAAATAAATAATATTGATATTGCTATACAAAACTGAGCACTGTAATAAAGCGCATGGTTAATTATAATGGAAGATCTCTTGGTTCTCTTCTTTTCATCAAGACTGAAATAAAGGTCTGAAAGAACACAATCAGATGCAAGGAAAAGCATAAACCCTGCGTTAAGAAGTGTTTGTGCAAGGCTGTAGCCTGAGCTTATGGCATAACCGATAGCAACACCCGTAACAGCACCTAGAACCGCCATATAGAACACGGTTATAAGCTTATACTCTCCGAACTTAACCTTAAGTAAGGGCTCACAATAAAACACAAATGTGAACGCAAGAACAGAACAAACAGCGCCGACAATAAGTGCAAGCTTATCAAAACCGAATGCAAAATACATTGCTGATATGTAAAAAATATGACCTACAAGAAAAGACACGAAGCCGGCATTTGTATAATCTTTTTCATGATTTTTGAATACATATTTCAGGTCAAGCGCAATATCACCAAGCATACCCCACGCGGCACCGGCCGCAACAAGCGCACCAACAATACGCGGACAGTTCTCGTTAGCAACAAAGCCGAATAAGCCCGTAAGTATAAAGCACATACTGGCAACAGCTTTAAGAAAAGCAACATTAAGGGTTACTTTTGCAGTTCGTTTGGTAAGGAACACAATAGTAACGATAATGCCAAGGATTAAAAATACATAAGCCATAATATCATTCCCATTCACTTATTTTAATAATACTATATCATATTTCAATTTAAAAAAATACAAAAAATCAAATGTAACATTGCATAATTTTCGCTTGTAAATTTTGTTTATAATTACTATTCAATTTCACTTGATTTCAGAGCTAAAGAGTGGTAATATGAACATAAAGTTAATACGCCAATGACTTTACGCAAATAACGAGAATCGTTCCCGAAGTGAACGGTTCTCGTTATTTTTTATTTTAAGTTTCTGATGTAATCTTGAACTAAGTCTTTTTTAGGCATTTTATATAATAAATTGATACAAATTTTTATAACAAAAAGTTAAGAGTTGTAATTGATTTATAATAAATATTGTTGTATATTATTTATAATACAATATTTAAATTTGAAGGGTTTAACTATGCCAATTGTTACATTAAAGGATTTGGTGTCCCGCGCAAACGAGCAAGGGAAAGCTGTCGGTGCATTTTCCGTCGGAAATATGGAGATGATTCTCGGTGCAATCAGAGCTGCCGAAGAAACCAAAACACCGATTATAATCCAAATCGCAGAGGTCAGGTTATCCACATCACCTCTTAAAATCATCGGACCGATGATGGTTTCAGCTGCCCGAAACAGTAAAATCGACATATGTGTCCACCTCGACCACGGTCTTAATTTTGAAACGGTAAAAACTGCTCTTGAGCTTGGGTTTTCATCCGTAATGCTTGACGGTTCCTTACTGAGTTATGAAGATAACGTAACACTTACACAAAAGGTTGTCAAAAAGGCTTTCGAATACGGCGCCTCCGTCGAAGCAGAGCTCGGAGTTGTTGGCGGAAACGAAGGTGGCGGTAAAGCACATACCGTACAATGCACTGATCCTGCAGTTGCAGACGACTTCTGCAAGCGTACAGGCATTGATGCTCTTGCCGTTGCCATAGGTAACGCCCACGGACATTACAGCTCCTCACCTGAGTTACGGCTTGATATACTGAGTGAAATATATAAATCCTGCGATACACCGCTTGTACTTCACGGCGGTACAGGTATACTCCCGGAAACATTCCAGGAATGTATACGTAACGGTATCAGAAAAGTGAACATTGCCACAGCAAGCTTTGATTCCGTAGTCAAAGCGTCAGAGCAGAACACTCTTGAAAAAGGCAACTATTTTGCTTTGTCACAAAAAATGGCTGATTATGTTTACGAAAATATAAAAAATCATATTAAAATTTTTAATATGGAAAACTTAAAATAAGGAGAACTCGTTTATGAAATACATTGAATTTGATAATAACAAGGATTTTGACCTTATTCTTTTGGGCAGAGTTGCAGTTGACCTTAACCCTGTTGACTACTACTGCCCCCTTTCGGAAAGCACAACCTTCAAAAGATATCTTGGCGGCTCACCTGCAAACATTGCAGTAGGTCTTTCAAGACTCGGTAAAAAATGCGGTTTCTTTGCAAGAATTTCCGATGATGAGCTCGGTACTTTTGTAGAAAACTTCTTTAAGAACGAAGGAATAGACTGTTCACATATTACCCGTTGCACAAACGGTGAAAAAATCGGACTTACATTCACAGAAATACGTTCAGAAACAGAAAGCTCAATTACAATGTACCGTAATGAAGCAGCCGACCTTAAGCTTGATGTTGGCGATATTGATGAAAACTACATAAAACGTGCCAAGGCTCTCCTTATTTCAGGCACATCTCTTTGCGAAAGTCCTTCAAGAGAGGCGGCACTCAAGGCCACTCTTATTGCAAAAAAGAACAATATCCCTGTTATATTTGACATTGATTACAGAGCATACAACTGGAAGAGCAATGATGAAATTGCCATCTACTATTCGGCAGTTGCAGAAAAAGCAGATATCATCTTAGGCTCACGCGAAGAATTTGACCTTACAGAGAAATTCATCGGACTTGACGGCACAGATGAAAGCAGTGCAAAATACTGGCACTCAAAGAATGCTAAGATTGTTATCATCAAGCACGGAAAAGAAGGCTCAACCGCTTATACAAACGACGGCTTAAGCTACACAATCAAGCCCTTCCCCGTTAAGCTTCTCAAATCCTTTGGCGGTGGCGACGGATATGCCTCTGCCTTCCTCTACGGTATCTTCGAGGGCTGGGATATGTGGGATGCACTTGAATTTGGCTCAGCTTCTGCCGCAATGCTCGTTGCAAGTCACGCCTGCTCACAGGATATGCCCGATGTAGAATCCGTAAAGGAATTCATCAAGAAAGAAAAGGAAGAATACGGCGAAATGGTTGCGAGAGGGTGATCTTTCGTGAAGAAGCGTAAACTTTTTTCTGAACTCTTTAAAAACAAAACAATCAAGAAATTAACAGTTACATTACTTGCTTTGATTTTACTTTGCACTTCCGTTTATGCTGTTATAAACATCTATATCGTTTCCTATGCATCAAAGTATATAATCACTCTTGACGAGTGTAATGATTTGTCTGTTGATTGTACTATGGTACTTGGAGCCGGGCTTTTTGATGACTATCCTTCCCATATGCTTCAGGAAAGGCTTAATACCGGTCTTACTGTTTACAATACCGACTGCACAAACCGTATGCTTATGAGCGGTGACCACGGCACAGTCGAGTATGATGAAGTAAATGCTATGAAGGACTACGCTATTGAAGCAGGCGCGGTGCCTGATGAAGTGTTTATGGACCACGCCGGCTTTTCCACCTATGAATCAATGTATCGGGCCCGTGATGTTTTTGATGTTGACAGTATGATAATTGTTACACAAAAATATCATTTATACAGAGCAGTTTATAATGCAAGAAAGCTTGGTATTGATGCATACGGTATAGCGGCTGACGGACAGTTCAACTACTCATTACCAATGGATGTTTATAACAACCTACGAGAGTCATTAGCCCGTTGCAAGGACTTTTTATATTGCATATACAAACCTGAACCCACTTATCTTGGTGAAGTAATACCAATCAGCGCAAGCGGTGTTCTGACCGATGACAAAAAGGATTGATAGTATGTTTGAAAAATTGAATTACAATGAAAACAATGAACGCATCTTATGCGAAATGAACGGTAAGCATAGTGATATGCTTATGAATATTAAAGTGAAAAAATTTAATGCCGGTGAAAAGCTCGATTTGTGTGATAATGAATGTGAAACAGCCTTCCTTATCCTCAGAGGTAATGTTGACATTACCTGGGATGGTGAGGTCGAAAATATGCACCGTGACAATCCCTTTGTGAAAGCAACCTATTGTCTGCACGTTCCGAAATGCACACAGGTCAGCATCAAAGCAAATGAAGAATCAGAAATACTTATCCAACAGACAGATAACGATATAATATTCACACCCGTTTTTTACACACCCGATATGATTCTTTACCAGCATTTCGGCAAGGACCAATGGGAAGGAACAGGCTACAGGATAGTGTCAACGGTATTTGACCCTGACAACGCACCCTATTCCAATATGGTGCTCGGAGAGGTTTACAACCAGCCCGGTCGTTGGTCAAGCTATCCGCCACACCATCATCCTCAACCTGAGGTTTATTACTATCAGTTTGATAAGCCACAGGGCTTCGGTGCTTCGTTCGTTGGTGAAAATGTTTACAAAAGCGTTCAGGGAAGTGCTGTTTATATTACCGATGGCAACGATCATCAACAGGTTGTTGCACCCGGCTATGAAATGTGCTATGTCTGGATGATTCGTCACTTACCCGATGACCCTTGGTACAAAACAACACGCTTTGTTTCAGATGAGCATCAATGGCTCACAAAATAAAATAAAAATTATTCCATAAGGAGTGATATAAATGCCTATTATGACAATGGGCCAGGCTCTCGTAAAATTCCTTGATAACCAATATGTTTCTTTTGACGGAAAGGAAACAAAATTTGTTGACGGTATTTTTACTGTTTTCGGTCACGGAATTGTGTGCGGTCTTGGTCAGGCACTTGATGAAAATCCCGGCTCTCTCAGGGTTTATCAGGGCAAAAATGAGCAAGGTATGGCACATGTTGCCGCAAGCTTTGCAAAACAACACAACAGAAGAAAAATTATTGCTTGTTCATCATCAATCGGACCCGGTGCAGCAAATATGATTACAGCGGCGGCTACTGCCACAGTAAACAATATTCCTCTGTTGCTTCTTCCTGCCGACACATTCGCCTGTCGTCAGCCTGATCCGGTATTGCAACAGTTTGAACAGCCTATAAGCCTTTCAATAACAACAAACGATGCTTACAAGCCTGTTTGCCGTTATTGGGACAGAGTTGTAAGACCCGAACAGCTTATGTCTGCCATGATTAATGCAATGCGTACACTTACAGACACGGCAAATACAGGAGCTGTTTGTGTTTCCATTCCTCAGGATGTTGAGGGCGAAAGCTTTGACTATCCCGAAGAATTTTTCAAAAAAAGAGTACACAAAATCACAAGAATTGCTCCTGCGGTTGATGAAATCGAAGATATTGCCGCAATTATCAGAAATGCTGAAAAGCCCCTTGTTATTGCAGGTGGCGGTGTAAGATATTCAGAAGCAGGTCAGGACGTTCAGGCTTTTTGTGAGAAGCATAATATCCCCTTCGCAGAAACACAGAACGGTAAATCCGCAGTTCTTTCATCACACCCCCTTAACCTCGGCGGTGTTGGTGTTACAGGTAACCTGAGCGCAAACACTATTGCAAAGAATGCTGATGTTATCATTGGTATCGGTACCCGATTCTCCGACTTCACTACTGCTTCAAAATCACTTTTCAGAGATGATGCAAAATTCATCACAATAAACACAGACAGATTTGATGCATATAAGCTTTCCGCAACAAAATGTGTATGTGATGCAAAGCTCGGTGTCAATGCATTAAGCGAAGCACTCGGTGATTATAAATCAGCATATACAACAGAATATGCCGAAGCAAAAAAAGCTTGGGCAGAAGAGATGAAGAAACTTTCATCTTACATATATGATGATAATTTTGAGCCTCTCATCAAAGCAAGATACGAGGAAACAATCCCTGAATTCATCGAGAAAACAGGCGGTGTCATTACTCAGACATCTGCACTTGCAATGATTCGTGAAATTATTGATGATGATGCTATTGCTGTAGCGGCAGCCGGCTCACTCCCAGGTTGTATGCAGAGAATGTGGACAACTGATTCACTTTATTCATACAATATGGAATACGGTTACTCCTGTATGGGCTACGAAATCGCCGGTGCTCTCGGTTCAAAAATTGCCGAACCCGATAAGGAGGTTTATGCCTTCTGTGGTGACGGCTCATATCTTATGCTTCACAGTGAGCTCGTTACATCAATTCAGGAAAACAAGAAAATCAACGTATTACTCTTTGATAATGCAGGCTTTGGTTGTATTAACAACCTCCAGATGTCAAACGGTATCGGTAATCTTGCAACAGAGTTCCGCAAGCGTGACGAAAACGGAAACCTTCTCGGTGAGCTTTTCACAATAGACTTTGCAAAATCTGCCGAAGCTTACGGTTGCAAAACATATACAGCTACTACACTTGAAGAGCTTAAAGCCGCACTTATTGACAGTAAAAAGCAGACAGTATCAACACTTATTGACATCAAAGTATTACCCAAGTCTATGACAGACGGCTACGATGCCTGGTGGCACGTTGGTATTGCTTCAACATCCGCTAAAGAGTCGGTTAAAACCGCCTATAAAAATAAAGAAGAAAATTTAAGTAAAGCGAGGAAATTCTGATGCTTGATAAGAACAAAGTAAAACTCGGTATTGCTCCGATTGCATGGACAAACGACGATATGCCTGACCTTGGAGCAGAAAACACATTTGAACAGTGCATTTCCGAAATGGCACTTGCAGGCTTCACAGGCTGTGAGGTTGGTAACAAGTACCCCAAGGACACAGCAGTCCTGAAAAAGGCGCTTGACCTTCGCGGTATGCAGATTTGTAACGCATGGTTCTCAACCTTCCTTACAACAAAGCCTTATGAGGAAACCGAAAAGGAATTCATCAAACACATCACATTCCTTAAGGAAATGGGTGCTAAGGTTGTTGGTATTTCCGAACAGGGCCATTCAATCCAGGGTACAGACCTTTCAATTTTCGACGATAAATATATTATGAACGACGAAGAATGGGATTTGCTCTGCACAGGCGTAAACAAGCTTGGTAAGGTAGCAAAGGATATGGGTATTACTCTTACCTTCCACCATCATATGGGTACAGTTGTACAGACTGCCGCAGAAATCGACAGACTTATGGAAAACACAGATCCCGAATATTTCAACCTTCTTTTCGACTCAGGTCACCTTGCTTATTGCGGTGAGGATTATATGTATATTCTTAAGAAATACATCAACCGAATCAAGCACGTTCACCTTAAGGATATCCGCCCCGATGTTGTAGCCGAGGTTAAAGCAAAGGGCTTAAGCTTCCTTCAGGGTGTTCGCAAGGGTACTTTCACGGTTCCCGGTGACGGTGTAATTGACTTTGCACCTATTTTCGAAGTACTTGCTGAAAACAATTATGAGGGTTACGTTCTTGTTGAAGCAGAGCAAGACCCCGCTATAGCAAACCCCTTCGAATATGCACTTAAGGCAAGAAAATACATCGCTGAAAAAGCAGGTCTATAATAGAGAGGTACATAAAAATGGCAGAAAAAATTAAATATTTTGTAAACGGTGAATTCCGTGAATCAAAAACAGACGTGTGGTATGACCTTCACAACCCCAGCACCGGTGAAGTAACAGGCTATGCCCCTTGTTGTACTAATGATGAGGTTCTTGAAGCAGTTGAAGCTGCTAAAAAAGCGTATCCCGGTTGGAGAGCAACTCCTGCAATCAAAAGAGCACAGATTCTTTACAATATCCGTGACCTCATTATTAAAAATATGGAAGAGCTCACCACACTTGTTGCCGAAGAAAACGGCAAAGTTTGGTCAGAAGCAGAGGGCGATGTACTCAAGGCAAAGGAAGGCACCGAGCTTGCAACACAGGTTCCCTCACTTATGATGGGTGAAAGCACAATGGATGCTTCATCAGGCTTTGATACCGTTCTTTACAGAGAGCCTATGGGTGTTTTTGCAGGTATTGTTCCCGTTAACTTCCCTGCTATGATTCCTTTTGGTTGGATGGCTCCCACCTGTATCGCTTGCGGTAACACAATTGTTCTTAAAGCAGCATCACTTACCCCCCGTACAGCATTAAGACTTGCTGAAATATATAAGGAGGCAGGTGTTCCTGACGGTGTTGTTAACGTTGTAACCTGCTCAAGAAATGAGATTAATACACTTCTTGACCATCCTGATATCAAGGGTATTACATTTGTTGGCTCCACTCCTGTCGGTAAGCTCATTTATGAAAGAGCTGCTAAGGCAGGTAAGCGAGTTCAGGCTCTTTGTCAGGCTAAGAACCACGCACTTATTCTTGAGGATGCTCCCATTGAAAGAACCGTTGCCGGTGTTATTAACTCTGCTTACGGTTGCGCAGGTCAGCGTTGTATGGCTCTCTCCTGCGTTGTTGTACAAGAATCTATTGCTGACGAATTTGTTGCAGAGCTCAAAAAACAGGCTTCACAGATTAAGCTCGGCAAATCTGTTGATAAAACCTCAAAGCTTGGCCCTGTTACATATAAAAAGCATTACGACGAAGTTGTTGCCGACATTGAAAAAGGCGTTAAGGAAGGCGCTACACTTGTTCTTGACGGCAGAAATCCCGAGTTGCCTGATGAAATCAAAAACGGTTACTTTGTCGGTCCCACAATCTTTGACCACGTTACTGAGGATATGACAATCGGCAGAGATGAGGTTTTCGGTCCCGTTCTTTGCGTTAAGCGTTGCAAGGACTTCCACGAGGGTCTTAAGATTATGAACTCCAATCCCTATGCAAACGGCTCAGTAATCTTCACACAGAACGGTCACTACGCACGCGAATTTACACGTCATACAGACGGTGGTATGGTTGGTGTTAACGTTGGTATCCCCGTTCCGATTGGCTTCTTCCCCTTCTCAGGTCACAAGGATTCATTCTTTGGTGATTTGCACTGCCTCGGTAAGGATGCTTACCGCTTCTTTACAGAGAGCAAATGTGTAACCACCCGTTGGTTTGATGAGGATGAAATAAAGAAAACCGAGGTTTCAACCTGGGACGGCACAATCTGATTGAATATTATCTGAAAGGAATAACTAATATGCTTAATATCGGTATTATCGGTGCAGGACGCATCGGCAAGGTTCACCTTGAATCTATCTCATACAATGTAAAAAATGCAGTTGTAACTGCTATTGCTGACCCCTTTATGAATGATGAAACAAAGGCTTTCTGCGAGGGCTTCGGTGTAGAAAAAATCTATACAGATTACAAGAAAATCATTGAAGATGAAACAATTGATGCAGTTCTTGTTTGTTCATCAACAGACACTCACGCTCCGATTTCAATTGAAGCAATCAATGCAGGCAAGCACGTTTTCTGTGAAAAACCCCTTGCTAACACAGTTGATAAAATTCTTGAAATTGCAGAAGCTCTCAAGGCTCACCCCGAGTGTAAATTCCAGGTTGGCTTCAACCGTCGTTTTGACCACAATTTTGCTGCTGTTCGCAAGGCTTATGATGACGGCAGAATCGGTGATGCACAGATTCTCAAAATCACATCACGCGACCCTCAGGCACCACCTGTCGGTTACTGTGCAGCAAGCATCTTCCTTGATATGACAATTCACGATTTTGATATGGCTTGCTTCCTTACAAACAGTGACGTTGAGGAGCTTTATGTTTATGCCGATGCTCTTATCAACCCCGGTATTCGTGAATACGGTGACTTCGATACTGCAATAATTTCAATGAAAATGGCAAACGGAGCACTCGCAGTTATTGACAACTCACGTCAGGCTATGTACGGCTACGACCAGAGAGCAGAGCTTTTCGGCTCAAAGGGTATGGTTGCAACAACTAATGATACACTTTCAACTGCAGTTGTCTCAGATGCTAACGATGTTACAGGTGAAAAGCCCCTTTACTTCTTCCTTGAGAGATATATGGGCTCATTCGCAGAAGAAGTAAGACAGTTTGTTGATTGCTGTATAAATGATAAGGAAACACCTGTTGGTATTCACGCAGGTCTTCAGTCAGTAAAAATTGCCCTCGCAGCTGAAAAATCAGCAAACGAAGGCAGACCCGTTAAGCTTTCGGAGATTAACTGATTATGTCTGAGAACTATGATATTATAGTTATAGGTGCAGGTTGCGGCGGTTTATCCGCCGCACTTTGTGCTGCAAAAGAAGGTAAAAAAGTCCTTGTAATTGAACGAGGTAGCAAGGCCGGTGGCTTAACTGCAAGCTTTACACGAGGACGTTTTACTTTTGATACCACCCTTACACACCTCTGCGGTTTTACAAAAGACCCCGGGGTCGGTGAGTTGCGTCGAATTTTTGATGATTATGAAATTTCTGATAAAATTGATTGGGTTGATATACCCGAAGCATTCCGCCTTATCACAAAAAACCGTGATGGCAAGGATATTGACGTTATTATGCCCTTTGGCATTGATAACTTCGTAAATGCTGTGGAACACTACGTCCCCGGAAGTAAAGCACCAATGGTAAGGCTCTTCTCTGTTGCTGAGGAAATCGAACAAGCACTCAAGGAAATAGAGAGCATAGATGGAGATTTCACACGCAAAGAAATAAAGCAAATCATTAAAAAATATTATAATTTTGTTCACACATCCCCTTACTCAACAAATGAAGTTTTTAATGCTATAGGATTACCTCAGGGCGCAATCGATATCCTCAATGCTATGTGGATGCACTTTGGTGTTGATTCCGACAGGTTCAGCTTCACACACTATATTTTTTATCTGTACACGTACATAAAATACGGCTCACAGATACCGGCAAACAGAAGCTCATCAATTACAGATGCACTTTTAAAGGAATTCATATCATACGGCGGTACGATTGTTTATAACGATGCCGTAACACGTATATTGTTTGAAAATAATCACGCAAGCGGTGTTGATACTCAATCGGGTAAAAGCTATCCTTGCAAGCATATAATCTGCAGCTGTTCACCAACCGTAGTATATGCAAAATACATTGACAAAGAGAGTTTGCCTGAAAGTGCAGTCAAACGCACAAATGCAAGGAAATTCGGTGCCCGAAGTGCTTGTGTTTACCTTGGTCTGAATCGCTCACCTGAGGAATTGGGTATTGAGGACTATCGGACTATAATAACTGATGAAGCAGATTCTTCTGACCAGTTCACACTTATGAGTACAATTGAAACAAATAATGCACAGGAGGCTGTTTGTCTCAATATCGCAAACCCCGAATGTTCGCCTGAGGGAACAACAATACTCCGCCTTTCAACTATTTACACAGACGACTGTTGGGCAAAAATACAGCCCGAGGACTATTTCAACGAAAAAGATATGCTTGCTGCAAGGCTGATTGCAAATTATGAAACCGCAACAGGTATTAATATACACGATTATATCGAAGAATTAGAGGTCAGCACACCTGTAACCTTTGCAAGATACACAAACTCACCGCAGGGCGTTACACACGGTTACTTCGCTTATGATTGGGACAACATAATCACACGCTTTATGACTGAAAAAACGGATAATGACACTCCCGGACTTCGTTTTTGCGGTGCATGGGGAACCCAACTCAATGGTGTCGGTGCATCAATAGCAAGTGGCAGAAACACCGCTTACGCTACATTGTGTGATATTGCCGATGAAGGAGGTGCTGTAAATGAGTGATAAAATCATTGTACGTTCAGCAATGAAGGATAAACGCAATTTTACGGAGCTTCCTGATTTGCGAAAAGGTATAATTGATGTAGCACCCACAACACCCTTAATGGCAAGCTACACAGTTAATGCTGTTGCAAATGCGTTGCACCCCTCAATCCAGCACCTTAAAATCAAGCAAGCGGAGGAATTAAGTAAAAGCACTGTTATATTATGTCTGGAGCCTGACACTGAGTCAGGCACAGCAAAGCTTGCTAATTTCAGACCGGGACAGAAAATTGATATTTTTATTGAAAATAACCCTGCAATAACTCAGACAATATGCTCATCACCTTCCCGTGCGGTTAATAATGAATACGTCATAATAATAGATAAAAATACAGACAGCCCGCTATGGGACTACATACTCAACAATAACGATAGCGGTATTCATTTAAAGGCTTCTGCACCGTACGGACAATTTTACTATCAGGCTATACGTGACAACAACCATATCGTTGCAATCTGCGACAGCACCGCCTACGAGCCGTTTTTGGCAATGGCAGAGTCTGTGTGTGACGGAACGCTTAACATTGATTTAACGGTCATTTACGCCGCAAGAAAGCATAGTGATGTTATAATGGCAGACAGATTTCTGGAACTGTCACAAAACAAGCACGTTAAATTTGTTATGGTACTTAGTGACGAGCGTATTTTCAAAAGTGAACGTGGTTTTATTACAAAATCACTTATTGAAAAATATGCCCCTTCTGTAAAATACAGCTTATTTGTCAGCGGTTCGGATGATCTCATCAAAACTGTTTCACCGCACATTGATGAGCTTAAGCCCGAAAGCAACAGAATAAGATACAACAAATAAAGAACGGAGGCTTTATATGAAAAAGTTAATTATTACCCTTTTATTAATTGTATTGGTTATTTTTGTAGCCCTGTTTTCAGGTTGTAACGGCAACAAAACCGAAGCAGAGACAACAACACCCGAAACAACACAGAAGCTCCCCGGAAAATATGCGGAAAGCAAATATATCGGCGCGTGGTATAACGCAGATGCCGATAATTCCCTGATTTGTACGCTTAATGATGACGGCTCAGCTGTTTTCAAGGACGATAAAAATGCAACCTGGGAAGAAAATGAATCAGGTATTATCATTACTGCTATCGTAGACAAAAAAGAAACAAAAATGGAAGGCTACTTTGTTATTGCAGGTGAAGGCTATGTCGCAAGAGCAACCGACGCAAATATGCACTATCTCAATGAAGGTGGTACGCTACAGCTTGAAATTATGCTGACTGAAAGCACCTGCGTAGATTGTATCAGAAAATAACAACAAACAAAAAAACAGCGTATTCCTATCTGCAGAGGAATATGCTGTTTTTTATCACATTTCTTTATATATAAGTTCAGTTATACCTTCAGTTATCTCATCTGCAAGCATCCTGATGCTTTCCACACCGTTAGCCATAGCGTAGGAGCGGAATTCAGCAATCATATGAGTATCGTTAATATTATCGCCAACAGCAATAACATCCTCATATTTACCGCCAACAACGTCAAGGAGAGCATATATCCCCTGGGCTTTGTTAACAGAAGCAGGGACAATATCAATACAAGTGCCGTTTTGCAAGGGATTAAGCACATTTTTATACTTACCGTTGATTTTTTTAACCACAACTGCAGCCTCTTCTGCGGTGTTAAGCCACGTGCTTATCTGATTGAAATATGTAATAGTGGGCAGGGCTTCTAAAGTGCACTCCCCTTCCTCACAAGCCACCTCATCTGAGCGAACAGGAACAGCAACCTCTTTATCAATATTTGCATAGGTACAGCCCCACTCAAATAAATCAGAAATAAGGGGCACAGCGTATGAACCGTCACAACGTGTTTCTGCGAGAATATTAAGCTCTTTATCGAATATTATTGCACCGTTATTAGCAATAAGGAAATCGTATTCAAAATCCTTATCCTCAATAACCTCAAGAAGGGACTTGATTCCCCTGCCACTGACAACACCAAACAGATTACCCATACTGCGCCATTGCTTGATTGCAAGGCGTTTTTTATCATCAATACCGTTGTGATTCAATGTGCCGTCATAGTCGGTTGCAATTATTTTCATATCAGTTCTCTCCAAATAAATTTACAGAACAATTATATCATACACAGACTCAATTTACAAACAAAAAGTAGCCCGAAAAACGGACTACTTAAATTAATTTTATTCCCACTCGCTCCCGAAAAACATAACTTAAACAATTCTGTATAAGCGTTTTCTTTGTGGAATTCACATTATCTGTATTATCCATATAATATGAATTTTTAGATTTTTCGTTGCAATAGTATTGCCACACCGATAATCATATTATACACAGTAAACAGACAAAGATCAATTTTTTTGAATAATCTCCAGTCAAATAATATGCTACTGCAAAAACATCATAATTAATCTTTCTCGTATTTATCCAACCACAAATTACAAATAAATTCTACTCCTGCAAACAGAACACCTGCAACCGGCCATACAACCCAAGTAATGTGCCAATCGTTTGTTATAAAGCTCCAACACAGATAAATGGCGGTTGCCAAAAGCCAGTAAACCGTACCAACAGTTTCGCTAATCTTGTTTTTTCGTTTTCCTTTATCGGAAAATTCAACCTCTTTAAGTAGCTTTTGCATACTTGCCCACCGAACTCCTGCAACAATAAAAAACATTGCACCGATTCCCGCTATCAGCATCGAAACACAAAGTAAAATCACGGTAAGAAATTCATTCTCCGTAAATGCTCCGCACAAAAGTGGAACAGGCGATAATACACAGGTACAAACCCCAATATAATTGTATTTCATATAAGTATTTCGATATGATTTTTGTCTTTCCTTTGCAAATCCGGTAACACCATATTCTGTTTCGAATGATTCTTTTTCAAGAAACTCATAGGGTGCATTTTTGAATCCAACACTAATATACATTATAACAGCAATCGCTAAAATAGGAAAAATCGAAACAACACCTATTCCAACTGCTGCATTCTCTGATATCGGCAATGAGGTAAGTTCACTCACAGCACCCAAAAGCAAAAGCGGAATTACGGATAGAATGCACAAGAATGTTGCAGCAGCTATCTTGATTGAAGCATCCTTTCTTTGTTCTATATAATCATTAGCTTCAGCAAGAGTGACCTTTCTGATTGGTGATTCATCAATCTCTTCCGTAAATTCTTCATCCTCAATTTCATCCTTCAGCAAATAATCGGTTGTCACTCCAAACAAGTTTCCAAGTTTTAGGAGCTTATCTAAATCCGGTGTGGTTTGTGCAGCCTCCCATTTGGATACTGCTTGACGGGACACATTCATTTTCTCAGCAAGTTCCTCTTGTGACCATCCATTCTTTTTTCTAAGTCTGATTATTTTATCAGCTAAAATCATCTTTCTATACCTCCACTTGATAATACAGGTAGCATATCTTCATCTGATGAACCAAGTATAACTTTTCTGTAAGTTACATACCACCAAACAGCGGCTTGAATTTCGTCAACCGACAGTTGCATTGCATAATTTTTCTATTATTATATCAAAAAAATACAAATTTTTCTACCAACATAGAAAGCAGAACAGAGAGCCGGTAAACTCCTTACCACATTTCTCGGTTAATTATAAATTATGTCGTAATTTACAATTTCTGTAGCACTACCATGAATAATAAATACACTCAAAACAATAGGTGCAATAAAAACAATAGCAGACAATGAAAACCACTGTCTACTATTGTAAATACATTGTATTAAGTTGGTATTATTCCCACTCAATTGTGCCGATGGGCTTCGGTGTGAGGTCGTAGAGCACTCTATTGATGCCTTCTACCTCGTGGGTGATACGGTCTGTGATGTGGTGAAGAAGTGCATAAGGAATTTCTTCAATTGTTGCAGACATAGCATCTGTTGTATTGACAGCGCGGGTGATTGCGGGCCAGCCTTCGTATCTCTTGCCGTCACGCACACCAACGCTCTTAACATCGGGGACAGCAATAAAGTACTGCCATACCTTACCTGCAAGGCCGTTTTTGTCAAACTCTTCTCTGAGGATTGCGTCTGCCTCACGGAGAGCGTGAAGTCTGTCACGAGTGATTGCACCAAGGCAACGAACACCAAGACCGGGTCCGGGGAAGGGCTGACGGTAAACCATTTCGTCGGGTAAACCGAGTGCAGAACCAACAACACGAACCTCATCCTTATAGAGAAGTGCAACAGGTTCAACAAGCTCCATAGCCATATCCTCGGGGAGACCACCAACATTGTGGTGTGCCTTAACGCCGTCACTTTCAAGAATATCAGGATAAATTGTACCTTGTGCAAGGAAGGAAATACCCTGAAGCTTCTTAGCTTCTTCATTGAAAACCTCAATGAACTCGCCACCGATGATTTTACGTTTTTTCTCAGGCTCGCTTACACCTGCAAGCTTATCAAGGAATCTGTCAGTAGCATCGATATAAATAAGGTTAGCATCAAGCTGTTTGCCGAAAACTTCAATAACCTGTTCACTTTCACCCTTACGCATAAGACCGTGGTTAACGTGAACACAAACAAGCTGTCTGCCGATTGCTTTAATAAGGAGTGCTGCAACAACTGATGAGTCAACACCGCCAGAAAGTGCAAGTAATACCTGCTTGTCGCCAACCTGAGCGCGTACTGCGGCAACCTGCTCATCAATGAACTTGTCTGCAAGTGCTTTGGTTGTAATTCTTTCCATACTGTCGGGACGTTTTACAAGTTCCATATTTTTTGCCTCCAATTATATAATCACAAACTAAAATCAGTCTGTGTAGTTATCGAAATAGCCCTGAACAAGGATAATGGGTGTACCCTTATCACCTGAACCGCTTGTAAGGTCACAAAGTGAACCGATAAGGTCTGTAAGCTGACGGGGTGTTGTACCCTGTGAAGCCATATTACCAACAAGGTTATCTGACTTAGCCTTAATGCTCTTGGAAATAGCTTCCTTGAGCTCAGCACCTGAAAGACCCTTGAAGTCGTTATCTGCAAGGTACTTAAGCTTAAGCTCATTGGGTGTACCAATAAGACCCTGTGTGTGTGCGGGAGAAACAACCGGGTCAGCAAGCTCCCAGATTTTACCCTGAGGATCCTTGAATGCACCGTCGCCGTAAACCATTACTTCGATGTGCTTACCTGTTCTCTTGAGGAACTCAGCCTGAATTTCCTCAACAAGACCCTGACACTCTCTGGGGAAAAGCTTGATTGTATCCTCGGTTGATTTGTTTGAGCCGAGGAGACCATACTTTTCGTTACATCCGCCACCATTCACAGAAGAACTGAGAATATCGTCAAGACCGCAAACAACCTTTGCACCTGCGGCTTTAAGGATACGTTTTGTTCTTGCTCTTGTGTGGATGTCACAAGTGAGAACACAATCTGTGTAGTCGAGAATAGTCTTTGCCTGATTTGCAAAAACAATCTCAACCTCTGCGCCTGCTTCTTTGATAATATCTGAATAATATGCAACGTAGTCAACGCCTGTAAATTCGTGCTTATTCTCACCAAAAAGCTCTCTGTACTTTTCAAGTGAAAGAACATCAGAATAAGGGTTGATACCTGCATCATCAAGCTGGTCATAGGTTAAAAGAGAGTTACCAACCTCGTCACTGGGATAGCTGAGCATAAGAACAACCTTCTTAGCACCCATTGCAATACCCTTAAGACAGATAGCAAAACGGTTACGTGACAAAATGGGGAAAATAACACCGATTGTACCGCCACCGAGCTTTGCTTTAACGTCTGCAGCAATATCTTCAACCTTTGCATAGTTACCCTGTGCGCGGGCAACGATTGACTCTGTGAGTGATACAACGTCACGGTCTCTGAGCTCGAAACCTTCGCTTTCAGCAGCTTCAATAACACTTGTTACCGCGATATCAACAAGATTGTCACCTTCACGGATAATGGGGCAACGAATACCTCTTGAAACTGTACCGACTTTTCTTTCCATAGTAATCTCTCCAATATATAGATTGCCTTACGGCTTGTTAATATATTATGGCAATATGCCTTGTTTTCGTATTCAAAGTGGTATGGACGGCTCTCATACGAAAGCCGCCCAAAATTGAAATCTTATTTCATCATGCTGGCAACTTCGTCAGCAAAATTGTCTTCTCTTTTCTCAAGACCTTCGCCCTTTTCAAGACGAATGAAGTTAACAACTGCAATATCAGAACCTGTCTTCTTTGCAACATCTGCAACATAACCTGAAACAGAACCGTCAAAGAGGTCTGAACGAACGAATGTCTGCTCAAGGAGACATGTTTCTTTGATCTGCTTCTTGATACGACCTTCAACTGCACCTGCGAAGATTTTGTTTTCAACATATTCTTCTTTGCCTGCAATAGCGAGCTGTGCAAGTGTAGCAACTGCTTCTTTTGAAAGGAAGTTGAAGAGATAGGGGCTCTTCTTATTCTCTTCGTAAGCAGCAGCATCCTCAGCGCTGAAAAGGTTATCTGCAAGAGCCTTTTCAAAGAGTGCATTGAGAATGGGCTTGGGAAGTGAATCGGGCTTGTTGAGTGAGCTATCAATTGTGATAGACTTCATCTTTGCAAGCTCGTCAGCTGAGATTGACTCCTTGCTAAGGTATGAGGGGCTCATAGCTGCAACCTGCATAGCGATATTCTTACCCATAGCAACGAATTCAGCCTTGTCACTGAGGTTTGTTTCGAACTTAACAGCAACGCCAACTGCACCGCCACCGTGGATATATGTTACAACATCACCCTCAACGATTTCGAAACGACGAATCTTGAGGTTCTCACCGATAACGAGGATAAGGTCGTTAAGGTTTTCTGTAACTGTTCTGTCAGAGCCAACAAGTGCAAGGTCTGCAAGTGCTTCAACAGATACAGGCTTGTTAGCTGCAATTGTCTTAGCAACGTTAAGACCGAACTCCTGGAACTTTTCGTTCTTACCAACGAAGTCTGTTTCAGAGTTGATTTCAAGAAGAACTGTTACCTTTGCATCCTCATCTGTGTATGCGATGATTGCGCCTTCAGCAGCAATTCTGCTTGCCTTCTTCTCAGAAGCTGCAAGGCCTCTTTCACGAAGAATCTCAAAAGCTCTATCCATATCACCGTCAGCTTCTGTAAGTGCTTTTTTGCACTCCATCATACCAACGCCTGTTTTTTCTCTTAAGTTTTTAACATCTAAAGCTGTAAATGCCATAGTTAAAATCCTCCCTAAGGAATATTTAATTATTCAGCTGCTTCCTCAGCAACCTCTGCCTCTTCAGCAACTGTCTGCTCACCCTGACGACCTGCAATGATAGCATCTGCCATAGCACCTGCAATAAGCTTAACTGCACGGATAGCATCATCGTTACCGGGAATAACATAATCGATTTCGTCGGGGTCACAGTTTGTATCAACAATAGCAACGATCGGAATACCGAGCTTCTTTGCTTCGAGAACTGCAATCTTTTCTTTACGGGGGTCAACGATGAACATTGCTGCGGGCATCTTCTTCATCTCTGTGATACCACCCATGAACTTTTCGAGCTTTTCTCTCTCAAGGTTGAGCTTGATAACTTCCTTCTTGGGAAGAAGCTCGAATGTACCGTCAGCTTCCATAGCGTTGAGCTGAGCAAGTCTCTTGATTCTCTTCTGGATTGTGTTGAAGTTTGTGAGCATACCACCGAGCCAACGAGCATTTACGAATGACATACCGCAACGCTCTGCTTCTTCCTTGATTGACTCCTGAGCCTGCTTCTTTGTACCAACGAAGAGAACTTCGCCGCCCTCCTGAGCGATCTGGTTGATGAAGGTGTAAGCCTCCTCAAGCTTCTTAACTGTCTTCTGAAGGTCGATGATATAAATACCATTTCTTTCAGTGAAGATATAAGGAGCCATCTTGGGGTTCCATCTTCTGGTCTGGTGTCCGAAGTGAACACCTGCTTCGAGTAACTGTTTCATTGAAACTACTGACATAATTTTGTCCTCCTTTTTGTTAAACCGCCGCAAGGCTTCGACTCACAGATACCACACAAAAGTGCACACGACATCTGTAATCTACCCTGCGTGAGTTTTTTAACTTTGAAAGTATAGCACCTTTATACAAAAAATGCAATACTTTTTTGTAAATTATTTTCGAGTATCAAAGCAATATTTATTATATTTAAGGTATGCTTTGATTTTTTTCATTCTGATTTCCTTTGCGTAGTTATTAAGAACAAAGCTACCGTTATCCCTCATTGAAATAACCTCAAGCTCTTTTGTCCCCTCAGGCAAATCCCGCAAAGGTAATCTAATTAAATTTTTTTGTTTATCAGGGAGTCTGCATACAGCAAAATCCCCGTCAAGATATTCAACAAAAATGTCCATATTAATCCCCTGAATCGGTGTTTGTATCAGAACCGAAATAATTATGATTTTCCGAAATATTTACGGAAGGTGCTTCGGGTTGAGCTTGAGGTTGTACCGGTAAATCATCAACCGAAAGCTGTTTCGGAGCACTTACCGAGGAATTCGCCTGCATCTCATACCATTGTTCCTTTGTAATAAGCACCTTACGCGGTTTACTGCCCTCAAAGGGACCGATAATTCCCTTCTCAGACAATTCATCAACAATACGCGCGGCACGGGCATAGCCAAGCTTCAGTTTACGCTGAAGAAGTGTGGTGGATGCCATTCCTGCCTCAACAACAACCTCGATGGCCTTAGGAATCATCTCATCCTCATATTCACCGCCACCGCCTGTTTCTACAACAACCTCGGCACCTTTCTTCTTTCCGCCGCTCTGACTTGCCTTAATTTCAATTTCCTGCATAACAGAATCGTCGTACTCAACATCCCCTTGTGATGTTACAAACTCAATAACGCGTTCAATCTCATCATCGGAAACGTAAGCACCCTGAACACGAACGGGCTTTGAAAGACCAACGGGGCAATAAAGCATATCACCGTTACCGAGGAGCTTTTCGGCACCCTGAGTGTCTATAATAGTACGTGAGTCAATCTGTGACTTAACCGCAAATGCAATACGACTGGGAATGTTTGCCTTGATAAGACCCGTGATAACATCAACGGAGGGTCTCTGTGTAGCAACAATAAGGTGCATACCTGCGGCACGCGCCTTCTGTGCAAGACGGCAGATGGAATCCTCAACCTCATTTGAAGCTGCCATCATAAGGTCAGACAGCTCATCAATAATTATAACAATCTGAGGCATCTTGGGAAGATTGTTTGAAGCTGCATAAGTATTGTATCCCTGAAGATTACGAACACCGTTATCTGCAAACAATGCATAACGCTTGTCCATCTCAGCAACTGCCCAGGAAAGTGCGCCTGCTGCCTTGCGAGGATCTGCAACAACGGGAACAAGAAGATGAGGAATTGATTTATAAACAGTAAACTCAACCTTCTTAGGGTCAATCATAATAAGCTTTACTTCATCGGGAGTAGCATTGTAAAGCAAGCTCATAATCATTGTATTAAGGCAGACTGATTTACCTGAGCCTGTTGTACCTGCAACAAGCAAATGAGGCATCTTTGCAAGGTCAGCACAGGTTACCTCGCCCTGAATATCGCGACCAAGGGCAACGTTAAGCCTTGATTTGGAATTACGGAAAGCATCACTATCAATAATCTCGCGGAGAGTAACCATTGCCTTTTCGGCATTCGGAACTTCAATACCAACAGCATTTTTATTTGGAATGGGTGCTTCAATTCGCACACCTGATGCAGCGAGATTCATTGCAATATCATCTGCAAGAGCGGTAATTTTACTTATTTTAACGCCGGGCTCGGGCTGTAATTCGAAGCGTGTAACAGATGGGCTCTGGCAAATCTCAACAATTCTTGTACCAACACCGAAGCTTGCAAGAGTTTTAACAATAGTTTCACCCTTCTCACGAAGCTCGTTTCCGCTACCTGCCTTTGAATTCCGCTTAGGCGCATCAAGACAGTCAACGGGCGGTAGCTCATAAACCTTCACAGGCTCGGGTTCCGGCACAACAAAATCAGCAGCATCCGACTCTTGGGGAACCGTATCCCGGACGGGATTATCCTCAAGAACTTCACCTGTTGCAGAATCCACCGCAATGGTATCCTCGACATCAACAAACTCTATGAGCTCCGGTTCGGGTTCGGGTTGTGATTCTCTCATTTCAGCAAGAGAGGTATATTCTTCAGTAATATTATCTTCATTCAAAAGACCGATAATATCGTCAGCAGTGACATTTTCAGGTTCATTGTCACCGAGAATGGGATCAACACCCACATCCTCATACACCTCGTCATCAAGAGGAATATCGAGGCTTATCTGCTCTTTTTTTGACGCGGCACGACTTTTTTCAGCATTTTTCGCTTTTAGCTCGCGCTTTTCGGCGCGCTCTTCTTTATTGCTTGCATATGTAACCTTAAGATCATCTATCTTTTCCTCGGCATACTCTGTTACTGCTTCAGCAGGTCCTCTGAGTGCCTGAAGAAGCTTGAGAATAGATGTACCGCTGAAGACCATTATAAGAGCAAGCAACAGAATTATTGTAATTATACCTGCTGCCAATTTATTAAAGCCCGTCAGCAGCATAGGTATACCGCCTACAAGAGCACCGAAAACACCGTAGCCGTAGCGCATACCACTACCGTCATACATTTTGAAAACATTGTAGCTCTCCCCTACCTGCTCCCAATAGCCGAGCTCGGGATTGGAATTCACAATGTGTAAAAATCCGACAAACAGAGAGAATACTACAAAACACTCCGTAACCTTGAACTTATATTTTCTGGAGTCCCTTCCGATTGCGGAAACAACAGAAATAAAGCAAAAGAAGAAAGGCATTATGTAAGCAAACACACCGAAAAAGCCAAAAAGAAAATTGCGTAACGCTCCCCATATGCTGTCTGCATCTATAAGGACAACAGCAATCATAAACAAAGACAAAAAGAAACCAATAAAGGCGAAGATCTGTTTATGCTCGGAGCTGAACAATGAATTCTTAGCATCATTTTTCTTGGTCTGTTTATTCTGCGTGCTTTTTTTGGTCTGAGTACTCTTACCCCTTGAAGCACCTGTTTTTTTAGACTGAGCCAACTTAAAAACTCCTTTTATTTTATGAATACTTCTACCGTACCGATAACGGAAACAACAAGACCTAAACCAAGACAATAAAAGCCGAAATACTTAAAAAGATTTTTCTTAACAAGAACCTCGAGAAGCTTGATTCCGAAAATGCCTACGACAGCAGATGTTACGACACCCACAAGAAGTGAGGGAATCGGGATAAATTCAACTACCTCCATAGCATCCTTTAACTCAACGAGACCGCTTGCAAGAACTGCAGGAATACACAATATAAAGGAGTAACGGACTGCATCCTTACGTGATATACGACAGCACATAGCAGTCGAAATCGTTGAACCCGAACGAGAAATTCCCGGGAAGCATGCTGCAAACAACTGTGCTACACCGATCAGAAATGCGTTGGATGTTGTAACACCGTGGAACTTTTTGGTTTTTTCGGCAGTAAAAGAACCGAGAAGAAGTAAAAAACCGGTAATCATAAAGCAGATTCCTTCGGCTTTAATACTGTCATCCGTTCCGAAAACACCAACAGCATCCATAATATTTCTGCCTTCACCGATAGGTATAAGCAAAAAAAGCAAGGGAACACAGGAAATGATAAACATAAAGAGCATACGCCTTGTACCGGACATCTTACTGAATTTAAAAGTAAATTTCCTCGCAAAAATATCCTTTACAACAAGCAGAAACTCTGCAAAAAGCTCGTATATAGGCTTATAAAAAACTACAAGTATTGCAACAAGTGTTCCTATATGTAGCATGGCAGAAAAAAGACCTGCCGTTTGAGTTTCGATACCTGCAAAGTGAGTAAACAACGACATATGTCCACTGCTTGAAACAGGTAAAAACTCCGTTATACCCTGAATTATACCGAGTATCAAAGCCTCCAAAACATTCATAATCATACCTCCGTAGAATCCAAATAATCGAGTGCATCCCCTAAACTGCCGATGCAATCTATCAAACCTTCTCTGACGGCACTTTCACCATCAAGAATTGTACCGAAATCAGAAACAAGCTCCTGATTATTGAGCATCATTTCACGAAAACGCTCAGCTGAAACATTACAGTTACGCGTAATAAAATCCACAACACGCTCTTCCATTTTTTTCAGATAAAGTAACGTCTGAGGAACACCAAGAACAACACCATTCATCCTGACAGGATGAACAGTCATAGAAGCAGTCGGAACAATAAATGATTTATCTGTACTTACAGCAAGCGGAATACCGATAGAATGACTCCCCCCGAGTACGAGAGAGGCTGTGGGCTTCCTCATTCCTGCAATAAGCTCCGCGATTGCAAGACCGGCTTCAATATCACCGCCAACTGTATTGAGAATAATCAGCAAGCCATTTATGCTATCATCCTCTTCAACAGCAACAAGACGAGGAATGATATGTTCATACTTGGTGGATTTTGTATTTGCAGGAGAGCTGTAATGCCCCTCAACCTGCCCGATAATTGTCAGACAGTGAATGTATTTGCCGTTCTTGCAAACAGTCACACTTCCGTCGTTTCCGACAGACTCGTAAACATTGTCACCGTCGTCCGAGTTATCAGGAACATCACCTGTCGGAACAGGTGCATCAAAATCATAAAAAGAAAATAAATCGTTGTACATAAAACATCACCATTGTTTATTGTACCCGAAAAACCCTCTTTAACTTATTAATAATAGCACAATAAACAAAAAAGTGCAATATTTGTCACAGTTTATTTTAAATAAATATATAATGTATTATTTGTTATTTCGTTGACAAAGGGAAGAAAATATATTAAAATACCTTTGTTAAAAATTTGAACAAGTTTTGGAGGATGAACAAATGGGACTTACTTTATGTGAGAAGATTATCAAAAATCACCTCGTTGACGGTGAATATGCTCCCGGTAATGAGGTCGGTATTCGAATCGACCAGACTCTTACTCAGGATGCTACAGGTACAATGGCTTACCTCGAATTAGAGGCAATGGATATTGACAGGGTTAAAACAGAGCTCTCTGTTGCATATATTGACCATAACACTCTTCAGACCGGATTTGAAAATGCGGATGACCACAAATTCATTCAGACCGTATGTAAAAAACGCGGTGTAAGATATTCACGCCCCGGTAACGGCATTTGTCACCAGGTACACCTCGAGAGATTCGGTATCCCCGGGAAAACTCTTATCGGTTCTGACAGCCACACTCCTACAGGTGGTGGTCTTGGTATGCTCGCTATGGGCGCCGGTGGTCTCGACGTTGCAGTTGCTATGGGTGGCGGTGCTTATTACATAACTGTTCCCGAGGTTATCAAGGTTAATCTCACAGGTAAGCTCTCACCTTACGTTGCTGCCAAGGATATTATCCTTGAGGTTCTCAGAATTCTCAGCGTCAAGGGTGGCGTTGGTAAGGTTATCGAGTACGGCGGTGAAGGTGTTAAAACACTTACAGTTCCCGAAAGAGCAACAATTACAAATATGGGTGCCGAGCTTGGTGCTACAACATCAATCTTCCCCTCAGATGAAATCACCTATGATTTTATGAAGGCACAGAGCCGTGAGCAGGATTGGGTTGAGCTTCTTCCCGATGAAGATGCAGAATATTCTCGTGTAATTGATATTGACCTCTGCGCACTTAAACCCCTTGCTGCAATGCCTCACATGCCCGACAACGTTAAATCAGTTGCTGAAATCGGTCAGATTAAGGTTGACCAGGTTCTTATCGGTTCTTGTACTAACTCATCACTTCTTGATATGATGAAGGTTGCAAAAATCCTTAAGGGCAAAAAGGTTCATCCTTCTGTTTCACTTGGTATTGCACCCGGCTCAAAGCAGGTTCTCAATATGCTTGCTCTCAACGGTGCTCTTGCAGATATGATTGATGCAGGTGCTCGTATTCTTGAAAGTGCTTGCGGACCTTGTATCGGTATGGGTCAGTCACCCAAGACAGCAGGTGTTTCACTCCGCACATTTAACCGTAACTTCGAGGGAAGAAGCGGTACTGCAGACGGACAGATTTATCTTGTCAGCCCTGAAACAGCCGCGGTTTCTGCAATAACCGGTGTTCTTACAGACGCTACAACCTGCACAGAGGATATTTCTGTAACACTTCCCAAATCATTCATTATTAATGATAATATGATTGAGCTTCCTGCAGAAACAAAGGAAGAGGCAGATGCAGTAGAGGTTTACTACGGACCCAACATCAAGCCCTTCCCCAAGACAAGCCCTCTTGCAGATTCAATTGAAGCTACTGCAGTGCTTAAGGTTGAGGACAACATCACCACAGACCACATTATGCCTGCAGGTGCTAAGATTCTTCCCTTCCGTTCAAATATCCCCTACCTTTCACAGTTCTGCTTCCGTCAGTGTGACGAAAACTTTGCAGAGCATTGTAAGGAGGCAGGCTCATGCATAATTATCGGCGGTAATAACTACGGTCAGGGCTCATCACGAGAGCACGCCGCACTTGTTCCCCTTTACTTAGGCGTTAAGGCAGTTATTACAAAGTCATTTGCACGTATTCACAAGGCGAACCTTGTAAACGCAAGTATTCTGCCCCTTAACTTTGTAAACGCTGACGATTATGACAAGATTTCAGTTGGTGACAAGCTTACTCTTCCCGCAATCAAGGCAGAGCTTAAGGCAGGCAAAGAAATCACTCTTAAAAACGAAACCAAAAACGAAGAATACAAGCTTATCTGTGACGTATCTGAAAGACAGATTGACATTCTTACAGCAGGCGGCTTGCTCGATTATACCAAGGAGGAAAACAAATAATGACAGAAGTACAGATTGAAAACGCTCTCGCAAAATTCAGACAGCTCCTTATTGAACAGGACGAGCGTAACCAGAAGATCAAATCAACAAAAGATTTCAAGGATTTTAAAGCTCTTGACAAAATAATCATCGGTGTTTGCGGTGGCGACGGTATCGGTCCGATTATCACAAACGAAGCTGCAAACGTTCTTAAGTTTATCCTTAAAGAGGATGTTGATGCAGGTAAAATCGAGTTTAAAAACATCGACGGTCTTACAATCGAAAACCGTGCAAAGGTTATGAAGGCTATTCCTGATGACGTTATGGAAGAGCTTAAGGCTTGTGACGTTATCCTTAAGGGACCAACAACCACTCCTCAGCAGGGAGACGGGCTCCCCAACATTGAAAGTGCTAACGTTGCAATGAGAAAGGCACTTGACCTTTTCGCAAACGTAAGACCTGTTAAAATCCCTGAAGAAGGAATTGACTGGACATTCTTCCGTGAAAACACAGAGGGCGCTTACGCAGTAGGCTCAAAGGGCGTTGACGTTGACGGTGAGCTTGCAATGGACTTCGTTGTTACAACAACAGAGGGTACAGAGCGTATTGCAAAGCTTGCTTACGAATATGCTCGTAACAACAAAAAGGACAGAGTATCAATCATCACTAAGGCAAATATTATCAAAACAACTGACGGTAAGTTCCTTAATCTTTGCAAGGAGATTTCAAAGGACTATCCCGAAATCACAACAGATGAATGGTACATTGACATCACAACTGCAAAGCTTATTGACAAAAAGCGCAGAACAGATTTCAAGGTATTTGTTCTTCCCAACCTTTACGGTGATATTATTACTGACGAGGCTGCTGAATTCCAGGGCGGTGTAGGTACTGCAGGCAGTGCAAACATCGGTAAGCAGTATGCTATGTTCGAGGCAATCCACGGCTCTGCTCCCCGTATGATTAAAGAGGGTCGCGGTCAGTATGCTGACCCCTGCTCAATGCTCAGAGCAGCCGTACTCCTTCTTTCACACATCGGCAAACAGGAAGAAGCTGACAAGCTCGAAAAAGCACTCGATATTTGTATGATTACCGAAAAGAAGCTCACAATCACAGGTCGTGACAACGGTTGTACCTGCGAGGAGTTCGGTAAATATGTTATGGATACTCTCCAGACTTTAAATTGATAGGACGGTATATGATGAAAAATAACAATCAGGTTTCCATACCTGTAATCAAGCGATTACCCCGTTATCACAGATATCTTGAAGAACTCAAAGATATGGGCATTGTGCGAATTTCATCAAAAGAATTATCACAGAGAATGGGTCTGACTGCATCTCAAATCCGACAGGATTTAAACTGCTTCGGCGGATTTGGTCAGCAGGGCTATGGTTATAACATCGAGCAGTTATATAATGAAATCGGCTTGATATTAGGTATTGATAAAAAATCCAAGGCAATTATGATTGGTGCAGGCAATCTCGGTCACGCTATCGCCACTCACCTTCACTTTGAAAACCGTGGGTTCGATTTAATCGGTATCTTTGATAATAATCCTGCTGTTGTAGGCACAAAAGTTGGTGGCAGAACGGTTATGGACTCCGCTACTTTGGATGAGTTCTGCGAGAAGGAAAAGCCCGTGGTTGCAATTCTCTGTATTCCTGCTGAATATGCGGCAGAAAACGCAGACAAACTTGTACAGTTAGGTATCAAAGGCTTCTGGAACTTCACCCAGTGTGACCTTGTAAGCCGTTATGATAACGTTGCGGTTGAAAATGTACACTTAGGAGATTCGTTGATGACTCTTTGTTATCAGATAAATAAGCTTTCCGAAACAGGTGTGGTAGAATGAAAAAATTGATGGATATCGATATTGTTGATATCGTTCCTTTCACAAAAGGTATTATTGTTGCACGTAAGGATACCTTACCAAGCGGTACAACCAAGGTTTCATTTTTCACATATGATGTGAAGCTTGAAAGACCTACTGCAAGTACACGCGGTGCATATCTTTTAAATAAATTCGGTGATAATTTCGAGAAAATTGCAGAGCAATTAAGTGATTTTCTTTACTGTAATGCCGCAGTTCTGCCCAACAAACACGTTGCAGTAACTTATGCAAGCGGAGAAATCGGTTTGTTCAACGATAAAGGTGAGCTTTACTGGACAGGCGACCTTCTTTACAAGGATTGTCCTGTAAGCGGTGTCGCACCCGAGGGTAAATACATCTGGTGTGTTGTTCCCGACAACAACAGTATTATTCGTTATTCCCCTTCCACTGAGAAAATTGTTCTCAGAATCGGCGGAGATGCATCAACGGCATTTCTTCATCCTGTTGCAATATCTGTTTATGACAACATTCTTTATATTTGCAACTATGAATCCTGCAAAATACGAACAGTAAACCTTAAGGATTACACCGTACAGGATTACAAAACTTTTGATGAGCCTGTTTACAGATACATCAAAACAAACGACCGTGAAATCGTTGAGCTTGAATCCGGTGTATATATGCTTTAATTTTCTTCTGAATATGTAATTATTCACAAATATTACCGACATATTTCTGACAATTAAACTATTTACAAAACCTAAAAATAATATTACTATTGTACTATAGAACTTTTAAATCAATCTGTGAATTGATAAGGTTATTATTACAGTAGCAAACGTGCGACCTTGTCTGTTCGGACAAGGTCGTTTTTTGAGGTTAAATATGAATTTTAAATCTGAATTGATGGATGAGTCAGCTGTTAACAGAGCTTTAATCCGTATATCACACGAAATAATTGAACGCAATAAAGGAATAGACAATATAGTTTTTATCGGAATAAAAACACGTGGGGTTCCGATTGCAGAAGCTTTATCAGAAAACATCAATCGCTTTGAAGGATGTAAACCACTTGTCGGTGAGCTTGACATTAATCACTACCGCGATGATTTAACTGAAGCACACATTATGCCTGAGGTAATAAAACCGCTTCTGCCCTTTGATGTTACCGGTAAGGATATTGTTCTTGTTGACGATGTTTTATTTACAGGACGTACCGTAAGGGCTGCAATTGAAGCAATATTCAGCCTTGGCAGACCATCGAGTATTCAGCTTGCCATACTTGTGGACAGAGGTCACCGTGAATTACCCATAAGGGCAGATTACGTAGGTAAAAATGTTCCCACCTCTGCCAATGAATTAATTTCGGTAATGCTTAACCGGACAGACGGACAAACATCAGTTAATTTATATAGTATTTAAGCCTGCGGGCATAAATAAATTTTTTTGTGGAGGTAAGTTTATGAAGCTTATTTACAATGTGGAAGACAAACCTAAATTCGGGCAAATGATTATATTTGCTTTTCAACAGTTACTTGCAATTATGGCGGCAACAATCGCTGTTCCTGCGATCGTAGGTAACGGCATGTCCGCATCTGCAGCATTGTTTGGTGCAGGTATCGGTACAATTGTTTATCAGCTTTTCACAAAATTCAAAAGCCCTGTTTTCCTTGGTTCATCATTCGCATTTATCGGTTCAATGTTAGCTGCATTCGCAGGTGCCGCAAGTGCTCAGATGGGATTCCTCGGAATTATCCTTGGTGCAATATTCGCAGGACTCGTTTATGTTGTTATTGCTGTTATTGTTAAAATTGCAGGTGTTAACTGGATAAACAAGCTGATGCCTCCTGTTGTTATAGGTCCCACAGTTGCAATTATCGGTCTCTCTCTTGCAAGTGCTGCAATTAAAGATACTGTTAGTTACGCCGCTCAGGACGGAAACGGCTCATTCATTATGACTACAAATGCTTGGGTTTCTCTCGTTTGTGCAATTGTAACCCTGATTGTTGTTACAATCTGCTCAACCTACGGTAAAAAGATGGCAAAGCTTATCCCCTTTATCATTGGTATCCTTGCAGGCTATGCTGTTGCAGGTGTATTCACTATTATCGGTGTTACAACAGGTAACGATGCCCTCATCGTTCTTGACCTTGCACCGTTCCAGGCACTTGTAGAAAACGGTGTTGGTTTATCAACATTCTTTAAGGTTCCTGATTTCACTTTCCTTTCAGGTGTTAAAGAAATTAAAAACCTTGACGCAACATATATTGCAACTGTTGCAGTTGCTTATGTACCCGTTGCATTTGTTGTATTTGCTGAGCATATTGCAGACCACAAGAACCTTTCTTCTATCATTGAAAAAGACCTTCTTGAAGAGCCCGGTCTTTCGAGAACTCTTCTTGGTGACGGTGTAGGTTCAATGGTTGGTGCTTTCTTCGGTGGTTGTCCCAATACCACTTACGGTGAATCAGTTGGTTGTGTTGCTATTACAAAGAATGCTTCTGTTGTAACAATTACAACAACTGCAATCATCGCTACACTCATCTCTTTCATTTCACCCTTCGTTGCTTTCCTTGATTCAATCCCCGGCTGTGTAATGGGTGGTGTTTGCATTACTCTTTACGGCTTTATTGCAGTCAGCGGTCTTAAGATGATTCAGAAGGTTGACCTTGAAGACAACGCAAACCTTTTCACAGTATCCGTAATCCTTATTGCAGGTATCGGCGGACTTGCTCTTGCTATCGGTAAGGTTACACTTACATCTATCGCTTGCGCTCTTATACTCGGTATTATTGTTAATATCATTCTTTCAAAGAAAAAAGCAAAATAAACCGCTAATAATTGACATCGCATACTTGTTATTATATAATTAAATAACAAATTAAAAGGCATTACCGTGCATGGTAGTGCCTTTGTTATGAAGGATGAAATAAAATGATTTTTAAAGCAGAAAATGACAATTTCACTTTAGCAGTCAAGGAAATGGGTGCTGAGTTAAATTCACTCAAATCAAAGAAAACCGGATTTGAGTTTATCTGGGACGGAAACACCGAATATTGGTACGGTCAGTCCCCTATTCTTTTCCCCATAATCGGCAGACTACTTGATGATAAGTATCGCCTTAAGGGTACAGAATATACTATGCCTAAGCACGGTATTGTCAGAAAGAAGCCCTTTACACTTAAGGAAAGTACTGCCGACTCTCTCACATTTGTACAGACAGATGATGACGAGTCACTTACAATTTATCCTTATCACTTTGAATTAAAGGTTAAATTCACTCTCACAGAAACAGGTCTTGCAGTTGACCACACAGTAACAAACAACAGCACCGAAACAATGTATTATTCATTCGGTGCCCACCCGGCTTTCAACTGTGAAATTGGTGATTATCTTGAATTCAACAACGATACTTCACTTACAACAGAAAGAATCGACCACGACTCTATTCTGATTGAAGAAAAATTCCCTGTTGAAATGGATGGAAATAAGGTTATTATCACAAAGGATATCTTCAATGACGATGCTCTTATACTCAGCAACTATGAATCAGATGCAGTTACACTCAAAAGCAACAATCACGACAGAGAGGTGAAATTCAGCTTCAAATCACCCTTACTCGGAATATGGGCAAAACCCGGTGCACCTTATGTTTGCATTGAGCCATGGTGGGGAGTTAATGACAACTACGACAAGAAAGCTGATTTATCAGAAAAGCGTGGTATTATGTCAATTGAGCCCGGTATGACTGAAACATTCAGCTGGTCAATTGAAATTACAGAATAATACTGTTGACTTATACAATCAATAAGGTTAAAATATTATAAAGATACTTCGAAAGGATAAACAGATATGAGTGAATATGAAAACAATAACATAAACGAAGAATACAATCCCGACATTGTTTCCGTTGTTGATGAAAACGGTGAGGAGCACATCTTCGAAGAATTAGACAGAATCGAAACAGATGAAGGCAGATTTGTTGCCTTGCTCCCCATTTATCAGGATGCTGAAGAAATCCTTGATGACGACGGCGAGCTCATCATTCTTTCTGTTGTTGAGGATGCTGACGGAGAAACATACCTTGAACCCATTGAGGACGAAGCTCTCTTTGATAAAATCGGTAATGCGTTTGAAGAGAGACTTGCTGATATTTTTGAGTTCGATGAATAATTAAAGCATCAAAACAAACAATATTTTTCCTGCGGTGTTCGATAAATGCGACTAATACTAACCCTATGACAAATTAAAGGGAGTCCGGCTTCGGTAGCCTATTGCAGACCTCCCGCTTCTGCGGACGAAGGGAGCGTGAATCTATCGAGAGGACACCCACCTGCTGAAAGCAGGTTACTATTATCGCATCCGGCACGGCGGGGTATAAAAAGAAACGCTCGGTTACCTTTTGGTAGCCGAGCTATTTATTTACCATAAATAATCAGAAAACTCACAGAAAGCAAGCATATCCTTTACCTCGATGACAGTTCCGTCGTCAAGCGTTGCGGTACCGTTCCACTTACCGAACACCTGATGACAAATATTACCTACTAAAGCTAATCTGCTGGATGTGAAATTATCATAAGTAGGTGTCATTGTCATCTCGAATCTGCCATCATTAGATGTAAACACCCACGGCTTCATAAAATCTTTATCATCTTTTTTTAGATAAACCTCTTCGATTTTATGGGCAATACCGTCATAAAACAACATATTCTCTGTGGCATACGACATATTACCGAAGCCCCAACCTATTTCAAAGCCGAATATATGACCGTCGGGTAAATGACAGTTACCATTACCCCAATACCATTTTGTGGCATAGGGCCAGACACCCCTGCCCCAATCAAGAATACCGAAGCTGTTTTCTCTCTTGAATTCTTTAATAATTGCACCATCAGCTTTTATATATCCGGAAGCAATCATTGAATTTGTTTTCTGATTATGATAAAAATATTTATTTTTCTTAAACGGAACCGCAAGCACAAGACTTTGAAGATCCGACGGACATTCAAGAATGAACTCCATTTCATATTTAACCTTATTTTTTTCAAATCTTGAATATAACTTTCTTTGTCCGTTGATATATATAATTTTAGCATAAACAACCCCATCATCAAAAGTAACAATGTGGGGGTTATTTGTGTTTTCCTCAAGACCTATTGCACCGTCAGTAAATAAGGTTGCACCTATTTTCTCCAGCTTCTCCCCCGTTTCACGATTAAAAATTGAAAAACAAAAGGAGCCGACAAATGAGACGTCAAAAATATTAAAGTGAACGGTATGTGTATCATCAGATATCTGATAATAATCCCACTCTTTAATACGCCCTTTACGAGCCTTTATGGCAGAACGATCATAGATATATCGGTTATATTCACAGTAACCGGGCTTCAAAACATTACCGTTTTCATCAAGTAATTTAGTTTTTTCTGAAATATATACTTGTTCCATTATATCCTCTAAATTTTAAAAGCATCGAAAACAAAAAGTAATCGATGCTTTTTGGTTATTTTATTTTGCAGAAGAAGTGGCTTTCTGTTTTTCTCTGTACTCTTTACGAATTGCCTCTGCCTGAGCTTCCATCTCAGCAATTTCAATCTTACGCTGTGCAATACGCTCAACATACTCTGAAATATCCTTATATTTAACAGGAGCGTTCTGTTTCTTGATAAGTACGTTAACAACAATAATTGCAACAAAACCAAGAATAACAAGGAATGCGCCAAAGCTGATATTACCTGAATACATTTCTCCGAACTGCTTTGAAAGCTGTGCATTCATAATAAGGAAAGAAATAATGCTGATAAGAGTAAAAGCAATACCGCAGGATGAAAGCTTAACATTTCTCTTGAAGCCCTTGGGTGAGCAAGATACGGAAACAAAGGGAATGTTAAGGATACCGAAAATTGCGGCAATGAAAATCGCAAGAATCGCAACAAAATAGAAAATCATTGCAGAAACAGGAACAGCGGAAAGAATACCGAACTCCATCTTTGCGACAACATCCATCGCAAGGTTAAGTATAGAAATATTAGAATCGATAGAATTAAAAGGAATGTCCGCCTTTATATGAACAAGGGGAAGGAAAAGCATACCGATGGGCACAAAAAGAAGAATCAATCTGAGAATTGAAAGCTTTGTGCCGACAAAAGCAAACTTAACTCTATCAATCTTGGGTTGCAATTTGATGTACTCCTCCTCAGCCTTATCGGCATCGGCAGCAAGACGCTCCTGCTGATTGAAGTAAACAAGGTTAACACCACACTCGGGACAATCTGCTTTAACATCCCAAATTCTGAGTTTGTAACCACACTTTGGACAGTTAGCCATAAAATCTCCTACCTATCAAGAAATATTGCAATATTATTTATAAATTATAACACAATAATTCTATATTTTCAATAAAAATTCAATAATTAAAGCAAATTAATTGTAAATTATTGTTTCTTTGATAATGCAATCTTAGCTTTGGCAACAATATTGTCAGCATCAAGACCGAAAATATGAAGAAGCTCAACAGCAGGACCCGACTTACCGAAGGTATCCTCAACGCCTACCTTGACAACAGGAACAGGATAATCTTCACAAACAGCATCACAAACGGCATCTCCGAGACCACCGATAACATTGTGCTCCTCAGCAGTTACAATACAGCCTGTTTTCTTTGCGGCTGCAACAACAGCGGCTTTGTCAAGAGGCTTGATTGTGTGCATATTGATAAGCTCAACGGAAATACCCTCAGCTTCAAGGACCTTACTTGCCTCAATAGCCTCATTTACCATAAGACCTGTTGCAATAATTGTAACATCTGTACCCTCTTTGAGAGTTACTGCTTTACCGATTTCAAACTTATAATCCTCGTCAAAAACTCTCGGAACAGCAAGTCTGCCGAATCGCATATAAACAGGACCGTCGTGCTCCGCTGCAGCAAAAACTGCGGCACGAGCTTCTATATCATCCGCAGGGTTAATAATAACCATACCGGGAATAGAACGCATAAGAGCAATATCCTCACAGCACTGGTGACTTGCACCGTCTTCACCAACAGAAATACCTGCGTGAGTTGCGCCGATTTTAACATTAAGGTGAGGATAACCGATTGTATTTCTTACCTGCTCAAAAGCTCTGCCTGCTGAGAACATAGCAAATGAGCTTGCAAATACTGTGTAGCCTGTAGTAGCAAGACCACCTGCAACACCCATCATATTACCTTCTGCAATACCTGTATCAAAGAATCTTTCAGGAAACGCTTTCTTAAAAGCACCTGTTTTGGTTGCAGCTGCAAGGTCAGCATCAAGAACAACTACCTTATCATTCTTTTCGCCAAGCTCAACAAGAGCTTTACCGTACGCGTCACGTGTAGCAACTTTAATTACATCTGCCATTATTAACCCTCCAATCCGTTAAGAGCATTCTCGAGCTCTTTCATAGCAATATCATACTGCTCTGCATTGGGAGCAGAACCGTGCCAGTTAACCTGATTTTCCATAAATGAAACGCCTTTGCCCTTAACTGTCTGAGCAATAATAGCAGTAGGCTTACCCTCACAAGCACGTGCATCTGCAAGTGCCTTTTCAATTTCATCATAGGAGTGGCCGTTAATTTCGATCACGTTCCAACCGAATGCTGCAAACTTCTCAGGAATGGGATAGGGTGAGTTAACCTCTTCAACCGTACCGTCAATCTGAAGGTTATTGTTATCAACAAATGCAACAAGATTATCAAGCTTCTTTGCGGCAGCATACATTGCAGCTTCCCAAACCTGACCTTCTTCGATTTCACCGTCACCAAGGATAGTGTAAACTCGGAAGTCAGCATTCTGAAGCTTTGCACCAAGAGCCATACCGCAAGCGGCAGAAATACCCTGACCGAGAGAACCTGAACTGATATCAATACCGGGGAGGCACTTCATACTGGGGTGACCCTGAAGTCTTGAATCAACCTTTCTGAGAGTTTTGAGCTCTTCAACAGGGAAATAACCGCGCTGTGCCATTACTGAATATAGTGCAGGTGCGGCATGTCCTTTTGAAAGAACAAATCTGTCTCTTGAATCCATTGAAGGATTCTGAGGGTCGATATTCATTTCATTAAAATAGAGATATGTAAGAATCTCTGTAATTGAAAGTGAACCGCCCGGGTGACCTGATTTGGCATTGAATGTGCCTTCAATGATTCCCATACGAACCTTGCAGGCAATTTTTGCCAACTCAATTTTGGAAACTTTTTCCATAATATTACCTCCGTTAAGCAATATAGTTTTTTTCAATATAATTTATAAAATCACAAACAGCACCATCATTACAATGACAGGTAACATGTTCGCAGATTGCTTTTATATCATCCGGTGCCTGACCGCAACAAACGGGATGAGCAACGGATTGAAGCATTTTAACGTCGTTATAGTAATCACCGATTGCACCGACATTTGAAGGATTGATACCAAGATACTCTGCAAGCTTCTTAACCGCAGAACCCTTATTAACACCTGATTTCACAACCTCAAGAGTGAACCTTGAAGTCAGAAAGCAATCAAAATACCCTGCATACTTCTCACTTTTCAGTAGCTTCTGTATTTTTTTCACCTTGGACGGTGAACCGAAAAAGGAAGCTTTGGTCCATTTGCCGGTTGGTAAATCATCAAAGCTTTTACAAAACTTAAAATCAAGTTTATCCAGCTTTGAAATAATAAGGCCGTAAAAACAGGTTGGCTTGGTAAGGTATATTGTATCAACACCGAATACGGTAAGCTGAGTGAATATATGCTTTTGAAATATATCAAGAATCATTTTTTCACACTCTGCAGACAGAGTATCTAAAAATATGTATTCCTCTGTTTTAAAATCATATATACCTGCACCGTTTGAAAAAATGGCGGGTGTTTCAAGTGAAAGTCTATCATAATGCTTTTTCAATGATTGTAGATTTCTGCCTGAACACAATGTAAAATGACCGCCGTTATTAACAAAACGGGTTATAGCCTCTTTATTATCAGGTGGTAAATTAAATTGTTTATCATTTAAAGTGCCGTCAATATCCGAAACCAACAACCACTCATTATACGGTGTAGCCATTATGATATTCTCCTGAGAAAATCTTTAAAATACTGCGGTAACTCTGTAGTAAACTCCATATACTCACCCGTTACAGGATGAATAAAGCCGATAGTTGAAGCGTTAAGGCATTGTCCCTCAAGACCGTAAGTCTTTTTGGGGTTACCGTACACAACATCACCTGCAACAGGAGTTCCCCTGTATGCCATATGAACTCGTATCTGGTGAGTTCTGCCTGTTTCAAGAGTAACCTTAAGGAAAGTAAAGCCGTTAAAGCGTTCAATAACTTCAAAGTGTGTAACGGCATTACGGGAGTTTTTGTCTGTAACAGCTTGCTTTTTTCTGTCCTTCGGATGTCTGCCGATAGGAGCATCAATAGTACCGAAATCATCCTTTACATTTCCGACAACAACTGTGTTGTAAACACGAGTAAACGAATGCTCCTTAATTTGCTCTGCAAGACCTTTATGAGCAATGTCGTTCTTGGCAACAACAAGCAATCCGCTCGTATCCTTATCAATACGGTGAACAATACCGGGACGTATTACTCCGTTTATACCCGAAAGCGAATCACCGCAATGATGAATCAATGCATTCACCAGTGTCCCGTTATAATTTCCCGCGGCAGGGTGAACTACCATCCCCTTCGGTTTATTAACAACGAGAAGGTGCTCATCTTCATAAACAATATCCAACGGAATGTTCTCACCATCAACAGACAGGGTAACAGGCTCAGGTACCTGAACACTAATAACATCCCCTGTTTTTAAAGATGTCTTCTTATTACAGGGCAAACCGTTAATATTAACAAGACCGTCACTTATAAGCTGTTGAACGGAATTACGGGAAAAGTCACTATGAATGAGAGGAAGTGCTTTGTCAATTCTCTCACCGTTGTGATTCTCCCCCACCGTAAACTCTAAATCTGTCATAATATTACTCAAATAACGAAAAATCTAAATCATCAATGGAATCAATAGAAAGCTTTTTGGATTTACCTTCTATGGCGGTGTCTGCACCGGAATTATCCGTATTATCTGTGGGAGCATCAACGGAATGTTCCGTAATATCACATTTTACACCTGCAGAGAGCAAATCTGCTTTTTGCTTGAGATTTTCAATATCATTTTCTATGTTCTTTGTTGTATTGATAATTTCATCTGCCTTTTTAACAGCATTGTCAGCTTTTAAAATAGCTTCGGATGCACGGGTTGAAATATCAGAGTTTTTATCGGCAAGAGAAACAATAACAGTCTCATCTTCTTCATCTTCACCCGCTGATGCTTCTGCTGAATCTTCGGAAGCTGAAATTCCGGGCTTGGTTTCGATACCCATTTTAATTTCATTCAACGCATCGTCAGGTGACTCACCTTCAATGACAGCGTTGAAAACAACTGCTTCCTTATCACCCTCAACCTCTGCTTTTTTCACTTTACGCTTAAATGCAAAACGAGTCTTCTTGCCTTCCTCAGATACTTCGTCATCAGAATCAGCATCATCCTCTTGGGGTGATTTATCCTTTTTTATATCCTTTATCAAATCAACTACAAGATAGATTATGAGTACAAAAGCACCGACTGTAATAAGGCAATCAGCAAAATTGAAAACAGCAAACTCAACAAACAAGGGTTCAATATAGTCAACAACATACTGAAGTCGGATACGATCTATTATGTTGCCGATACCGCCTGAAATCATAAGTAAAAGGCAAAAATTCACCAACTTTGATTTACTCTTGTTTGTAACAAGAAAGTACACGGTAAAAACAAGTAATATAATTGAAAGAATCGTCAATAAAACCGTATGTGTGGCAAAAGAACCGAAAACAGCACCTGTATTTTCGACATATCTGAACCTGAGAAAGCCATCAATAACGTCAACGTATTCAATGGGCTTAAGGTATTCAACAACAAGATATTTGATAAACTGGTCCCCACCTATTAATAAAAGGCAAAGCAACACAGACAAAACCGCTGCCATATTTTAACCCCTTGCTATCATTTATTTCTGTGGAAAAAACCTCTATGCTTAGGTTTTTCTTCATCTAAATCATCTATATCAATGCTCTCAATTGAGTCGAAGAAGGATGAGTATGATGAATGTTCACTAAGAATTCCGCCTTCTGACGGCTCATCATCAGCTTCATCCGATGCTTCATCAAAAGATAAAATATCCTCAAAATCTTCCGAAGAACCATTATCATCCGAAATATCATCAGCTGACTCTGAAACATCCTGATAAACATCGTCTGTGGTCGATACATCAACAGAAGAATAATCACACTCGGGTATAAGCTCAGAAGCCTCCTCGTAGGTTTCAGCGTCATCCAAAGGTAAGGGATTTCTGCGAGAAAATCCGATTGAACCGTCCTCATCAATTGTAGCAACAGGAACATTATCAACATGTTCTCCATCATCAACAAACTCAATTTCAGTCTCATTACCAAAGAAATCAAAGGGTAATGTAGTTTTTACAACATCCTCGCCTACATCAAGCTCATCCTCTTCGGAGACATCTGAATCTGAGTTATAATCAGAGAACTCAACATCTTCAGCCCGGGTATTCTCATCATCAACAACAAACTCAAGGACTGTGTTTTCAGGCTCTTCTTCAACGAACACAGGGTTCTCAAGAGATTGCTCATCAATCTCAACATCGCTGACAGTCTCCTCTTTGTTATCAAGCTTTGAAGCTTCTTCCACTGCAAGCTCGGGTAATCTGGAGATCAGCTCAATATGGGTTTTGTACTGGGCAAGAATGGAAGCTCTGAACTCGGAAACCTCTTTTTTAAGCATATCATAGTGAAGTGTTTCACTTGTGATGGTTCTGTTAGCCGCACCCATTTTGTCATTTGCTGAGTTGTTTGCGGCAATAAGAATACCGTGTGCCTTTTCCTTGGCTTTATTTATTATATCCTCGGCTTTATCCTTAGCAAGATTCATAAGAAGATCTGAGTCAACAATAGCTTGCTTCTCCGCATCCTGCTTAATAACGGCAGCCTCACCCTTTGCAGCAGCAAGAATAGCCTCAGCCTCAGCCTTGGAATCCTCAACAGATTCCTGTGCATCACGGATAATAATATCCGCAGCCTTCTGAGCACTAAGAACAGCCTGCTTGATGTCAACCTCGTCATTCTTGTATTGCTCAAGCCTGTCTGCAAGCATACTTATCCTTTTGATAAGCTCACTGTTTTCACGATACATTTTTTCATAGCTGATTACAACCTCAGCAAAAAATGTATCGACATCGTCTGCCTTATAGGCATTTCTGCCTGCCGACTTGAATTCATAGTTTTTAATTTCACTTGGTTTCAACATAAATATCTCCCCATTCAACAGATAAATCAGATATTATCAGAAAAATACACCTGTGCTTTCAAGCTCATCAAGTAAATCGCCTGAAACGTTAACATTATAAGGAGTGATGATATATGTATTTGTGGATACCTTTTTGAGCTGACCACCATTAGCGTAAGCAACACCATTAAGAAGGTCAATAAGTCTGCGTGCAACATCCTTGCTTGCAGCCTCAAGGTTAAGAACAACAGTACGCTTTTCGTTAAGATGGTCTGCAATTGCACGTGCATCCTCAAAATTATTGGGTTTTACAAGAACTACCTGGAGCATTGCTGTTGTACGAATATCAACAACTCTGCTGGGATCACTTGAATATGATGATCTGCGCTGTCTTGCAGGTCTTGAAGGAACATCATAATCTGAATCGTAGCTTGATGAGAATGTTGTGGTTTCAATGTTATCCTCTGCAACATCATCGATATCATCAAATGAATCATCATCTGATGCGTTAATAAACTTTTTGAATAAATCTGTCAATGCCATAGTAAAAACTCCCTTTTATAATTATTTGTTATATATTCTTGCTCCGAAAATAGCGGAGCCAACTCTGACTAAATTTGAACCGTGTAAAATAGCATGATAAAAATCCCCTGACATACCCATTGATAAAATCTCAAAGTCAAAATTATCAAAGCTCATAGACTTTATCTCGTTATAATAATCGTGCATATCAGCAAAATACCTTTCAAGCAACATATCATTGTCACAAATGGGAGGAATGGTCATAAGACCTTTAACCCTGAGTGATGACAATTGTGAAATCTCGTGAAGAGAATTAATAAAAGCACCTTTATCAAAGCCTGTCTTGCTGTCCTCACCGCCGATATTAACCTCAAGCAAGATATTAGCGGTTATACCAAGATTTTTTGCGGTTTTGTCAATCGCTTCTGCAAGATGAACACTGTCAACAGACTGTATCATATCAACATACGGCAAAATCTTCTTTACCTTGTTGGTCTGCAAATGACCTATGAGATGCTTTTCGACTCCATCAAGGTGAAGCTCGTCTTTTTTAGATAAAAACTCCTGAACCTTATTTTCACCAATTAAGTCTATACCGCAGTTATCAAGTGCAAAATTGATTTTATCAAATGAAACGGTCTTGGTAACTGCCATAAGTCTGACATCACCCGGATTCCTGCCTGATTTCACAGTTGCCTCAGCAACAGAATCAGTTATCACCTTGATATTTTCACTGATATTTATATAAGAAGTATCGTCACAAGAGTTTGTTATCATAAAGCTCAACTCCCTTCGTAACAACTTTATCATAAAGCTTTATGTAATCCGAATCACCATTCGGGTTATCAACGATACTATAATTATCCGTAGAATAAAGAACACGAATTTTTCTGAAGCCGAGGAGATTACCGCGAACAACATACACACCCTTTTCGCCATCGACAGTTCTGATTGAAGAGTTCTGTATTTTATAACCGCGATATTCTTCGGTAATAATCTCAATATCCTCAATTCGTATATCGGATATTGAGTCATTCATAAGGTCACAGGAAAGTATAAGCATTGTTTTATCACCTGTTCTGTCACCTATTTTATAAAGGTTGACAGGTAATCGCTCTACACCCTGATAAGGAATGTTTATATATATCTTTTTATCATACGAGAGATTGACAGTTTCGTCAGTATCAACTGCGCAGACAAGATACCATTTAAAAGAACTTACGACTCTTCCGACAACATCAGGATTAACTTTGCTTGGTTTTGATTTAAGAGCGTTCTCAACATCCTTTACGGTTATTTTATCAATATCGCTGTGTTTTATAATGTTTTCAAAACCATCAGAGCCGTGAATGTAGTACCCTGCACTTTCACTCTTGATTTCAGTATATTTATAATCAGCTTGTTTGAGAGCTTCCAATTCATTCTGCATTGTTGCAAGCTGCTTGGAAAAATCAAGATTTGAACCTGTAGCGATCTGCTTACCTGTAACAGAATCTCTGAACACTCTTGCGGAATCAATAGCTTTTTTGTAATCACGGCTATCACGTGCTTCAAGAAAATCAACAAGCTCATTATCTATTTTCATAGTAAGAGAATCAATGTTCATTGTTTGAAAATTAGCCTGACCCGAAAGCTCTGTATAATGAGCAATACTTTCCTCAAGCTCAGAAATTTTAAGATATGAGGCAGCATCGTCAGCTGAATCGAAAACAATAGACACAGTATCACCACGTGCCACACGAGCACCGTTGGAGGCAAAGGAAACACGGGTTCCTGTTGCATTATTAGAAACAAAAGCTTCGTCCCGGACCGCAAATGCAGATGTATTTATGGTCTTGTACACGGTTTCATACAAGGCAAACTGTGTTTCCATCTCAGACTTTGAAGCAATAACAGCCTGATAAATAATATAACAAGCAAGCAATGATATTACGAGTATTATTGAAATAAGCTTGGTTGAATTATTTTTACGTTGTTTTGCCAACATCATCACCTGCCAGATAAGATTCTATAATCGAATCAACCTTGTTGTAAAGGTTGTCCCCGAGTAAATCGGGATAAAGCCAATATATCTTTTCATTTCTTCTGAACCACGTCAACTGCCTTTTAGCGTAACGACGTGTGCTCATTTTAAGCTTTTCAAGACATTCATCGAGAGCTGCTTCACCGTCAAGATACGGTTTTATTTCCTTGCAACCTATTGAATTAAAAGCAGTCTGTGAAATATCCTTTGAAAAAACATCCCTTGCTTCTTCAATAAGACCGTTTTCAACCATTAAATCAACCCGACGATTTATTCGGTCATAAAGCTTCTCACGGTCATTATATGTAATACCGATATACAGTGGTTCAATATCAGATTCAACAAGACGAGACATTTCTGCTTGCTCTGTAATCGTATTCCCTGTTGTTCTGTAAACCTCGAGGGCACGCAAAACCCTTACTGTGTTATTGGGGTGAATACGCTCTGCTGCCACCGGGTCAACAGACTTAAGCTCAAGATACATCTCCTCAATTCCTTTTTCCTGAAGCTCTTTATTAAGTTGTTCCTTCACCTGTTGAGAGGTGGCATTTTCAAGAAACTGAGTGTTTGTCAGAAACGAATCAATGTAAAGACCTGTGCCACCAACAAAAACAGGTAACTTCCCCCGTGAGGTAATATCATCAAAGCAACAACGAGCATCCTCACAATAGTTGGAAACACTATATTTGTCGGTAATCTCTACAAAGTCGATAAGGTGGTGCTTTACGCCGTCCATTTCCTCGGGAGTGGGCTTGGCGGTAGAAATCGCCATCCCCTTGTATATTTGCATAGAATCAGCTGAAATTACTTCACCGTTGAATTTTTTGGCAACGTACACACCAAGTGATGTTTTACCCGATGCAGTCGGTCCTACAATTACAACAGCCTTCTTTTTCAAGCCGATCCTCCTCAAATCAAAAGTTTTTATATAATACGTTTAAACTGTTTTTCAAGCTCACGCTTCGTCATCTCAACAAAAACGGGTCTGCCGTGCGGACAATAACGTAAGCTTTCATCGTTAAGCACCCTGCCCACAAAACGTTCGGCCTCATAGGCTGAAGTGAAATTACCTGCTTTAACTGCGGAACGACATGCCATTGAATGATAAATCCAATCAAGCTTTTCGGGCATCAGAGTTTTTATATTATTAACGAGATAACCTGCAAGCTCGGTAATGATTTCCTCAAGATTCTCATCAGCCAGCTGTGGCGGACAAGCGGAAAGTTTAATACTTCTGTCTCCGAAATCATCAATTTCGTAGCCTGATTGACGAAGTAAATCAACATTATCCATAACAGCAGAATATTCGTCTGCAGAAAGTGTGACTACAACGGGAACAAGCATCATCTGTGACTCACCGACACCACGGTTTTTGAATTCATCAAACAATATTCTTTCGTGAGCCGCGTGTTTATCAATAAGAACAATTTTATTTTCAAGCTCGGCAATAAGGTATGTATTGAATGCTTCGCCTATAAATCTGTACTCAACGCTCGGTTTTTCGGATGTGGCTTCTGTTGCTGTTTTTTCTTCAATATCAACTTTTTCTTCTGTTACTGTTGTTGCTTCGATAACAGAAGTTTGTATTGTTTCAGCAACAGGCTCAAAAGTTTTCGTTTCAATTACGGTCTCTTCCGCAGATACATAGTTTACAACATCGTAAGCCGGAGAAACGTCAGTCTTAATAACGTTTATCTGAGGCTTAAGGTAAGAGTCCTTAAGAAAATCAAGCTGTTTTTCGCCTTTTTCGGACGAGGCAACTGTTGTTTCATTTCCTGTAATAGGATTACCGAATTCCTTAATTATATAGGAACGTGTTGTTTCTTTTTTAACAGGAGCAACAGCATCATTAAGCTTTAGCTGCTCACCCTTGTCCTGCAGCTGGGTAAATGCTCTTGCAGTATTAAAAACTGCCTGAGGTCGCGAAACATCATCATTTATCGCTCCGAGAGCACTATTATAAACAGCCTCAAAAACTCTGCGTTCATCATAAAAGCGAACCTCGGTCTTTGCCGGGTGAACATTTACGTCAACGGCTTCGTAAGGCATATTAACAAAAAGAACACATCCCGGATATTTTCCGACCATTATAGAGTTCTTATAAGCTTGCTCCAGTGCGCTCAAGAAAAGAACGCTTTTAACATATCTGCCGTTAACAAAGAAGGTCTGCATTGAGCGACTTCCTCTTCCTGCAGTTGGTTTTGTTATGAAGCCATCAACGGTAATACCGTTATGCTCACCCTTGACAGGTAAAAGTCCCGAAGTAAACTCCTTACCGAAAACCGCATATATTGCAGATTTCAAATCACCGTCACCGGGTGTTTGGAAGGAAAGCTTACCGTCGCGAATAAATTTAAAAGCAATATGAGGATTGGAAACAGCAATACGCTCAAGAAGTGATGCGATGTAGTTGCCCTCCTGAACATCCTTTTTCAAAAATTTTAAACGTGCAGGAATGTTGTAAAACAAATCCTTGACAACTATAGTTGTACCAACGGGAGAGCCGACTTCGTCAAATAAAACCTCGTTACCGCCCTCAATAATATAGTGCGTACCTGAATCAGCACCGTCAACACAGGTCATTACCTCGACCTTTGAAACAGCACAGACAGAGGCAAGTGCCTCACCGCGGAAACCAAGTGTTGCAATACCGTCAAGGTCATTAACAGAAGTGATTTTACTTGTTGCGTGACTCAGGAAAGCCTTTCGCACATCATCATGTTCTATACCGCAACCATCATCGGTAACTCTTAAAAATGTTTTGCCGCCATTCTTGATTTCAACAATTATTTTACTTGAACCTGCATCAATTGAGTTCTCAACAAATTCTTTAATAACAGAGGACGGACGTTCTACAACCTCACCTGCGGCAATTAAATCTGCAATTTCTTTTGGTAATACGTTTATACGAGCCACAGAGCGTCCACCTCCTTACATATTAATTATATATTCTTAGCATCCTTCTGAAGCTCAAACAGGACAGTCATAGCTTCAATTGGTGTAAGTGTATTTACATCTATGGTCTTTAATTTTTCGATAATGGAATCCGATGCGCTTGATGTAAATGAAAGCTGAATTTCATCTTCCTCAACCTGTTCGGTAATTACTTTACGGGTCATATTAACAGGAACCTGTGACTCAAGCGTCGCAAGAATCTTTTTAGCGTTCTCAACAACCGCTTTGGGAACACCTGCAAGCTTGGCAACCTCAACACCGTAGCTTCCGTCAGCAGGACCTTTCACAATTCTGCGAAGGAAGGTAATGTCGTCACCGCGCTTTTTAACGGAAGTGTTGAAGTTATTTACACCCTCAACAGTATCCTCTAACTCAGTAAGCTCGTGATAGTGAGTAGCAAAGAGTGTTTTTGCACCAATTTTCTTTTTATCAGCGGTGTATTCAAGTACAGCTCTTGCAATACTCATACCGTCGTAGGTTGATGTACCTCTGCCTATTTCGTCAAAGACGATAAGACTCTTTGATGTGGCATTCTTAAGAATATCAGCAACCTCGGTCATTTCAAGCATAAATGTTGACTGACCTGCGGATAAATCGTCAGAAGCACCGACTCTTGTAAAAATACGGTCAACAATACCGATTTTTGCACTGCTTGCAGGAACAAAGCTACCTATCTGTGCCATAAGTGTAATAACTGCAACCTGTCTCATATAGGTTGACTTACCTGCCATATTGGGTCCTGTGATAATAGCCGTACGATTACCGCGACAGTCAAGCTGTGTATCATTAGGAACAAAGGGAGCACCGTCAAGCATCAACTCTACAACAGGATGTCTGCCGTTCTCGATAATAATTTCGTCCGAAGTATCCACAACAGGTCGTGTGTAATTATTATTAACGGCAGTAAACGCAAGAGAACAAAGTGCATCAAGATTAGCAACTGCGCGAGCCGTAAGTCTGACACGCTCAAGCTGAGCAGCAATCTGCGAACGGATACCGGAGAAAATCTCAAATTCAAGTCTTACGATTCTTTCCTGTGCACCGAGAACCTTTGACTCGAGCTCTTTAAGCTCCTGTGTAATATATCTCTCAGCATTAGCGAGAGTCTGCTTGCGTATGTAGTGGTCGGGTACTAAATCCTTAAAGGAATTAGTAACCTCAATATAGTAACCGAAAACCCTGTTATAACCGATTTTCAGCTTCTTGATACCGGTTTTCTCTTGCTCCTGCTGTTCAACAGCACTAAGATATCCCTTGCCGTTATTTACAATATCACGGAGAGTATCAAGCTCCTCGTTGAAGCCGTCACGAATCATACCACCGTCACGTACTGTAAGTGGCGGGTCATCGCAAATAGATGTATTAATAAGCTCATAAACATCCTCAAGCAAATCGATATCATCATAAATACCCGAGAGCATTTTTGACTTCGCAGCAGCAAGACTCGCTTTTATACTGCCAAGCTGTTCTATGGTTCTGCCCAGAGTTTTTAGTTCCTTTGCATTGGCTGAACCATAGACAATTCGGGTCATAATACGCTCTATATCGAACATATCGCCCATATAGCTCATAAGAGAATCAAGGAGAATTGTGTCTGAAGTCAATTCTTCAACTGCATTCTGCCTGAGAATAATCGATGAGTAATTTATAAGCGGTTGCTCAACCCAGTTACGGATAAGACGTTTACCCATAGCGGTTTTGGTATGGTCAAGCACCCAGAGAAGGCTACCCTTCTTTTCACGTCGAAGCTGAGTTTCAGTAAGCTCAAGGTTACGCCTTGCTGTAAGGTCAAGGGTAAGAAAACTACTTTCGTTATAGAAATCAACCTCGCTGATATTTTCAAGCTCATTTTTCTGAACACCCTTGAGGTATTGGAGTGCAACACCGAAAGCATACAGAAGGGAGCTGTTATTTTCAAATTCAGTTTTGTTATTATTCTCCGAGATGTGAGAATAAATAAGATTTTTTAAAGAGTCGATATCATAATCATTTTCGGAAACAATCTGATAATCAACACCCAATCGATTTTTTATAAATGAAATAACAGACTTAACGGAAGCGCCGTATTTGTTTATAATAACCTCGCTCGGATTATAGCAACCGAGTCTGTTAAGAATATGTGCCACAGAATCACCTGAATCGGCACGGTCAAGGTGTACCTCACCTGTTGAAACATCAATAAATGCAAGTCCGCAATTTTTGTCGGACAAAAATACCGAAGCAAGATAATTATTCTTGCTTTCATCAAGCATATTACTCTCGATAACCGTACCGGGAGTAACAATTCTTACAACATCGCGCTTTACAATGCCCTTTGCAGTAGCCGGATCCTCGACCTGTTCGCAAATGGCAACCTTGTAACCGCGACCGACAAGCTTAGCGATATAGGAATCAGCGCTGTGGAAAGGAACGCCGCACATTGGTGCGCGCTCCTCCTGGCCACAATCTCTGCCCGTAAGAACAAGCTCCAGCTCTTTTGAAGCAATCTTGGCATCATCAAAGAACATCTCGTAGAAATCACCGAGACGAAAGAACAAAAGAGTGTCGGGATAATTCTGTTTTATCTGGAAATATTGCTCCATCATAGGAGATAGTTTAGCCATTTTTTACCTCAGCCTCTGAAAAATCTTAAAATAATTAATGATTAGTGGCAACCGCCGCAGCTGTCACAGCTACCGTCGCAATGATGCTCCTGCTGGGGAGTGCATGTTGCAGGATCCTGACCATCAATACAGCAAGCGAGAATACCCATAATCTCATTCATCATATCATCAACAGCTGTCTTAGCAGCCTCGAACTTAACCATATTGCCGTTGAGCATAATCTCACGGTATGTCTCTTCGAATTCCTTTGCAAATTCTTCCATTTTTGCAGGATCAGCTTCTTCGCCCTTGGAAGCCTCATTCTGATAATTAAGCTGAATAAGGTTGATTTTGCCGATAAGCTCGTTGAGAGCAGCATCTGCTTCGTTTGCCTTTCTTGCTGCTTCGTACTCCTTGTAACGAGCATCTTCCTGAAGTGCAGCGCCAAGCTGTCTTGTGAGTTCAATTACTGTCATTTTGTGTACTCCTTAATAATATATTTTAATTTCAACAATGAAACATTGTTTATGAATTTGTATTTGCCTTTGCGGCAATCTCTTCCTGAACCTTCAAAAGCTCCATAAACCATTTGGTTTTCTCTGCTTTGGATATCGGGTCAGGCATCTCTGCGGCAGGTGTCCCCTTACGCGGAGAATAAATAAATGTAAACATTGAGCCGTACTCAACATCTTTAACCAACGAAACAGTATCCAGAAACTCCTCATAGGTTTCACCCGGGAATCCGACTATAATGTCCGTTGTCAAATCAACATGGGGTATACGCTCTTTAGCATAATTCACAAGCTCAAGATATCGCTTGCGGTCATAGTGCCTGTTCATTTCCTTAAGGACACGATCATTACCTGATTGAACAGGTAAATGAAGATGTCCGCAAAAATGTTTTGACTCTGCCAAAACATCAATAAGCTCGAAGCTGCAGTCCTTGGGATGAGATGTCATAAAGTCAAACTCAAAATCACCCTCAAGTGCATCAAGTCTGCGAACAAGCTCAGGAAACTGAACATCAAAGTCGCAACCCTTACCGTAAGAATTAACATTCTGTCCGAGGAGTGTTATTTTCTTATAACCTTGGGCAACAAGCTGTTTTGCCTCATCGATAACAACCTGAGGCTCACGGCTACGTTCCCTGCCTCTGACGTGTGGAACAATACAATACGAGCAGAAGTTGTTACAGCCGTACATAATCGGCAACCATGCGTTTTCACCGCTGTCACGTGATGAAGGTAAGCCTTCAGCAATAACTCCGTCGCTCTCCTCGATGCAGAAAACACGTTTTTTACCCGTAAGAAGTCGGAACATAAGCTCAGGTAATTTATGTGTAACGTGTGTACCGAAAACAAGGTTAACAAAAGGATAACTGTTTTTTATCTTTTCTGCGATATGAGTTTGCTGCATCATACAACCGCACAGAGCAATAATAAGATGAGGCTTGTCCTTCTTCAGTTTCTTTATAGCACCCACATTACCGAAAACCCTGTCCTCGGCATGCTCACGGATAGCACAGGTGTTGTAAAGAATAAAATCAGCAGACTCAACCTTATCCGTAAGAGTATAGCCCATTTCAACAAGCATACCCTTGATATGCTCACTGTCTGCCACATTACCCTGGCAACCGTATGTATGAACAAAAGCCTTGGGAGCTTTATCAACAAATCTGCTTGAGAGAATCAGATTTACCTTATCAGAAAACTCTTTCTGAACAATCAAGTCAGACTGACTTACAAAATAATTCTTTTGCAAAACTAATAATCACCTGAACTTAAAAAAGTATACTGTTAAGCCAGCCGAGAATATCGAAGTAAACTGTTTCCTTGCAGTCCTCATTAAGAATCTCGTGACGGCAACAGGGATAAATGATAATTGTGGGATCAATGCCAACCTCAACAAGTGAGTCACAACAGGCTATCGGACCCTTGCCGTTAAGACCAACGGGGTCAAGAGCACCCGATATAATCATTATGGGTAAATCATAAGGTAGTGTTGACGGCCACATCTTGTCGCTCGCAAGAATACCGATTGAAGCAAGGTCACGTATGCCTGCCAGCGAAAGCTCACAACCGCAGAGCGGGTCGTCACGATACCTTTCGACATTCTCCTTATTAACAGAAAGCCAATCAAGGTCAGAGGTCTTATTCTGAACCGAAAGAGATGAAACCTTATTAAGCATAGAGGCAAGGGTACTGTTTACTGTACGCGGTCCGAATTTCTCAGTAAGCTTATCGAGTGTATCAATAAAGAAATCAAGACCTGAGGGAACCTGCGCTGTACCGCAAATAATGAGACCCGCAAGCTCATGACCGAATGTACTTGCGTAAACACGGGCACAAAGTGAACCCATACTGTGTCCGAAAAGGAAATACGGCAACTCAGGATAGCGCTTGTGAATAATGTTATAAAGAATATGCATATCATCTACAAAACGACGATAACCCTCACGCTCTGCAGTGAACCCGAGGTCAGCTTCTGACTCAACAGATTTACCGTGACCGATATGGTCATTACCACACACTACAAAGCCCTTTGAAGCGAGGAATCTTGCAAAATCATCATATCTGTCGATATGCTCGCTCACGCCGTGTGCAATCTGAAAAACAGCAACAGGAGCAACCTCGTCATCAGACCAGATGAGAGTACGGATTTTATTGACGCCCGTCGAAGAATTAAAATATGCTTCTTTCTTGATAATTGCCATAAAATAACCTCCCGAAATGCAATGCCGCCTTCTAAAGGCAACACTCACCCATAATTATAAATAATATAACATAACACAGCATTTTTTTCAAGACAATTATAGTATTATTTATATATATTTTATAGATGTTGTTCAATATAAGGACAAAGTCCCATACAAGGTACGCAAATCACCGAAAACACTATACAGACTTGAATTTGACGAAATAATATGTTAAACTAACAAAGGTTTATATCAGAAATATCGGAGGATATGCTATGAATACGGAATTTAACACAAATTCAAAGGCTATTATCATCGGACTTACCGATACAGGAGAAAAATTACCCGCAGCTTCGGGCAGAATATCCACGCAACCCGGCACAGCACTTGAAATACTGGATTTGTCTAAGGATGCCGCTAAAAACGCAAACCTTATTTCAAAGGTTACACGCTCAGGACACACATCAACTGTAGAGCACACAGTTTTCAACCTTGCTTTCCAGAATGTTTCCGTGCTTGTTGAGCAGTTTGTTATTGAATTCCGCCTTGCATCATTCACTGTTAAATCAAGACGTTACGTTGACTTCGCAAAATTAGGTTACTATATTCCCCACTTTGAGTCAAAAGCAATCCAGGATAAATACATAGCTCATATGGATTACCTTTACGGTGAGTACGAAGCACTTATCAACGCAGGTATACCCAAAGAGGATGCCAGATTCCTTCTCCCCTATTCTCTTTACAGCAACTTCTATTGTACACTTAACGCACGTGAGCTTATCAATATGCTTTACGCTATGATTTACGGCAGAGGATCTGCTTTTGCCGAGATAAAAGCACTCGGCGAGTCACTTCTTGAACAAGCAAGAAGATTAACTCCCGGTATTTTTACTGATTTCGAAACAAGACGCCCCGGCTGTCAGGATGTACCGAAATTCAATTACAAACCCAACGCTGAGCTTATTAAATCACAGGAGCCTGTTGAGCTTCTCAGCTATACTCCCGATGCGGCAAAGGCTATTTCAAGATTTGCACTTATCGAGAGCTGTAATCTCCCCACAGCACAGGTTGAAGAAATCATCTCCGATGAAGCAGAATGTGCAAAGATTATTAAAGAAGTAATCTCATCAAAAAGACAACGAGCACTTGAGGCTGTAACATTTACATTCCGAATCAATAACGTTTCGCTCTCCTGCCTTACTCACTTTGCAAGACACAGAATGCAATCAATCGGTATTCCTTCACTTACTCTGACAGACAGAGAACGACACATTTTGCCCGAAACAATCGGACAGAAGGATGATTTGAAGCAAAGATACTGTGAAGCTTTCAAGAAAACAGCCGAGCTTTATAAGGAGCTTAAATCAGCAGGAGTTTGCGAGGAGCTTCTCGGCTATGTACTGTTAAGCGGTAACACACTTGATATTGTTACAACAATCAACGGCAGAGAGCTGCTGCTGTTTATGAAGCTCCGTTCCTGCAACCGTGCACAATGGGAAATCCGTGATTTTGCCATAGATATGCTCAAAAAGCTTCGCGAAGCTGATAAAACAGTATTTAATTTTTATGGTCCGAGTTGCTATGTTGGTAAATGCACCGAAGGTCCTATGACCTGCGGTAAAGCACTCGAAATCAATGAATTCTTCAGTAAATTATAAAAACAACGGAGGCAACTTCTCTAAAGAGGTTGCCTCCGTTTTTATGTATTAAACGTCAATCTTTGATACCAAACATCAATTTAAGAATACCACTCAAAAACTTAGGGCTGCGACACACTACAACTTTCATAAACAAATCACTCCTTTTGCTACATAATATGAGTGATTTGTTTTTTTGTTACAGTTGCCAATCCTTTAAATCTTTGACATCATTGTACATTGCCACATAGTCGGCGTGTCTTTCAGGATGTATTTTACCTTCTGCCAATGCCTCAAGAATAAGGCACCCCTTTTCAACAGTATGAGAGCAAGAGGTAAACTTACACTTACCGAGGTACTGTTCAAATTCAGGAAAACAAAAAGGTAAGTTCTCTTTAACAATCAAATCCCCCGTCTGCTCAATATCAAGAGAAGAAAAACCCGGAGTATCAGCTACGAGGCCATTACCTACGTGGTATAAAGTAACATCACGCGTTGTATGACGACCCCTGCCTAATTTGTCACTAATTTCACCTGTTGCAAGAGAAAAACGTTCATCAATAGCGTTAAGCAGTGAGGATTTACCAACACCTGTATTGCCTGTAAAAACAGTTATACCATCACCTATCATATCTCTAACATTATCGATACCTTCACCTGTTTTGCAACACACGGAGGTTACAGGAATACCCGCTTTGGTATAAACTTCCTCATAGTATGATGTGTCTCCCAAATCACTTTTCGAGAAAACGACACAAGGCTTAATTCCCTTATCAACGGCAATAGCAGTAAGCTTATCAATTACAAGTAAGCTGGGTACAGGCTCTTTAACAGACGAAACAATAATAAGCGTATCAATATTGGCAACAGGAGGTCTTACAAGAAAGTTCTTACGAGGTAAAATATCATCAATGGTGTTTTCACCGGTTTCTCTGACAGTAATCTTAACATCATCACCTGCCAGAGGAGATATTTTCTTTTTACGGAAAGCTCCTCGTGCCTTACACTCATAAACTTCACCGGCGGGTTCTACATAATAGAAGCCGCCTATGCCTTTGATTATAGTACCGTTCAAATTAATATCTGTCATTATTCCACCGTTTCTATGGTTGTATCAGCTTCAGTAACAGGTGCAGAGGTTGTAGAGGGAGCCTTTGTGGTCTTCTCCTCCTCAGCAACAGTAAGCACAATAATCGTTGAAGTATCCAGGTTTGCAGCACTTGAGTACTTGGGTGTCTGTGAAATTACAGTACCCGGTTTTTCCGTGCTCGGAGCACTCTGGAAGTTTATATTATTATAACCTGCAGCACGAAGCGCTTTCTCGGCATCAGCCTTAGGAAGTCCTACAACATCAATATAAAATGAAACATCGTAATTCTTTTCCTTGCTTAATTTACCGGGATTCTTGGAGAAATCAGCAATTGCTTCATAGTAAAGCTGGTCATCTATATACACCTTAATTGGTGTATTAGCTTTATCGCCACCGGCAACAAAGGTATAGCTTGATGTCGTATTAGTATCAACTGTCTCGTTCTTGATATTCTCACCGTCAACAGTAACCCTGACATTAACCTTACCAACCTTTGTCGGCAATGAAACGGTTTTTTCAATAATAGATCTACCTGAGCTGACAGTAAGGTCAACTGTATCACCCTTGCTGACAGGAGAACCGCTTACAGGAGACTGATCAATAACAACATCCTTCTTCTGTGTGCTGTCAACAACCTCAATTTCGCCTACACTCAAGCCCTTTTCCTCTATGATTTTCTTGGCCTCTTCAAGCTTTTTGCCCTTAATAGACGGCATCTTGAAAAGCGAATCATTCTTGGCAGAAACGGCATAGTAAACGGTAACCGTTGAACCGACAGGAACCATTGAGTCAGCGACGGGATCGGTTTTTATAACAGAGTTTACAGCAACATCCTCTTTTTCCTTGGCAACAAGATTTGCAACAAGTCCCATTGATTCAAGGTCATCAGAAACTGTACGATAATCACGACCCGAATAGTCAGGTAAGGCTATGCTTTCACCCGACTGAACAATGTAAATCCGGATAGTCGTACCCTTAGGAACCTCGGTGCCTGCTTCGGGATCCTGTTTGAAAACAGTACCCTCCTCACCATCACTAAAGCTCTCATATATCTTCTCAAAATTGAAATTCTCGTTATATTCGGGATTATCCTTTATTTCCTCTTCATAGCTTTGTCCGATAAAGTTTGCAACCTCAACCTTCTTTTTAACACCTAAAGCAAAGCCGTCACTTTTAAGAAGAGAAAATACTCCGACGATAATAAGCGCAAGAACAAGAAATCCGACACCGAAAAGAATAGCAATGGTCTTGTTTGTCAATCCACCCTTTTCTTCAACGGCGACAGCGGTATCAACACTTCTTTCACGTTCCCTGACACCGTCAACCCTGCGACGGACATTTTGTGAAGGAGGAACAGTACGAACATTCTCACTCCTGTTACGGTTAATATTATTTCTGTTATTTACGGGACGTCTCGTTTCCTGAATCTTACCTACATAACGTGTAGGCTCATCATCAACAAAATATGTCTGATAATCAAATTTAATCGAAGGATTCATCCGAAGCTCTTCAAGATCATAAAGAACCTCTGATGCAGTCTGATACCTGTCACGGGTACTCTTCTGCATAGCCTTCATTGTAATCTGCTCAAAGCCGACAGGGATGTTAGGATTAATTGAACGAGGCAAAGCAGGCTCATTATTAACCTGCATAAGCGCAACCGAAACAGCACTTTCAGCCTCAAAGGGTAACTTACCTGTAAGCATTTCATACAGAACGACACCGATTGAATAAAGGTCTGCCTTTTCGTCGGTAAGCTCACCCTTAGCCTGCTCGGGGCTTATGTAATGAACAGAACCGATTGCTTTCTCAGTCATTGTACGGGTTTCACTATGACTGAATCGAGCAATACCAAAATCAGTAACCTTAATTGTTCCGTTTTCAAGCAGCATTATATTCTGAGGCTTAACATCTCTGTGAACAATCCCCTTGTCATGGGCGTGCTGGAGTGCTCGAAGTATCTGAATACTGAAATAAAGTGCTTCATTCCAGTCAATAACACCGCGTTCCTCTATATATTCCTTAAGAGTAACACCTTCAATATATTCCATAACTATATACTGAAGTCTGTCACCAAAGCTGACATCAAAAACCTTTACAATATTCTTATGAGAAAGGACGGCAATTGCCTTCGATTCATTTTTGAATCTGCGACGGAACTCCTCATTTGTAAGGTATTCATCCTTAAGAATTTTAACAGCAACAATTCTGTCATCAATGTTGTCATAAGCCTTGTAAACAACCGCCATACCGCCAACACCGACAACATCACGAATCTCGTACCTGCCGTCTAATCTTTTACCAACGTAGTTTTCCATACTTACTCTCCTCCAACAACAGAATCAAGCAATACAACTGTTATGTTATCTCGACTACCGCTGTCAATAGCGGTTTTTATAAGCACTTCCGCCTTATTTTCGACATCTGATTTAACAATATCGCAAATCACATCATCATCAACAGAGCCGTTAAGACCGTCTGTGCACATAAGGATCTTATCATCCTCTGAAAAATCTGTTATTTCATAATCAATATCAACAAAGCTCATAATACCGACTGCTCTTGTAATAATATTTCTGTCGGGATGAACCTTCGCTTCTTCTTCGGTAAGCTTACCCGAATCAATCATAATCTGAACAAGAGAATGGTCTTTTGTAAGCCTTTTAACAGTATCATTGATAAGATAAGCCCGGCTGTCACCAACATAACCGATAACAGCAACACCACGAAGAACAACAACCGCAACAATGGTTGTACCCATACCGTGAAGCGATATATCTCTCTGCGCTTCTTCAAAAACAGCGGCATTGGCTGTATTAATTGCACTCTCCAAAAGATTCTTGGCAGATTTTACAGACAAATCAGGTCTGTAACCGCGTTTAATAACTGAAGATGCCTTCTCAACACATATCCGGCTTGCGATCTGACCGCCTGAAACACCGCCCATACCGTCACAAACTACTGCCCAGGCATCGCCTGACACAAATGAACCGACAGAATAAGCATCCTGATTTGATTCGCGGAACGCTCCTATATCGGTAGCTGCTGAAATTATCACGGTGTTTCACCTCTCTTGTAAATTAGTTTTGAGCTTTTATGTGCTCTCTGCGTAATTGTCCGCAGGAAGCATTTATATCAGAGCCCAAGGTTCTTCTGACTGTAACCGCAAGGCCCGATTTTTCAAGAATGTTTTTAAATTCATTTATGCTGTTGTCGTCACTTCTGCTATGACCTTTTTCAGGAACCTCATTGGCAGGAATAAGATTCACGTGACACAATATACCTTTGAGTCGTTGACAAAGCTCTCTTGCACACTCAGGAGTGTCATTTACGCCCTTCATCATAGCATATTCAAAGGATATTCGACGTGATGTCTCGTCGGCATATACACGACAGGCTTTAAGGAGTTCATCTACTCCCCAACTCTTATTTACGGGCATAATTGTTGACCTGATTGTATCATTAGGTGCATGAAGAGAAACAGACAACGTCAATTGAAGCTTTCTGTCCAGTAAATCGTAAATTCGGGGAACGATACCGCTTGTTGAAAGGGAAATATGTCTCATACCAATATTGAGACCCTTCTCATCACTTACAAGCTCGAGAAAACGCATAACGTTATCGAAGTTATCGAGCGGCTCACCCATTCCCATAAGAACAATTCGGGAAATACGGATACCCAAATCCTTCTGTGCGGTATAAATCTGGCTCAGAATTTCGGATGGTGTCAGCTGTCTTTTGAAGCCACCGATACCCGAGGCACAAAAAGCACAGCCCATCTTACAACCAACCTGTGTTGATACACAGATTGTGTGCCCGTATTTATAATCCATTACAACACATTCGAGGTACTCACCATCAGGTAATGAATATAAATATTTAACTGTATTATCATACCTCGAAATCAACTTTTTTTCAATAGTACAAGACAATATTACAAAATTGTCGTTCAATTTTGCTATTAAATCCTTTGAAATATTGGTCATTTCGCCAAAAGAAGTTACACATTTTTTATGTAACCAATCATAAACCTGATTGGCACGGAACTTGGGAAGTCCCAAGGAAGTCAATTCGCTAAGCAACTCATCATAATTCAGTGATACTATATCCTTCTTTTCCAACGGACTCACTCCCTTTCAAATACGGCAATAAAGAAGCCGTCACAATTATTTTTACCGGGTAGCAAAGTAAGGTAATCGCCTTCTTCAACAGCCCTTTCAACGTAAGGTAAAGCTCTCACGCTCCTGAACTCAGGATGAGCTTTCAAAAAAGCATCACAAACCTTGCGATTTTCATTCGGATTCACGGAACAGGTTGAATAAACAAGACGTCCGCCACTTTTAACATAAGCGCAAGATGTTTCAAGTATCTGCTTCTGAATCGGAATCAAATCCTTGATTTCATCGAGACTCTTATACTTTATCTCAGGCTTTTTTGTAACAATACCGAGACCTGAACAGGGCACATCACAAAGCACTCTGTCTGCTTTCGGAAAGATGTCGTTAAAAACCGTGCCATCATTCACCGTGGATTTTATGCACTTAATCCCGAGAATTTCCGCACCGTTTTTAATTAGATTGGTACGAGCTTCATATATATCACAAGAATACAATTCACCTGTATTTTCCATATACTGTGCGGCAGTAAAGCTCTTGCCACCCGGTGCTGAACAAACATCTATCATTGTACAACCAGGATACGGAGATAATGCTTCAATGCAAAGCTGTGAGGAGATGTCCTCAACGTGGAATAAGCCCTTCTTAAAGGTTTCAAGCTCATATACCGCACCGTTAAGAGAAATGTACAAGGCATTCTCAATAAATGATTTCTCCACATCTACACCCTCACTCCTAAGCATAGATATGAGCTCATCAGCAGTTGTTTTAAGTGTGTTAACTCTTACAGTAATTCTCTTGGGCTCAAGTGTAGCCTTGAGAAAATTTTCTGTATTTTCAACACCGTAATGATAAACAAGAAGGTTGATGAAATCTGTCGGTGCGGAATACAGAACAGAAAAGCGTTCTGAATCCGATAGCTCGTCAGAAATAACAAATCCCTCTTTTGACACTTTACGCAAAACCGCATTCACAAGTCCGCTGGCAAAACTGCACTTGTTTTCTTTAACAAGCTTCACACTTTCGTTTACTGCGGCTGATTCGGGTATTTTATCAGAAAATACAAGCTGATAAACACCCATCCTCAAAGCAATGAGAACTTCGGTTTTAAGCTTCTTAAGCGGTTGATTAAGATGCTTTGATATTATGTAATCAAGAGTGATTTTACGTTCTATCACTCCGTAAACAAGTCGGGAAATAAAAGCACAATCAGTGCTGTCGCGGCGATACGCTTTAACAGCACTGTCAATGGCAAGGTTTGAATAAGCCTTATCTTTTTCAATTTTCAAAAGAATTTCAAAGGCAATCTGCCTTGCGGATTTTGTCATTAATCTCTTCTCCCCGTGAATCGGAAAATTAGTCTGAGAAGCTGTGCTACGCTGACAGCCAATGCAGCAACATAAGTCATTGCGGCACTTCGTAAAACCTTTGCGGCACCTAATTTCTCTTCAAACGTAAGTAGTCCGTTTGACTCAATTACACTCAGAGCACGGTTGCTTGCATTAAACTCAACAGGCAACGTAACAAGCTGAAAAACAGCAGTAAAAGAGAAAAATCCGATTCCGATCCAGATAAGCGGTTCAAAGCTGAGGACCAAGCCGATTAAAAGCAAAGGCATTGAAAGAGTTGAACCGATATTGCAAACAGGCAAAATAGAATTACGAATACGTATGGGTAAATAAGCCTCCGCGTGCTGTGCAGCATGACCTGCCTCGTGACAAGCAACACCAACAGATGCAATAGACGAGCCGTTATATACACCGGGAGAAAGCTTGATTACCTTCTGCATAGGGTCATAACAGTCCGTAAGATTACCGTTTATAGTTATAATCTGCACATCCGTAATACCGTAGTAATTAAGAACCATCTGTGCCGCCTGTGCACCCGTAATTCCACGACTGTTACGAACTCCCGAATATCGGTTATAAACAGACTTCATCCGAGCACTTATAATCAGTGAGGCAAATATAACAGGTAAAACCAAAAGAATATAATATCTGTCAATTAAAAAATACGGCATTATATCCCTCCTAAAAATCTATTTACCTATATTTTAAACTATATTATTTAAATAATGAATAATACTATATGAACAAAGTGTTAATAATTAACCTAATTTAGTACCGTCTTTAATCGGATGTCCCCTGAAAAAGTCAGCAGCCGCCATTCTCTTTTTACCTTCATACTGAACATCTTTTACAACAACGGCTTTACCGTCACCGCAAAAAATACCGAGCCCGTTTTTGAGGACAACTGCTTCACCGGGTTCACCGCCTGAAAGCTCTTCCGAAATATGAGAAGAAAACAGCTTAAGATTTTTACCGTCAAGAACGGTAAGCGCAACAGGCCAAGGGTCCAGACCGCGGATTTTATTGTGTACTTCCCACGCAGATTTTGTAAAATCAACAGGTGACATACTCTTATCAAGCATCGAAGCATAAGAGCTTTTACTGTCATCCTGTTTAACAGGGGTCAGCTCTCCTTTCGGTAGCTTTTCAAGAGTTTCAAGGAGTAAATCTGCACCTAAAACAGTTAATCTGTCATAGAGCTCTCCCGATGTTTCATTTACACCGATTTTAGTTGTTCTTGTGAGCAACATATCGCCTGTATCAAGACCTACATCCATCTGCATTGCAGTAACACCTGCAAGCTCTCTGCCATCAAGCACACTCCATTGAATGGGTGCGGCTCCGCGATATTCGGGAAGAATTGAGCCGTGGATGTTTATACAACCGTATCGGGGATAATCAAGGAAATCCTTGGGTAAAATTTTACCGTAAGCTACAACGATAACAACATCGGGGTTGAGAGCTTTTAACAAATCAACACCAACACCGTTTTTGAGGCTATCGGGCTGAAAAACGGGAATATTGTTTTCAACTGCCACAACCTTTACGGGTGGCGGCGTGAGAATTGCTTTTCTGCCGACCGGCTTATCAGGTTGGGTAAATACTCCGACAACATCATAATCCGCCTTAATTAAAGCCTCAAGAGGCTTAACGGCAAAATCGGGTGTACCCATATAAACTACTTTCATAATTACTCATTCTCCGCATCTGTTCTGTAAAGGACTTCACCTTCATCGAGCTTGTCTTTGTAAAGAATACCGTCAAGGTGGTCAATCTCGTGGCAGAAGCAACGAGCCTTGAGCCCTTCACCCTTGTAAAGACACCATTTACCCTCTCTGTTCTGTGCTTTTACCTTGACAGTCATGGGTCGTGTAACAGTTCCGCAAAGACCGGGCAATGAAAGGCACCCCTCTGTACCTGTCTGCGAACCCTCAACCTCTGTTATTTCGGGATTTATAAGCTCCAGAAATTCATTTCTGTCCTCGCTGACATCCATAACAACAACTCGTCTTAGTACACCGACCTGAGGTGCGGCAAGACCAACACCGCCTGACTTATACATAGTTTCCTTCATATCGTCAAGCAGATCAAAAAGCCTGTCATTAAAATCTGTAACGGGACGTGAGGTTTTTCTGAGAATAGGGTCATCATCAACCCTTATATTACGAATAGCCATTTATAATCTCCTTTAGAGTTTTATACAAGCGGATTAATATCCACCGTTATATTTGCACTTGTGTTGTCGCTGTTTTTCATATACTGAACAATAAGCTCAGACATCATCTTGCGAAAACGCTTATTATTTTTGCACTTAACAGTAATAATATTGCGGTATTTATTACTGATTTTGCTGACTCTGGGTTGAACAGGACCCATAACGTTGATTTTTACGTCATTATACTCCCCTGTTACTGCATCCTTCAAAGAATTAAAAAATGATTTTGCACATTGATATGACTTATTCTGCTGTTCTGATGAAAATGTTACGGAGCAAATATCGCAGAAGGGCGGATAAACCATACTCTTGCGGATAATCGACTCTGTTTCATAAAAGCTTTCGTAATCCTGTGCAGCAGAAAGCTCTATTATTTCATTATCAGGCAGAACAGTCTGAATATATGCTTCACCTTCAAAGTCACCTCTGCCCGACCTGCCGATAACCTGTGTGAGCAAATCGAAGGCTCGTTCACTGCTACGGAAATCATCATTATACAGCTGATGGTCAATTGAAATGATACCGACAAGGGTTACGCGAGGAAAATCAAGACCTTTGGCAACCATTTGTGTGCCGAGAAGAATATCATATTCGCCGTTCGCAAAGGCGGTCAGCTTATCCTGATAGGAATAACGTGCCATTGTTGTGTCTGCATCCATACGAAGAACACGCGCATTGGGAAAAATACTTTCAAGCTCCTCCTCGATGCGCTGAGTTCCGAAGCCTGCATAGGAAACGGCTTTTTCACCGCACTCGGGACAAACATCGGTATGGCTTTGTGAATGACCGCAATAATGACACATCAAGCGTCTGTTGGCGCTGTGATAAGTAAGTGAAATACTGCAATTCGGACAAGTAAGAACACTTTTACAAGCACCACATACAGCAAAGGTATTAAACCCTCGCCTGTTCATAAGAAGAATTGCCTGTTTATTGTTATTAAGGCATTCTTCAAGAGCTTTATATAACTCATTGCTTATTGCACCCTTGGTATCCGATACATCAATAGTAACAACCCGAGGTAAAACAGCTTTACCGTAGCGCTTATCAAGCTTTACAAAACCGTATCTGCCCGAAACTGCATTGGTATAAGTTTCAACAGACGGTGTTGCAGATGCAAGCACAAGAAGAGCATTGTTATGTGCACACCTGAACCGAGCAACGTCACGGGCGTGATAACGTGGTGACATTTCCGATTTATATGTGTGCTCCTGCTCCTCATCAATAACAATAAGGCCCAAATCGGAAAAAGGCGCAAAAACAGCAGAGCGTGTACCGATGGCAATTTTAGCATCACCACGCTTAACCCTTTTCCATTCATCAATACGCTCGCCTGCGGAAAGTGCACTGTGAAATACCGCAACACTATCACCAAAATGAGAATAGAAAATACCGAGGGTCTGCGGAGTGAGAGCAATTTCAGGCACCATAACAATGACACCCCTGCCATCATTTACAACATCCTCAATAAGTTTAAGAAAAACCTGTGTTTTACCGCTACCGGTCACACCGTAAAGAAGATATGCGGCACCTTCATTACTGCGGTATTGGGACAAAAGCTCATCATAAGCCTTTGTCTGACTATCCGTAAGCTCCGGTGAAACAGCGGTTTTCTTTGTTGTATCATATCGGGGTTTACGATATATCTCACTGTCAAAAAGCTCGACAACACCCTTTTTATGAAGAGTTGAAATAACTGCTTGTGTAACACCTGTGAAATAACAAACTTCCTTTACGGATGCACCGCCAATGTCAATAAGAAGTCTGACAACAGATTTTTGCTTAGCCGTAAGAGAGGAAAGCATTTCCTCCGCATCCGATTCATTAAGGGCAAGACGCACATTCTTGACCGTTAAATCGCCTGTTTTGCGTTTTGTATCAACATTGGTTATAAGTATGTTTTTCTTAACAAGCTTTTCTAAAATTTTAGAATCTGCAGGTATTCCCAAATCACCGAGAATTTTCTCCTGCTTTACGAATTTACAACCATCTTTGAGATAATCAAAAACTCGTTTTTCGTCAAAAGATAGCTTGTCATAATCTTCATCATTTATTTTTTCTGCCATATAAGTCACAACATAATTAAGACCTATACCGGCAGGAAGCATTGCTTTTGCCGCCTCAAAAAGCGTACAAAAAGTATTCTCTTTGAGCCAGGTAACAAGGGAAAGCATTTCCTCGGTAAAAAGAGGTTCATCATCAATTACAGAGTGAATTGATTTAAGCTTTACGCTGTTATCTGCCTCAAAAAGAGGCTTCACGGACAGTATAAGTCCCTGTTTTTTACAATTGCCGTTACCGAAAGGCACCATAACACGACAGCCGGGCAAGGCCTGCGGCTCAAGCTCAAAGGGCACCTTGTACGAGTATGGTGCATCAAAGTGATACACCAGACCCTCAACGGCTACTGTTGCAAAATAAGCAGACTCGGACATAATCAGATATTTGCGATTTCGTCCGGCTCGATGATTTTGTACTTGTCCTCAAGAAGGTCCTGAAGAGCAAGGCTGACGGGCTTTTCTGTTGTGATAACATTATCCTCAAGATTTTTGTCAGAAATAGCACGTGCGCGTTTTGCTGTTGCAGTAACAAGAGAATAACGGCTGATGTGTCCTGCAAGTACTTTACTGAGATCCTGATTAAGCATAATTTATTCTTCCTTTCGGTTTATGTATTGAATTATATCATAGTGTCTAAAAGACATTTCATATTTTTGTATCGGTGTGATTCTGACTTAATGATATCGCAAACATCGTCAGCACAAACAAGGATATCGTCATTAACAACAACATAATCGTATTCAGAAGCTCTTTTAAGCTCTGTCTGAGCGATTTCAATGCGTTGCTTATATGTTTCCTCGGATTCGGTTCCTCTGCCCATAAGACGTTCTTTCAGCGCCTCTATTGACGGAGGGACGATAAATATAGAAACGGCTTCAGGGAAAGCCTTACGTACATTGGCGCCACCCTCAACCTCAATCTTAAGGACAACGTTTACACCTTCGTCCATAAGCTCCATAATTTTCTTCTTGGGTGTGCCGTAATAATTCTCACCGTATTTCACATATTCAAGGAAATAATCTTCTGCAATGAGCTTCTCAAAGGTTGCAACGTCGGTGAAATAATAATCCGCACCGTCAACCTCGCCCTGTCTCATAGGACGTGTAGTCATAGAGATAGATTGTTTCATATTAATGGGTCGTTTTTTGATTTCAGCAAGAACTGTATCCTTACCTGAGCCGGAAGGACCGGAAAAAACAACCAACAAGCCTTTAGTCTTCGAAGCCAAATTCACGACCGCCTTTCACATCATTGAATCTTGTCAACAGCTGTTCTGCAGTCAGAAAAGAAAGCACAACGTTATCGCTGTCGGTAATAATAACACCCTTTGTTTTTCTGCCGTGTGTAGCATCAATAAGCTGTGCTCTTTCCTTACACTCCTGAATCATACGCTTTGCAGGAGCGGAATCGGGACTGATAACTGCAATAACACGGTCGGCATTTATAAGGTTGCCGAAACCTATATTCACAAGCTTCATAGTTTACTCAATATTCTGAATCTGTTCTCTGATTTTCTCAACCTCTGCTTTAATATCAATAACACGACGTGCAATATCAACATCCTGTGCCTTTGAACCGATTGTGTTTGCCTCACGGTTGATTTCCTGAACAAGGAAGTCAAGCTTTCTGCCCACCGCCTCGGTTGATTCAAGCATTGTGTGAAGCTGTTCAATGTGACTTCTGAGTCTAACAGTTTCTTCTGCAACTGCAACCTTATCTGCATAAATTGCCGCCTCAGCAAGAATACGTGCTTCGTCAATCTGTGTGTCGCCGAGAACAGTTTTCATTCTTTCGAGAAGTTTTTCGGAATATGCCTTTACTGTTTCAGGTGAACGCTCCTCAATATAAGCAACATTGTCAAGAATAATATCAGCTCTTGAAAGAACATCCTGCGAAAGCTTAACACCCTCTGCAAGGCGCATATCAACAAAGCCCTTGAGAGCATCACTTACAACAGGGCTAACCTTAGACCAAAGCAAGTCCTCATCAACAGGAGCCTTAGAAATTGAAAGAACATCCGAAAAACGTGCAACTGATAATGCAGTTAAATCGTTTGCAATGCCAAATGATTCCGAAATCTGCTTAACAGCATCGACATACCCCTTGGCAAGAGGCTCATTTACGGTAACAACAACGCTTTCATCGGCAGTTGCTTCAATCTGAACTGAGCATTCAACCTTACCGCGGAAAATCTCGGTTTGAAGAAGTGCTTTCACCTTTTCCTCAAGGAATGAATATGTGCGGGGAATCTTGGTATAAAGCTCGAAATAGCGGTGATTAACACTACGGATTTCAACTGTAATATTATAGCCCTCGACAGCAACCTGTGCTCTGCCGAAGCCTGTCATACTTCTAACCATAATAATATACGACCTCTAATAAATTATTGTCATAACATTATACTAAATATATACAAAAATGTCAATTTTTATTGAGATTGAAGCTTGTGCACCTCATCCTCGGTAAGCTCACGCCATTTACCAACCTTGAGCATACCCAGCTTAACGGAGCCGACAGCATTTCTTTTAAGTCTGATAACATCAAGACTTACCTGCTCACACATTTTTCTGATCTGACGGTTTCTGCCCTCGTAGATGGTAATTTCAAACACGCTTCTGTCCGCACCTTTTTCGATAATGCGAACAGCTGCAGGAAGTGTATTTCTGCCGTCACCTTCAATATCAATGCCTGTTTCAAGCTTTTGTATCTGAGCATCATTTATATTGGAGCGGACAGTAACACGATAAGTTTTTGGGACATGCTTTCTGGGGTGCATTACGGCATTTGCAAATGCACCGTCATTTGTAAGGAGAAGAAGCCCCTCAGAATCACGGTCAAGTCTGCCAACGGGATAAACTGTCGCACCCACATCCTGAACAAGCTCAGCAACACACTTTCTGCCAAGCTCGTCACTCATCGTGGTAACATATCCGCGAGGCTTATTGAGCATGATGTAATATTTCTGTTTAACCGCAACAACCTTTTTACCGCTAACGGTAACAGTATCCTTTTTAGGGTCGATTTTATCACCGATCTGAGCAACTCTGCCGTTGACCTTAACCTTACCCTGTTTAATAAGCTCCTCAGCCTTACGGCGTGAAGCAACTGAGCATTCTGATAAATATTTTTGTAATCTTTCCTGTGCCATAATTCACGTCTGTCTCTGCGACAGTCCTTTTCTCAAAAATTCTTTTATTTTTTCAATGGGTTTTTGATTATTGTTTATTGCTTTTATTTCTGCACTTTCCTTTGATATCAATGGTACCTGATACATTTCCGTACCGTCACAGTAAATCCCGACACTACCCACAACGTCGCCTTTTTTCACTCCTGCATATAAAAATTGCGGAACATAAATAACAGTTGTAAGCTGTGGATTATCACCTGCATAAGGAATAATTATTTCCCGGGAAAGAATGGTGGAAACCGTCTTTTTATTACTCCCTGTAACTGAAATCTGCGGTGTTGTCACGTCTATGGTGTATGTTTGTATTTTATTGAAAGCATATTCCATCAACTTTTCGTGGTCGTGCCAATCATCCGATGCATTTAACGTAACGCAAACCAAGGTAACGCCGTTTCGCTGTGCGGCAGTAACAAGGCACCTGCCCGATGCCTTTGTGAAGCCTGTTTTTATACCGAAAGCACCGTCAAACATATTAAGAAATTTGTTATGATTATAAAGCGTAGTCGAACCTCTTTCACCATAAGAAACTGTGCAATTTTTCATTGAACAAAGGGACGAAAAAACAGGATTTTTCACGGCATACGACCCAAGAAGAGCCATATCGTAAGCGGTAGAATAATGACCATCTTCGGTCAATCCCGAAGGATTTACAAAGTTAGTGGATTTCATACCTATTGCTTTTGCTTTAGCATTCATTAACTTGGCGAAAGCATCCTTACCGCCTGCAACAAGAGTTGCAGTTACATTTGCCGCATCATTACCGCTTGACAGAAGCATCCCCTTCACAAGTGTCAACAAAGAAACCTCGTCACCCTCTTTAAGTCCCAAGGAAGTACCTTCAACAGCTATATCGGCACCTTTAACAGTAGTCATCGAATGGGTCTTACCGCTTTCAAGGGCAACGATGGATGACATTATCTTCGTTGTACTTGCGATACCACGTTTTTTATGTGCGTTTTTCTCAAAAACAACCTGACGGGTATCTGCAATCATAATGACAGCTGACTCGGCGGAAATGCTTATATCAGCCGACTTTACACCAACAAATAAGCAACTGAGTAATACAGATGCAGAGAGAAGCAAACACAATAATCTATTCAGCAAAAGTAACCACCTGCTTTCAACCAATACTATGCAGGTGGTTAACTAAAAATTATTATAATTATTCGGCAGCTTCGTCTGTACCCTTGTTCTTCTTGAGTGATGTGATTTTATCAAACATCTCAGGAACGAGGCTCACTGCTCTCTCAACAGCATTATCGTCAGAAACGATGTGCTTGATTGTTACGTCACCGTCCTTGATAACGAGGAATGCAACAGGGTTAATTGTAACACCTGCACCGCCTGCGCCACCGAAAAGCTCGACATTGTTCTTTGAGGGGAAGTCAGAACCGCCTGAAGCAAAGCCGTATGTAACCTTTGAAACAGGAATAATTGTAAGACCATCGGGAAGATTGATGGGATCACCGATTATTGTGCTGACATTTACAAGATCTCTTACCTTTTCAATTGTTGTGGAAAGAATTCCGTTAGCTGATTTTTCCTTCATTGTGAAGCACCGTCCTTATTTATATTTGTTATATTGTTTGTATCATCAACCGCTGCGGAATCACCGTTTTCAGCAGCGGTATTAACAACAACCTTTGATTTATCACTCTTGCTTTTAGCAAAGAGAATTTTGAACAACACTTTAAACGCCAACTGTACGGCAAGCACTACAGCACCGTTTGTAATGTGTATGGGTGTAAAATACATATCTGCATAAAGCTCCGCTTTATTCTTCGTTGCAAGAAAATCGGGACTGAAATCAAAGTCGTATTTCTTCACTTTAGCCGTAGAAACAAGCTTACCGAGTATAGGATAAGCCCATGCACAAAGTCTGCCGTGCTTTATTGCAGTTGTAGCGGCATCACCGCCTGCGGTAACCATTGTAATGTATAGCTCGTTAAAAACAAAGGTTTTATAGAGCTTACCGAAAAAGCCGCCTAACGACTTACCAACCGCACTAAGCATCTTTACGATACCGTCATACCCCTGGTCTATATAAAGCTGTTTTAATAAGCCGTTACCCTGTTGCTTTGTAACAGGCTTGTCCTTCTTGTTTTCTTCGGGTGGAGCTTCATCTTCAGGCTCTTCTTTTTTCTTTTTTTCCTTTTTGGGTTTCTCTTTTTTAGGTTTAGTAGAGTCAACCACGGGAATTTTCAAAAAAAGATATTTAATCCACACCTTTGTATGCTCACCGTATTCAATTATAACGTGAACATGCACGGAAAACAGGATGACGAAAAATAATATTATGCCTAAAAGTACATATAAAAAAGGCATTATATATCACCCCTTGGTGTTAGTTTTCTTCAGTTTTTTCATCCTCGGATGAATCACCGTCACCTTCAAACAGCGACAACTGACCGTTATCAACATCAGACATAAGGATCTCCTTATCTGTCTGGGGAAGCTCAGGCAAATCATCAAGGCTGTTGAGCGAAAAGCACCTGAGGAAATCTGCGGTTGTGCCGTAAAGAACCGGTCTGCCGGGAACATCAAGTCTACCCTTTTCCTCAACGAGACCACGTTGACAAAGTGTATTAACAACACCCGAACAATCAACACCGCGTATCTGCTCTATGTAAGGCTTGGTTATGGGTTGATTATAGGCAACAATTGCAAGCACCTCAAAAGCCGCCTGAGAAAGTGGTGCATTGCGCTTAAGGTCAAGCACATCACGGACCGCATCAACATATTCTTTTTTACTGCAAAGCTGATATTTGGTATCAAGCTTCAACAGACATATACCGCTATCATCTGCTTCATATTTGTTCTGCAACGCATCAAGGCAGAGAAGAATCTGCTCATCATCCATACCGAGAACCGTTGCGAGCTTATTATATTCAATAGGCTCTGCCGCGGCAAAAAGAACTGCCTCAACAGTTGCGACCTGTTTACTGTTAATCAAGTGTTTTCATTTCCTTCCAATAATTCTATCTGAATATCGTCACCGTCACCGGAAACATAGATTGTCTTGTTCTTAGCAAGCTCAAGCACCGCAAGAAATGCGGCAATAAGGTCTGACCTGGATTGAGCCTGACGGTAAATATCAAAAAGTCTTGTTTTACGCTTCTTCTTAAGTGATGAAACAATCGACTCGATTTTGGAGCCGACAGATACAATTTTCTTTGTAACTATGGCTTTAAATGAATCTATTGAGGGTGGCAGACGGCGCAGCTTCTTGCCCGCCGCCAGAGAATATGCGCTGAGAAGCTCTGTAGCTTCGTGAAGCCTTTTATATGACATATCAGGACTGACGTTCTCGGGAAACTCACGAACAGAATAGTTAAAGCCATCCGTCATTTCCGACAGCTTACCTGCGAGAATTTTACAATCACGGTATTCGAGAAGCTCGTCGCGAAGCTCATTTTTCAGTTCCTCTGCCTCATCATAAACAGGGAGAAGCGAAACTGTTTTTATATAAACGAGACGTGCTGCCATTTCAAGAAATTCGCTGGCAACGTCCATATTCTCCTCCTGCATCTCACGGACATAGGAAACATACTGTTCCACGAGTTCAAGTATGGGAATATCGTAAATATCAATTTTATGCTTTGTAATGAGATGGAGAAGCAGGTCCATAGGACCTTCAAACACCTCAAGCTTATAAGAAATCTGCTCCATAATTCACCCAAAAATCAAATTAAACGGAAGAGCCGTAATAAAGTCAAGAACATTAAACACAGCACCCGAAAGAATACTCAGAGGCTTTGTAAGTATACCTGTGAAAAGCAATACAAACAGCCCTATCATAATATATCTTTCATACTGCATTATTTTATAATAATATTTGTCAGGTATAAGAACCGTCGCAATACGTGAACCATCAAGAGGCGGTACAGGTAAAAGATTGAATACGGCAAGATTTACATTTATATTTGCCGCAAAAAAGAAAAAAATCGCAAAATACGAGAGCATCATTGAACCTGCAAAATTAACAGAGATAATAAAATTACAAAGTAAAAGACAAATAAATGCCTGAATAAGATTACTTACGGGACCTGCTAAAGCAACAATCGCCATACCTGCTTTAGGGTTCTTGAAATTCCTCATATACACGGAAACAGGCTTTGCATAACCGAAACCGCAAAGGAAAATCATAATTGCACCGATCGGATCAATATGTGCCTTGGGATTGATAGTGAGTCTGCCCTGCAAACGAGGAGTATTATCACCTAAATTAACAGCAGCGAGAGCGTGTGCAAACTCGTGAAGAGGCGCCGCACAAAACACAACAAAAACCATTGAACCTAAATATACCATCAGTTCAACAAAGCTCATATTACCGCTTATAAAATCACCAATATATCTGAGCATAATAACACCTGTCTTTAAATTTTACTATAATATGTAGAAAAGGTCAATAACCTTAAGAAAAATCAGCGAGCAACAACAACTACCCTGTCGAGTCCGGAAGCATCCTTGATTATATTACCCTTCTCGGCTTTTCCGAGGAAAAGTGAAAGAATATCATTTGCCTGGTCCTCGCCACATTCCATTGCAAGACAACCGCCAACGTTAATAAGCGGATACCACATCTCACAAAGACTTCTGTAAAAAACGAGTCCGTCAATACCACCGTCAAGTGCAAGACGGGGCTCAAACGAAACCTCCTGCTGAAGGGAATCAATTTCATCACTTCTTATATACGGCGGATTGGAAACTATAATATCGGGTCTCGGAAGACCGATAAAGCTTCTGCTGTCCAGCATATCAGCTTTGATAATTTTCACATTATCCACATCAAGAAGCTCTTTATTCTGTCGGGTGTATTCAAGTGCCTCATCAGATATATCTATACAATAAACCTGCACCTGATGACATCTTTTGGCAATAGATAATCCCACACATCCGCTACCGCAACAAAGATCAAACACAACCTTGAGACCTTTTTTGTTTATCTTTTCGACTGCATATTCAACAAGGATTTCAGTCTCGGGACGTGGAATCAACACACCCTTACCAACCTTAAAGGAGTATTTATAAAACCCCCACATACCGATAATGTACTGTAATGGCTCATGATCGCAACGTCTTTTAACGCAATCCTCAAAGTGAATAAGCTTAACCTCATCCACCGTGTCACCTGAGTGCATCAGAAGTCCGGTTTTATTAAATCCAAAGCAATATGACACAAGCTGTTGAGCATCAAATTCGGGACTATCACACTGAGCCTCTGTAAGAGCTTTGACTGCTTCGCGATAAACCGCATAAAGTGTTTTCAATTACTCTTCCTCCGTAGCATCTGAAACAGTATCATCACTACCCTCTTTTTCGGATAAACCGTAAAGAACAGCTTTGATTGACTCGATACCAACCTCAATAATATCGTCGGTCGGCTCTTGTGTTGTAAGTCTCTGCATAAAGAGTCCGGGTGCAGACAAAAATCTCACGAAAGCGTTATCGTGCTTACCTGCAAATCTAATAAACTCATATCCGATACCCACTGTCAAAGGCAGAATAAGCAATTTAACTGCCATCCATACAGCTCTGTTAACATCCTTGAGTTCAGGAAAAAGAACAACAAGAAGTGATGAAATAAGAATACTTATAATGAGTATTACAAATATGAAGCTTGTACCGCAACGTGGATGAAAACGACTCTGTTTTTTTACGTTTTCAACGGTAAGCTCAAGACCTGCTTCGTAGCAGAAAATGGATTTATGCTCTGCACCGTGGTACATAAACACGCGCTTGATATCAGGAAGCTTTGAAACTATCCATATATAAGCAACAAAAATCACCATTCTCATTATGCCCTCAAAAAGAGGGTGTAAATCCTTCAGAGCATCCTTGAAAATGTATTTATCTGCAAGGTCAACAACCAAAGAAGGCAGATAAGTAAACAAACCAAAAGCGAGTAACAGACCCAGAACAAGTGAAATGCCGGTAATAACAGCCATCATTTTGGGGCCGAAATGATCAGAAAGCCACTTGTCAAGCTTTGACATCTTTTCAGGGTCCAGGTCCTCATCATCAATACCTGCTTTTTCGGCAGATTTTTCCATACATTTAAAGCCGAAAAGCAAGGATTCAACCATATTGACAACACCGCGAATCAGTGGCCAGCCTGCAGGCTTGAATTTATCACGAAGATGCTTTACCTCTAACTCTTCGGTATCAATGGAACCATCGGGCAATCTGACTGACATTGCAGCACCCTTGGGCCCCATCATCATAATACCCTCAATAAGCGCTTGTCCGCCAACGGACACAGGTGAATTACATTCACACTCTTTCTTTTTATTGTTTTTCATTTTCTGTCACTCTCATTTCTTCTATAAGGGATGTAACCGGTTCAACCTGAACCTTCTCAATGGGAAAAACGATTGTAACCGTTGTACCCACATTTAACTCGCTGTTAATTTCAAAAATACCGTTATGAAGCTTTACAATTTCATCAACAACGGCAAGACCGATACCTGAACCTCTGACCTGAATGTTTGCTTTATAAAACTTCTTTTTAACATTCGGTAAATCGTCAGGTGCTATTCCGCAGCCTGTATCAGAGAAGTTTATGGTAAGAACACCATCATCAACAATGGCTTCTACATTAACCAAACCACCCTGTTTATTATATTTAAACGCATTATCAAGAATATTAACAAAAACCTGCTTTATTCTGTTCGGATCGCCCATCATAGGTGCAGGAATTTCAGGTGCGTTGTACTTTATCTCAATACTGTCTCGTTTTGAACGCTCCTTGAAAACAAAAACAGCTTCATCGAGCTCTGCAAGAACATCAATTTTTTCAAGCCGCAGGGTAAGATTACCGCTTTGCATCCTCGAGAAATCCAGAAGCTCCTCAACGAGGTGCGAAAGTCGCTCTGACTCATTGATAATAACCTCTGTTCCTCTTCGTGAAATCTCACGATCCTCACCGTCAAGCTCCTTAAGCATTTCACCCCAACCCTTGATAGCGGTAAGAGGTGTTCTGAGCTCGTGAGACACAGTTGATATGAAATCGTTTTTCATCTTGTCAGCAACTGCAACCTCGTTAATCATTGTATTGATTGAATCAGCAAGATCTGAAATTTCATCCTCATTTTTACTTTCTGTTTCAATACGTACGTCGTAATTACCCTTAGCAATCAATTTTGCAGTCTCATTAATCTTTTGCAACGGTGCAACAATAGTCTGAACAAAGAAAACACCTGACAGGGCAACAAAGAAAATTGCTACAAGGTAAACTGCAAGAAGAATAAAGGAAAAGCTGAGTATCTGTCGGTCAATTCCTCGCATAGAGGTCATAAATCTGACAGCTCCGGAAAACTCTCCGTTCTCCGATTGTGGTAATACCATTGCTACACTCGCAATATGCTCGCCATTACGATTATAGCCGAACCATTTACATACACCTGTGGTTGTCTCACGGGCATCATTCACATCGCCCATCGTTTTAATCTTTTCATCAGACCCGAAGCCCGAAGAAGAAACGAGCACATTACCTTCTTTATCAATAACCTGAACCTCAATATGACTCTTATCAGCAAAGCTGTCAGTAAATTCTCTTGCCTTCTGTGAAAAGACATCACCGTCACCGTTAACATATGGTGTAAAGTATGTTATAACGGTTTCATTGGCATAACCCGACAGATAATTAATTACGTAATTCCGATAATAGCTTGTAAAAAACAAAACACAAGCCGCAACAAGCACAAGTAAAATAAGTGCCGTGATAAGTAATGTATTGGTTGCCCAACGTTTTGTAATACCCCTGAGAAGAAGATCCGACTTCACTCCGTCCAATTTCGATAAAAAACCGGATTTTAACGTAACAGAAACACTTTTTTTATTATCTTTTTTGGATGAAAGCTCTGTAACCGTGTCATCCGCAACAATATTTTCCGATTTCACGAAAGGCAGTTTTATTCTATTCATTACTTATCACCTCCTTGTGCAAATCATTAAAAGCTGTTTAATTCCACTTATATCCCATACCCCATACGGTAACAAGGTGTTTTGGAATCGAGGGCTCATCCTCCACCTTCATACGAAGACGTCTGATATTAACATCAACAACCTTCTCGTCACCAAAATATGACTCGCCCCATACCTCTTTAAGAATATCCGTACGACTGAGTGCCATCCCGGGATTGGAGAAAAAGTATTCTATAATCTGAAACTCAACCTGTGTAAGCTCAATAAACACACCGCGCTTCGAAAGTGTGCGGTTGCGAAGATTAAGTTCAAAGGGCTCGAGTGTAATTTTATCTGCCCGAACAGGCTGTTGAGCAGTAGTCTGTGTATTAAGCGCAACACGACGATATACACTGTCAACTCTCGCCATAAGCTCTGAGGGTGAAAATGGCTTTGTAATATAATCGTCAGCACCCATAAGGAGTCCCGAAACCTTGTCCATTTCCTGAGTCTTGGCTGTAAGCATAATTATACCGACGGTACTGCTCTCGTTTCTGAGACTTTTACAAACTGCAAGTCCGTCTACATTAGGCATCATTATGTCAAGCAAAACAACATCAAACTCTCCGTTTTTGCTGTGATATATATCGAGTGCCTGTTGACCGTCACAAGCTTCGGTAACCTCATAGCCGGCTCTTTTGAGCGTAATTGATATAATTTCGCGGATAGCTGATTCATCTTCCGCAATAAGAACCTTTTTCATAATTCAATCCTCTTTCAATCTATTATAATCACAGAAGAATCCAGAATCTCCTTATTAATACCAAAGGAATTACCTTTATCGGTAATCTGATAATAAAAGTCGCCCGAATCCTCCGTCCTGAGCAGCTCACCGGGAATCTCATTGGTGATTTCTTTACTTCTGTACATCAAAGCGAACAACTCGGAGCCTAAGGACGACTCCTCACGGTTCCATTCATAAAATACAAGTGCTTCTCTCAACGTATCGTATTTGACAGTAACCTTGTCATTCCAGCCGAATTTAAATAAATATTTATCGATGGGATTGAGCAACGTAAGAATCGCATTTTTGCTGTTATCCCCCTTGACATTTGTCCATTCAATCATCGTGAAAACATAGGTTCCCTCATTATTGACTACGGAAAGTCCTTCAGTATTACCGTAAATAGTTGTAAGAACAGGTATCTCAATCATTCCGTCAGCATCTATATCATAACACTGAACAAGATAACTGCGGGAGTTTGATACAGCGGCATCAGCAAAAGCCCTCACGGGAAGTCCGAGGGAATTATCCCAATAAACCATTTCGGTAAAAATCATTTTTTCATTTTTTACACAATCGATGAACAAGCGGGAAATGCTGTGCTTACCTTGTTTTACAACATCATTTTTTATAGACAGTACTGATTGAACACTACCGTCCAACGGAACCTCTCCGTACTTGACAAGCGTGTTTTTTTCCGAAACGGTAAAAACCCTCAGAAATGACTTTTGAACGCTACCGGTATCATCTATATAAATAAGACAAAGATCTTTTTTTCCGTCGCTGTTAAAGTCAACAAAGCTTTTAGCAACTCCATATTCATTACCCAAGGATCGAAAAGCAATGGGAGTGTCACTTCCGTCATATCCCTCTAAGGCAGTAACAATTCGGGTTGTTTTACTGTCCATTAAAGTCCAGCTTATAAAAACCTCAGGTTTTTCATCATTATTGATATCAACAAAGTTCACATCATAAATACCGTTGCCCGCGCCTTTAACATCATCACAGAATTCCCAATCACCGCCGACATCCTTCATCAGAAGAACTCTCACAGAGCCTTCGGAATTAGATTCTGAATAAAAAACAAGCACTTCATCTGTTCCGTCAGAATCAATATCGCAAAAAACGAATGGACTCTGAAACTCACCGGAAGAAGGTGATTTCAGCTGAACGGTTTTATTCTTCATCAGCTCATTGAAAGCCTTTTGAATCTCTCCGTTCTCGCCTGATTGAGCAGGAGGAGTCAACAAGCTTTCAACAGAAAAGAAATTAAGAGAGCAGCCTGAGAATGATGCGATTATAATAACGAGAACCAAAACAACGCTTAAAAACCTTAAATACTTCATACTGCCCTCCTAACGAAATTTATAATGTAACCTCAACCATATAGCTTCCGCATACCCAACAAGCAGGGTTACTGACGGTAACAACAGCAGGTAAGCTCAGAGTCTCACCCTCCGTAATGGCAACAGATGAAAGATCGACTTCAACAGATATCATATCCTCAGTAATCCGACTTAACTCCTCTTCGGTTCCCACAATTGAAACAGATTTATTAAGTCCTGAAATCTGGTATTTCAGCTCATTGGGATTGTTAACAACAATCTTATCACCTGAAATTGTGAAATACTCCTGTGAAAATCCATCAAGATCGACCGATACCTCAAACTCTGAAACGGAATCCCCCGAAACAGGAGTGTCAGCGGCCTTGAACAGAAAAGTATCATTACCCGGATAAAGATTTCTGAAATCGATTGTACCGACAGAAACCTGATTGGTTTTGTCATATTCATCCACAAGAATTTTAAAAGAAGCAGAACCGGGTGAAATCGTATATTTCAACGGTGTAATCACATAATTGTCCGGTGCATTTTTGAAAGTAACTATGGCATCCGCTGTTTTAACCTTGAACACGGGAATTGTAAGAATAACCTTTTTAGTATTCAATTCAAGATACTGAAAATCGTTTCTGTTGTTCTCATCAAGCGGTACAATCTCCGTCTCCGCAGACATATTTGAAACAAGGGGTGCTTTAAGAACGTACCTTGTTACAACACGGCTGATCCTATTAATCTCCGTTGAAGGTCCTGTAATAGTAACGGAGCTCTCGGAAAGATTAACATCCCCCGAGGTAAAGCCTTCACTGACAATGGACGAGCCGTTTGTAATAATTTCAGGTTCTACAACAAGCTGAACTGTTTTAGTAGTATCGAAATAAACATTGATACTCTTCTGAGAAAGCGATGAAACGGTAAACTCATTTCTGCCGTTAACAGGCTCACTGTAAAGTACAAGATTGTGAACACCTGCAGAATTTACATTATTAGTGACAGCATTGACTGCAACGTCCTTCTCGGTAAGATTGGAAAGCTGATATTTCTTACCTGAAACGGTAACATCAACATAGAATTCGGTTTCACCGAAAACATCAAGATCAAACTGCGAGGGTATACTGTTATCAATAGTAACCTTAACACCCTTGATAACCTTGGTTGAGTGTGTACTGGCATTAACAACAACCATCATCCATATGAATACAGCAACAAGAACCGAGAAAACAAAAACGAATTTATCATTTTGAAACAGCTTGTTTACCAGACTTTTATTTTTCATTTTTGCTTCTCCTTCCTTGATTTTTTAGATTTCTTCTGATTTCCGTTGTCATCCTGCTGAACAACCAACTCTTTTAAAAGAATTTCACGTAAGCTTGCAGATGTAACGCTACGTGTAAGTGTGCCGTTCTTTGCAACTGATATGGAACCGTTTTCCTCGGAAACAACAACTGCAATTGCATCCGTCTGCTCTGTTATGCCGATTGCTGCTCTGTGACGTGTACCCAGCTCACTGTCAAGGGCACTGTTTTGTGTCAAGGGTAAAATGCAACCTGCCGCAAGAACCCTGCCGTCACGTACAACAACCGCGCCATCGTGCAAAGCAGAGTTTTTGAAGAAGAGACTGTTGAACAGCTCGGGCGAAGAGCTGGCATCAATCATAGTGCCCGTCTGCGCAATCTCTTTAAGGATTGAACTCTTCTCAAAAACCACCAATGCTCCTGTATAGGATTCACTCATATCATCGGCAGCCTTACAGAAATCGTTGATTGTATCGTTCACGATTTTCTGATGATCACTCTCGTTACGAATACTGAATTTAAAAAAATCTTTTACCGACTGTCTGCCGAAACGTTCAAGAACAGAACGAAGCTCGGGAGCAAACAGAATAACGAGAATGAGAAGACCGTTTTCAAAAAGCTTTGTAAGAAGGTACTCACTTGCCTCCATATTCGCAACCTTAACGATTGCGAAAACAACAAACAGAATCACGATACCCTTTACAACCTGGAAGGTACGTGACCCTCTGAGAATCTTAACAGCCTCATAAATAACAAATGCAACAAGCAAAATATCAAGAAAATCAGAGGTAAAATTAAAGCTTGATAGTGCGCCGAGACCTTTATCAATATAACCCATTATGGTGTCCATAAGCAAACGCTCCTTCCTGTATAATTGAACAATTGACCATTTTTACCCAATATATAAAATAAATTATATCATATATTATTTTAAATTGCAATTTTTCTAATTAAATTTAACAGAATTTTTATATCTTCATCGGAAGTATAAATCGACGGTGAAATCCGAACCGTACCTGTCCTCTCAGTACCTGCAAAGCTGTGAGCCAAAGGTGAACAATGATACCCACCCCTGACAGCAACACCGGCCTGTGAGAGCTTCAGGGCAACTGCTTCACTGTGCATATTGTTCACATTAAAGCTTACAAGAGTACCCACCGCGTTATCCTGTGTATAAAAAACCTCTACTCCCTTTATTTTACTGAGTTCCCGGGAAATAAGCTTACATATCCGATGCTCCTTCAAAAAAATGTTATCAATACCTGTTTTCACAACAAACTTAACACCTTCACCCAAACCGCATATACCGGGAACATTCAAGGTTCCGCTTTCAAGGTTTTCGGGTAAATCTGAAGGCTGTGTAAATGATTTTGAAAGAGTTCCCGTGCCCCCTACCGTAAGAGGATTTGGTCTGACACCGTTAAGAATTATTGCGCCTGTGCCCATAGGCCCCATAAGACCTTTATGTCCCGGAACGCAAAGGCAGTCAATGTTACAGGCTTGCATATCAATAGGAATAACACCGGCACCCTGAGCACCGTCAACAACAAGTATGATTCCCCTTTCTCTTGTAACTTCACCTATTTTTTCAAGCGGTAAAGCATCACCGAAAACGTTGGAAACGGCTGTTATAACACACATTTTCGTATTTTCTTTGAGCGCATTTTTGAAATTACTGACGGTTTCATAATCGTTTTTCCCAACATTAAAAATAGAGTAATCTGCTATACCCTTCTCCTTCAGATGATGAACGGGTCGCAAAACAGAATTATGTTCAAAGCAGGATATCACAATATGATCTCCCTTTTTGACAAGACCGTTTATTGCGGTATTGAGAGCCTGTGTGCAATTAGATGTAAAACAGACATTTTCTGCTCCGCTACCATTAAACAAATTATTTATAAGCTGCCTTGTTTCATACACTTTTTCTGCGGTAAGGACAGACATTTCGTGACCGCCTCTACCGGGATTTGCGCCGTATTTTATAAATGAATTCAAAATAGCTTTTGTAACACTGACGGGCTTCGGAAAGCTTGTTGCCGCATTATCGAAATAAATCACAGAACATCACCCAAATCAATTGTACCTTTTACGAAAATTCCGTTACGCCTCAGCACTTCAAAACATCTTTTATCCATATTGTTAACATAAATAACATACCCGCATCCATCCTCTTCATCAGGGTACGGATTGCGGGTAAGATAAGCTTTATAACCGTTTTTTTGCAGTAAATCGCGCCCCTTCATTGCATAGGTGACCGAGCCGACCTTTATACCTTTTTTGCTCATAAAAAACCCTTCCGTATTATGTTATACACAACGTGTACTTGTACATAATATGCAAGGGCTTATGTTATGTTTACTTTTCCAGAAGACAGACACAATGGGCAGAAATGCCCTCTTTACGACCTGTAAAGCCAAGCTTTTCCTCGGTGGTTGCTTTAACATTGACACAATCAACATCCACCCTGAGAGCTTCTGCAATGTTGTGACGCATTGCTTCAATATAAGGTGCCATTTTGGGAGCCTGGGCTATTATTGTCGCATCAATATTGTTGACAGCATAGCCTTTTTCAGAAATAAGACTGACAACATACTTCAACAAAACGAGACTGTCAGCACCCTCATACTCAGGGTCGTTATCGGGAAAATGCTTACCGATATCACCCATAGCTGCAGCTCCTAACAAGCTGTCGGATATGGCGTGAAGAAGCACGTCAGCATCAGAATGTCCCATAAGACCTCTGTCATAGGGTATATCAACACCTCCGATGATACACTTTCTGTTATCTGCAAACGCGTGAACATCGTAGCCGTGACCGATTCTCAACATAAAATCACCTCAAAGAAGGTAAAAATCATTTACAAAGATTTTCAAGACAAGCAAGCTTAACTGAAGTTGTAAGAACCTTAACTGCCTTTGAAAGCACTTCAGGTGTGGGGAATGTGGGAGCAATACGGATGTTGCTGTCGGACGGGTCCTTACCGTAAGGGAAGGTTGCACCAACATTTGTAAGTGTAACACCTGCTTCCTTACAGAGAACACCGACACGTGTAGCACTACCGCCGGTAACATCAAGACTAATGAAATAACCACCGTTAGGCTCATTCCACTCAGCAATGCCAAGTCCCGAAAGATCGCTGTTCAGAGTTTCAATAACAGCATCAAACTTAGGTTTGAGAATCTCAGCGTGTAATTTCATATGTGCTTTAATACCGTCAACATTTTTAAAGAAACGAACGTGACGAAGCATATTCACCTTATCGTAGCTGATAGCCTGAACAGTAAGTCTCTTAAGGATTTCCTTAACATTATCAACAGATGTCGCAAGACAAGCTACACCAGCACCGGGATATGAGATTTTAGAGGTTGAAGCAACCTCAATCACCATATTCTTATTTCTCTCAGGAAGAACATCAAAGATATTAACAAGCTCATCGCTCTTGTCCGTAAGATCATGAACAATGTAGGCATTGTCCCAGATAATTCTGAAATCAGGTGCTACATCAAGGTTTGCAATACGCTCAACTGTTTCCTTTGAGAATGTGATTCCCTGAGGATTAGAATACTTCGGAACAACAAACATTCCCTTAACCGAAGAATCCTTCACAGCCTCTTCAACAGCATCCATATCGGGACCTGTTGCTGTCATAGGAATATTTACCATCTCAATACCGAGGTACTGACAGATAGCAAAATGTCTGTCATAACCGGGACAGGGACAAAGAAATTTTACCTTACCCTGCTGTGACCAAGGGGTAAAGCCCGCACCGTTGAACATACACTGTGCAACGTAATCATACATAAGAGAAAGGCTTGAGTTTCCGCCGACAATAACGTTTTCGGGCTTAACCTCAAGTAAATCTGCAAAAAGCTTTTTACACTCGGGAATACCGTCAAGAATACCGTAGTTACGAACATCAAGACCTGATTCACACTTGAAGTTACCGTCATCAAGAACACTGAGCATACCGTCAGAAATATCAAGCTGATCTGCACCCGGCTTACCGCGGGACATATCAATATTGAGACCCTGTGCCTTAACATCCTCGTATTCTTTCTTTACTGAAGCAAGCTCTGCCTGTAACTCTGAGGCAGACATTTCAAGATAAGATTTTTTCATAAAACTCTCCAAAACTCATATTTTTTCTAACGAATTATAACAAATCGAAGTTGTTTTGTAAATACATTTTTAATAATATTTTGCTGTTGTATTATTCAATTATATGTTATATAATATATTCCGATAATTTTTTGTGATCGGAGATGAGTTTGTTAAATGCAAAAAAGACTTGCCGTTATCGGAGGCGGTGCCTCAGGCTTAGCAGCGGCTATTGAAGCCCATTATGTAAATAGTTCCGCGGACATTACCGTTTTTGACAGAATGAGCAAGGCTTGTAAGAAAATCCTTGCTACAGGTAACGGCAGATGCAATTTTTCAAACACGGATTTATCCCCTTCGCATTTTCACGGTGACAGGGATTTTTTGAGAACAATTCTCTCCTCTGCATTTGCAGACGACGAATCCTTCTTCAGAGAAATGGGCGTTCTCACTTATTGTGAGGATGGCAGACTTTATCCAAGATCACAGCAAGCTTCAACAATCCGTGATGCTTTGATTAATCAGGTTGTCTCTGATGGTATAAAGATTATCACAGACACTACAATCAACGATATAAAAAAATCAGACCCCGGTTACACTGTTAACGGTGAATATTTTGATGCAATTATTCTTTGCGGTGGCGGAAAAGCCGCACCCGCACAAGGCTCTGACGGTTCCTGCTACAAATTGGCTGAGAGCTTAGGACACTCACTTACACCGCTGTTCCCTGCCCTCTGCGGACTTACAACAAAAGACAAAGGATTAAACAACCTCAAGGGTGTTCGTTGTAAAGGAACAGTATCCCTTTATCGTGATAACAAATTCATTGATACAGATTCGGGAGAAATTCAATTTACCGACAAAGGTATATCGGGCATTCCTGTAATGAACCTTTCACACCATTGCAACGGCTCTTTAAACATTCTATTGAAAGTGGATTTATGCAATGATATCTCAAAAGAGGAATTAATGATACACCTTAACACCATCAAGCAGAATTCACCGTACAAAGAAACTGAATTTGCACTTAACGGAATTGTCAATAACAAGCTCGGTTTTGTTATTATGGACAGAGTCGGTATTAAACCTCACACCCTGTTGAAGGATATAAACAATAACAAAATCAACTCAATTGTTGACGAACTAAAGAGTTTTGAAGTCACCTGCAGCAACACAAAGGGTTTTGATAATGCACAGGTCACCTGTGGAGGTATTAAAACGAGTGAAGTAAACCCTCAAACAATGATGTCCGAATTAAATGACGGCTTATTCCTGTGCGGTGAGATTCTTGATATCCACGGAGATTGCGGTGGCTACAACCTTCATCTCGCCTGGAGAACCGGCAGAATCGCAGGAAGCTCTGCAGCAGAATACATAGAAAGAAAATAGCGGTATGATAAGATTAAATGAAATCAAAATGCCTCTCGGAACAACCGAGGAAGAGGTAAAAAAAGCTGCGGCAAAGGTGCTGAAGATAAACGAAAATGATATAAAATCATTTACACTTGCAAGGCGCTCGATTGACTCACGCAAGAAAAGTGATATCAAACTCATTTACTCCGTTGAGCTTGAAACAGACTTAAATGAAGAAAATATTATTGTAAATTTTCCGTCTAACAAAGCAATCATAACAGAGAAATACAGCTATCAGGTGCCTGAGACAAAGCGTAACTTTAAGCTTCGTCCCGTAATTGCAGGCTTTGGTCCTGCAGGTATGTTTGCGGCACTTACACTTGCTAAGGCAGGTCTTAACCCCATTGTACTTGAACGAGGAAGCGATGTTGATGAAAGAACCAAGGATGTTGAAACCTTCTGGACTTTGAGAAAGCTGAACACTAAGTCCAATGTCCAATTCGGCGAAGGCGGTGCAGGAACCTTCTCAGACGGTAAGCTTACAACAGGCATCAAAGACCCCCGTTGCAGAGAGGTTTTTCTTCGTTTTGCAGAGTTTGGTGCGCCTGCAGAAATCCTTTATTCAGCAACACCGCACATCGGCACAGATAAGCTCAAAACTGTTGTTAAAAATCTCAGAAATGAGGTAATCCGTCTTGGCGGTGAGGTAAAATTCAACACAAAGCTTGTTGATATTATAACCGCAAACGGATTTGTTCAAGGTATAAGCTACGAAAACCCTGACGGAAGTGTAACAGATATTGAAACAGATGCACTCATCCTTGCAATCGGGCACTCCGCCAGAGATACATTTGAGCTTGTTTACAAAAAAGGTCTCGAAATTACACAGAAGCCCTTTTCCGTCGGTACAAGAATCGAGCACCCGCAGGAACACATAAACAAGGCTCAATACGGTGAATTGTGGAATTCTCCTTTATTACCTGCCGCAGATTATAAGCTTGCATGTCATCCCCCTCACGGCAGAGGCTTGTACACCTTCTGTATGTGCCCCGGCGGTACAGTTGTTGCCGCGTCAAGTGAAGATGGCGGTATGGTTGTAAACGGAATGAGTGAATATGCCCGTGACAAGGAAAATGCAAACTGCGCTTTGCTGGTAGGTATAGAACCTCCCTTTGACAATGACCATCCCCTTGCCGGTATGTATCTGCAAAGAGAAATCGAACAAAAAGCCTTTATAATTGGTGGTGGAGATTATACCGCCCCCGCACAGCTTCTTGGTGATTTTCTCAAAGGCATTGCCTCAACAAAAATCGGTGCGGTTAACCCCTCCTGTCCCACAGGTGTAGAGATGACTGATATCAGACAGGTTTTGCCGAAAAAAGTCACAGACACCATTGCAGGTGCTATATATGACTTTGACAGAAAGTTAAACGGCTTCAATTTATATGATGCAGTTCTTACAGCTCCCGAGTCAAGAAGCTCATCACCAATCAGGATTTGTCGTGATGAATTTTACCAGGCAACGAAACTCCGTGGTCTTTACCCCTCTGGTGAAGGTGCAGGCTATGCCGGCGGTATTGTTTCAGCCGCAGTTGACGGCATACGCTGTGCAGAAGCAGTCCTTAACGGTGAATATTAAGAAATAAAAAAGTCACTCCGTGAATATATTTTCACGGGGTGATTTTATGTTCAAAAGCATAAGCTTGAATCGAGGTCTTATATTAATTTTATGTTGTTCTGTTATTTGCTTTGCCTGTAGCTTGTCTGTTGTTGAAAGCGTTGTTAATGCAAGTAATCAGAACAGACTTTTGCCTATATATTCAGTTGAAACAAACACAAGGAAAATTGCGATTACATTTGATGCAGCCTGGTCTGCCGAGGACACCGATCTGCTTATAGATATTCTTGACAAGCATAACGCAAAGGCAACATTTTTCGTTGTTGGTGACTGGGTTGACAAAAATCCCGATGCAGTACAAAAGCTGTATGAAAAAGGACACGAAATCGGTAATCACTCCGACAAGCATCCTTCTTACAGTAAGCTGTCAAGGGAAGAAATCAGAACCGACTTATCAGAATGCAACAAAAAGATAGACGCAATAACCCATACTGAAACTAAGCTATGCCGAGCGCCCTCAGGTGACTACGACAACAAAAGTATCGAAGTTTGCGAAAGCATGGGTATGAAAATGATACAATGGGATGTTGACAGCCTTGACTGGAAGAAGCTTTCTGTTGATGAAATGTATAGTCGTGTAACCGAAAAAGTGCAGAAAGGTTCAATTCTTTTATTCCATAACGGTGTTGAAAACACCCCCGAGGCACTCGATAAAATACTTACAAAACTAAAAACCGACGGCTACGAATTCGTAACCGTCAGTGAGTTGATTTATTGGGATAATTATGAGATTGACCACACAGGCAGGCAAACAAGAATCAACAAAAACTAAACACTTGATAATGGCTACGGATTGTGGTATATTAAACAGGAAGAGGTGATATATATGTCTATTGATAAGGCGATTGAAAATGCAGTTGCTTCTGTTGAAATGGAAGGCTTTTCAATTGATGAACATAGCAAAGAATTATGCAGAAAGCTTCTCAACAAAGAAATATCAATGGAGCAGTATATTTCACTTATTAAACAGTCGGTTGGTGTTGCATAATGAGTTATAGTATAACTTCCCTTACCGACGATTATTATGAAGGCACAAATTGTTTAATAAACAAATTCAATATACAGAACGAAGAGCAGCTCGCAAAAATTGAAGCAAGCATTACATTAGCTAAAACTGCTGAATTGGAAAGAAATCCTATAAGTACTACATTTGATTTCGAGCACTACAAACAAATCCACAGATATTAATTTGAAGATTTGTATGAATGGGCAGGCAGTGTCAGAACTGTCGATATTTCTAAAAAAGGGACAAACTTCATATCTGCCGAAAATATAGAGGTTGTTGCAAACGCTTGTTTTGATAGACTGAAAAGTCACAACTACTTTAGAAGCTTTGATTTTGAAGACTTTGTTGAAAATATTGTTGATTTTTATTGTTCAACAAATATGTTGCACCCTTTTAGAGAAGGCAACGGCAGAACGCAAAGAATATTTATTGCTCAACTTATCCGTTTTGGTGGCTATGATATAAACTTTTCAGAAATTGATACTAATGAGCTTATGGTTGCAACAATACAGTCTGCGAATGGTATAACTGATTACCTAAGAGAAATATTTAAAGCTCATTTAAAGCATTAACCCTAACTCTACACTTTTTGTAGAGTTATTTTTTTACCTTTGTATCAAATGTTGACAGCCCTGACCGGAAGAAGCTTTCTGTTAATGAAATGTATAGTCGTGCTAAGGCTTTTCGGTTTACTTTAAGTCTTCTCCTAAATAAGTAATATACCGAAAAACGGATTCTATATCAGCACAACACAGAATAATTGACAAGCGTTATTGTTTTTTGGTATAATTCAAAATGGAGTTGGTTAAATGAAAAAAGAAAAAATTATGTACCTTGATGTAGCACGTATTCTTGCAACAATTGCCGTTGTGCTTGTGCATATTGCATCCCTAAAACCTAATTGGACAACCCTACCATATAATTCTGACGAATGGGCGGTTCTTTGCAGTTATGCTTCTATTACAAAATGGGCTGCACCTATGTTTTGTCTGATTAGCGGTGCTTTATTTCTCGATCCCGACAGAACCATAACATTAAAAAAACTGTACACAAGCAATATACCAAGAATTGTTGTTGGTCTTGTTTTCTGGTCATTTATTTATGCCTCCAGTTTTGTAATTCTTTTTGATACGGAATATACCGTAGCAGAATTCATTAAAAAAGTCGCCTGTGGAAATTATCACCAATGGTATTTATATATGATAACAGGTTTTTATATCCTTGTTCCTGTTTTACGCAAGATTACCGCTGATAAACAAATGACAAAATATCTGTTATGTGTTTCAATTTTTTTCAACTTTATAATACCTTTCCTTCAGCTTCACGAAAAGCTCGATTGGACAACAAAGGTTACTCATAATATGTTTATAGAGTTACCGGGCTATCTTGCATATTTTCTTGTGGGATACTACATTCACAAATATGGTCTCAACAAGTTAATTAAACTATTTATATATTTATCAGGGGTTCCTGCATTTGTTCTAACGGTAACACAAACAGTCCTTAATTCTGCTGAAAACGGTTCATATTTCAGACCATACACAAACTACAACGCAATCACTACTTTAATACAGACAATTTTCATCTTTGTTCTCATCAAGGATATTTGCGGTAGAATAAACTTCAGCAAAAAGGCAGAGAAATCAATTTCACTTTTGTCAAAAGATACTTTTGGTATATATCACATTCATGCGCTTGTACTAACTATACTTACAGCGTTATTCAACACCACAACCACATGCCTGTTCGGAATAGATATTCCACCTGTTTTCGGAGTACCTGCAATATTAATAATAACATATTTGGTATGCGAAGCAATTTCACACATTCTCAACAAAATACCTATTGTTAAAAAATATCTTGTATAAACAAAATGCCGTCAGACCTTCTCGGACTGACGGCATCAATATTATATTATTAATCAAGGAAATCGCGGAGCTTCTTTGAGCGAGAGGGATGACGAAGCTTGCGAAGTGCTTTTGCTTCAATCTGACGGATACGCTCACGTGTAACATTGAACTCCTTACCCACCTCTTCAAGGGTTTTTGGATTACCGTCCTCAAGCCCGTAGCGAAGACTGAGAACACGTGCCTCACGAGGAGTAAGTGTTTTGAGAACATCTGCAAGCTGTTCTCTCATAAGTGCCATAGATGCGGCATCAACAGGTGCCTGGGCATCATCATCAGGGATAAAGTCACCAAGGTGGCTGTCCTCCTCCTCACCGATGGGTGTTTCAAGTGAAACAGGCTCCTGTGCAACACGAAGAATCTCGCGCACCTTATCAACAGGCATATCAAGTCTTTCTGCAATTTCCTCTGCAGTAGGATCTCTGCCGTTTTCGTGGAGAAGCTGACTGTTGGTCTTCTTAACCTTATTAATCGTTTCAACCATATGAACAGGGATACGGATTGTACGTGCCTGGTCTGCAATAGCACGTGTAATCGCCTGACGAATCCACCATGTAGCATAAGTAGAGAACTTGAAGCCCTTTGTATAGTCAAACTTATCAACGGCTTTTATAAGACCAAGGTTACCCTCCTGAATAAGGTCAAGGAACTGCATACCTCTGCCGACGTATCTCTTTGCGATGCTTACAACAAGACGCAGGTTAGCCTCGGAAAGACGACGCTTCGCCTCCTGGTCATCGGCAGAAATACGGATAGCAAGCTCGATTTCTTCCTCGGAGGTAAGAAGCGGAACACGACCTATCTCTTTAAGATAAACCTTTACCGGGTCATCAATAGCAATATTTTTGGCATCTGTAACGGATTCATCATCATCTGCCTTGGTTGACTCAATGTCGAATGAAAGTGCATCAAGCATTTCATCGCCGATTTCATCAATAATCTCTATACCGCTCGTTTCAATAAGCTCATAGAGTTTTTCGATATCATCAACATCAAATCCTTCAATTTCAAGAATAACGTTGTCGATATCATGAGTTGCAAGCTTTCCGCTAACCTTACCCTTGTCAATCAAGGCTTTGATTTGCGGTTTCTTTTCCCAACCTTCCATTAAACTCACCTTTCTTTTCACACATTTATAATAAAAATAATTTTATCTGAAATTAACTTTCCTCTTTATTCAGAGAGCTGAAAAATGCAAGGAAGCTGTCATCGCTCATCTGCGAGGGCGACGGTGTTTCGCGTTTTCTTTTTTCATCTTCAAGAACACTAATGCAATCCTCGCACTCCTTAGGAGTATTCGAAACCATAGATTGCTTTGCGAGAAGTCTTGCTACGGCACTTGTTTCCTCAGATGTAAGCGATTGTGATAAATGAGAAATATCTGTACCCTCGTGGTTTTCAAGACGTTCGGAAAGCACACTGTAAATACGCTTATTGACAGGGGTTATAAAAATATCGTTATTAAGCCTGTCCTTGAATTTATTATAAAATTCCGCATTGTTCAGTAAGGTTACAAGCACAATATCCTCTGCCCTGGCTGCACGCATATTCTTCACACGTTGAGGGTCAACGGATTTCTCCATATCATTTGCTTTTTTCTGCGCATCATCGAACTGATTTTTACTCTTACGATAATAATCCCGTCTGGCGGCTTCTTTGATTTGTTGAAGAATAGCATCCTTACCTACACCCAATTCATCGGAAAGTCGCATTGCATAGACATCACGTTCGAGAGAGTCTGTTGTAGCAAGAAACGTCGATGCCTCTCGCAGAAAATTCAGCTTGCCGTCAGATGTTGCAACATCATATTTTGCCCGGATGACAGAGAGCTTGTACTCAGTATCATTATCAGCATTTGTAAGAAGCTTTGCGAAGCGCTCCTTTCCATGGGTCCTGATTATTTCATCCGGGTCCTTGCCACCCTCAAGACGGATAACTTTGACTCTGACACCGGTTTTAGAAAACAGATTAAGTGCGGCTCTGACGGCCTTCTGCCCTGCCTCATCGGAGTCATAGCACAGAGAAACCTCGTCAGCATAGCGAGAAATAAGACTTACCTGTTCAGGTGTAAGTGCAGTACCAAGACCTGCAACTGCATTTTCAAATCCGGCACCGTGGAGTGCTATAACATCCATATAGCCCTCACAAAGTATAAGCTTTCTGTCGTTGCCGTTTTTGGCAAAATTCATCGCGAAAAGCTCATTACTTTTTTTATAAACAGGTGTGTCCGATGTATTTATATATTTAGGTTTACTGTTATCAAGAACTCGACCGCCAAAGGCAACAACGTTACCCCTTAAATCAATTACGGGATACATAACCTTTGAGCGAAAAGCATCGTAATAATAGCGTTTACCGTTTTTATCACTGTATCGTAACAGATTGGCGGCAACCAACTCATCACGTCTGAAGCCTTTTTCCCTTAAATGGTTTTCAAGAGCGTGCCAATCATCGGGAGCTGCACCAAGACCGAAGTGCTTAATCATCTTCGGAGAAACATTCCTTCGCATAAGATAATCAAGCTGAGCCTTTCCTTGCTCGGTAAAAAGTGTTTCATGGTAAAACCGTGCTGCTTCGCGGTTGGCTTCGTATATACGACGTCTCAGATTAGATGCCGTGTCATCATAATTATCCTCCGGAAGTTTAATTCCTGCTCTGTCGGCAAGGAATTTCACCGCCTCGATATAATCAAGATTTTCTATGTTTCTGACAAAGTTTATTACATCTCCCCCTGCACCGCAACCAAAGCAGTAATATGAAGCAGTTTCGGGATATACTGTAAAGGAGGGAGTTTTTTCATTATGGAAGGGACAAAGTCCCGTAAGCGTTCTTCCTCTTCTGCGGAGCTCAACATAGCTTCCGATAACAGACTCAATATCATTACTGTCACGTAATCTGTCGATAAAATCGTCCGTAAACCGCAAAGCCATATTAACACCTCCGTAAAAATTCTAAATCATATGTAAATCAATCGTTCCAGGTTTTCGGAATAAACAAATCGCTGAAACGTTTAAGACAATAGCTGTCTGACATACCGGAAATATAATCACACGCGGCACGTTCAGGGCCCTCGCGCTTGGCAACCTCGTAATAGAACTTGGGCATCTCTATTGGATTACGGGAATAATACCTGAACAATTCCTTGACCATACTCTCCGCCTTGCCCTCTTCACTTTTGCAAACAGGGTTAGTGTAAACATACTTGAACATAAACGCGTGAAGCTCATCAAATGCGGCTTTGACATCTGTGCCCATATTGACATCGTCTGCTGTATTATCAATCGTAGACATAACCATCGTATTGATTCTCTCCGCCTTATTGAATCCGAGAGTCATTCTTATTTCAAGGGGAATATCGTCCTCGCTCATAACACCACCGCGACAGGCATCATCAATATCGTGATTAATATATGCAATCTTGTCGCTCAGCTTTACGATTCTGCCTTCTAAAGTATCAGCCTCTTTACCGCGGGTATGGCAAAGAATTCCGTCACGGACTTCATAGGTAAGATTAAGCCCTGCACCCTCATTTTCAAGAGAGTCGACAACGCGAAGACTCTGCTCAAAATGAGTAAAGCCTTTTTCGTATATCGAATTAAGCGCTCTTTCGCCTGCATGACCGAAGGGTGTGTGACCAAGATCGTGACCAAGGGCAATTGCCTCTGTTAAATCCTCGTTAAGAGAAAGTGAACGTGCAATTGTACGCGCTATCTGCGAAACCTCAAGGGTATGAGTAAGACGGGTTCTGTAATGAACGTTATCAGGTGCAAGGAAAACCTGTGTTTTGTCCTTGAGGCGACGAAATGCAGAACAATGAAGAATACGGTCACGGTCACGCTGGTATGCGGTTCTGACAGGACATTCCTCTATAGTAATCTTTCTCCCCTTTGTATTTTCACAAAGCATTGCATACTGAGAAAGAGTTTCGCGCTCACGTTTTAACGTGTTTAACCTGATATTATTCACAGAATCACCTTCTTATTATTTTATACAGATAAATACAGGAAAACCCTTTATTTTTTCATAAAAAGATTATTTTGCGGCAATAATTTCATCAACAACGGTAAAATCAACCTTACCGTTAGTCATATCCTTGAGTTTTTTGTCAAAAGCTTGCTCTCCGCCACGTTCAATACGGAAGGTAATTGAAACATTGTCGGTAAACTGTGTGTCACTCAACACACCCTCACAATCACGGATAAGAGTTTCAATTTTACCGTAGTAATTATAATCACAGGTAAGAGCACACACAGACCACGGTACAAGCGTTATTATACCCGCACCGTCAACACCAAGCTTTGCCGAGTGAGTGTAAGCACGGACAAGACCTCCGCCGCCAAGCAAAATACCACCGAAATATCGGGTAACGACAACAACGCAGTCGGTTATACCCTCCTGCGTAATAACATTGAGAACGGGCATTCCCGCAGTCCCCTGAGGCTCGCCGTCATCAGAATATCTTTTAATTGAACCCTCGCGCAGAGAATAAGCATAAACATTATGGGTGGCATCCCAATGTTTTTTTTGAATCTCTGCAATGAAGTCGAGTGCATCCTTTTCGGTTTTTATTGGTTTTGCATAGCCGATAAAGCGAGAACGTTTAACAACGTACTCCTCTGCGGCAAAACCACCGAGAGTTTTGTAAGACTCCATAAAGCACCTCCGAAAATATAACGCAAAAAGCCGGTGATAACTCACCGGCTTACTAAGCACTTATAACTTACTTAGAGAGGTTATATTTCTTATTGAATCTGTCAACACGTCCACCTGTGTCTACAAGCTTCTGCTTGCCTGTAAAGAAAGGATGACACTTTGAGCAGATATCAACACGCATACCGTCCTTTGTGGAAGCTGTTTCGAGCACAGCACCGCATGCACATTTAACCTGAGTTGCGCCGTATTTGGGATGAAGTCCTTCTTTCATTTTGTTCACCTCTTTAAACTTTATAACACATTAGCGTAAGAATATTACCATAAAGCAAATAAAAAAGCAAGTGTTTTTGTAAATTTTTTAAAATAAATAATTAAGTGTTTTCAAAACATAGGTAAAAGAATTTTTTTAGTTGCATTTAACTCATTAAATGGTAAAATATAAATGAAATAAAATAATACTGCAGTATGGAGTTTGTTATGAAATCAAATAAATGTAAATTTTATTTATCCTGCCTCGCATACTTATTAACTATAATCCTTGATCTGCTTTTCACCTACATTGCAACACCCAACCTGTTACTTGAGGGCAATCCCCTTTACAGTGAAATGGGCATCGGTTGGTCCGGGCTGATTATTATAAACGTGATAACCTTTGTCGGTTACGTTGCAATGTCCTGGTATGCATTCATAAAATACAAATCCCCCATTACAAACGAAACGGATTTGAAGCGTTACCTTGCATACATCAACTACGGCAATGCTGACGGCTACGTTCCTATGATGTGGAAGCTGCCTAAGAATTGGGGGCCCCAGACCGCCTGTCTATGTTGGTCGGTTGTATGTGTACTCCCCTTCTGCAGAATGATAATTGTTGTTGAATGGTTCCTTATGATACTGGGTATCAGCAACTCTGCAACACGGCTTTTCTTTACAATAGTATCGTTGTTCCCGCTTGGAAGAATCGACATTGTTCTGGCAGTTATCGGAGCATGGATATTATCCTTTGTGTGGATACAAAAGGAATTCAAGGCTAATCTCAGAGAGATTGAAAGTAGGAAATGATTTATTACGGTAAAACAACAGAATAAATTCGATATAATAAAACGGTCGTTGGCATCCTTTATTTCAGAATAGCTGAAATACTGACCGTAAGCGTTACCGCCAATGTCATTGGTTATTGAAACCAAATGACCACGTGTATTGTAGGCGTACTCGGTAGAGCCCACAGCCGCACCGTTAGAACTCTTTGATATATCTGTACGGATAAGTCTGCCGATTGCATCATAACTGTAGTCATACTTAAGACCTGTGTAACCATCCTTGTGTCTCGCATATATGACACTTTTTGCAAAACCTGACATGTTTTTTTACTAATGGTGAAAATCAACCTAACACTATAATAAAAATGAAACGATAGAGTAGCAGAATTGTCTGCCTGCCTTCGAAGGCGAGGGGACCATTCTTGAAATAAATAGTTGTTTTGGGTGAGTATGTTCGGGTGAATGTACTCACCATTTATTATTTGGTTCGAGCGGAATGGTGGGTGGTTCTCGATGCGACAGCATTGTGGAATCATAAGATTCCATTGTAACCGACTATATGTTTTAAACCACTTAATTAATACGTCGTACCTTCGGTACGATTTGAATTATTTTCACCTTTGGTGAAATCATTGCTATGCAATGAAGAACCTTCCGTCACGAAAAAACAA
>JAZSGZ010000004.1:0-9976 GCA_045532945.1 Acutalibacteraceae bacterium
TCCGCTCGAACCAAATAATAAATGGTGAGTACATTCACCCGAACATACTCACCCAAAACAACTATTTATTCCAAGAATGGTCCCCCCGCCTTCGAAGGCAGGCAGACACTTCTGCTACTCTATCGTTTTATTTTTATTATAGTGTTAGGTTGATTTTCACCATTAGTAAAAAACATGTCAGGTTTTGCAAAAAGTGTCATATATATGTGAGATACAAAGACAGCAATGCAGGCTGGAAATATTTGTTGACAAGTATCACCACGGTGGATTATACCGATGGTGGAAGCACCACTACCGAAACCATTGATTATGATGCTATCGGTAACCCAATTACTTATCGTGGTGCCGCTATGGCTTGGCGTGGCAGACAGCTAACAGGCCACACCAAGAATGGTGTAACATCAACATTCAGCTATGATGCAGATGGTCTCCGCTCAACCAAGACTGTTGGCGGTGTTTGCAATTGTTTTCAAGCTTTATATAACACCATCGGAAACACAGCCCATAATCAATGATGACGGTGTCGAAGCAAAGAAGATTCGAAATGTGTACGTATATTGTTAATATCTCAAAAGAATTAAATAATAAATAAATCAAGCCTTAAGGATTTCGGTCCTTAAGGCTTTTTCGTATTATTAAAAGTATTTATATATTTCCTTGTAGCTCTCAATGAAGTAATTACAATAGCTCTTGATTACCTCAGGGTCCGCTTTTTCGGAAACATCCTTGATACCTACTATGTTATATCCTGCTTTGTTAGCTGTTTCGATTGCATAAAGGGCATCCTCAAAAACAAATGTGTCTTCTTTGGGAGTGCCCAGGTGCTCGAGAGATACATCATAGATTACAGGTGTGTTCTTGCCTGCGCCTACTCCGTTACAGGTGTATATCTCGCTGAAATAATGGAGAAGTCCGTTTCTTTCCAATGCTTTTTCAACCATATATTTGTCTGTTGCAGTTGCAACACACATTTTAACACCACGGTTTTTGAGGAATTCCAAGAATTCTTCAACATCAGGCTTTTTTAATACCTCATTAAAGTAGAAGTTTTCAACAAGACTGTTTATATCAGCAACAATATCTTCGATTGTAGCGGTGTTGTCAAAGTGTGCTATGTAATATTCTGCAGCTTCTTTAAGGCTCATTGTTGTGAATTGCTCATCTGCACCTGCAGGCAGGTGAATGTTTTTCATTTCAAGGAACTTGTAGCCGATTTCACTCCATATAAACATTGAATCGAGTATTGTGCCGTCAAGGTCGAAAATAGCGCCTTTGATACTTTTAATGTCTGCCATATTATCCTCCGAATTTATAACTTCCGTTTTCAGTTTGCCATATAATGCTTAAGATTCCGTTCTTAACGCTGACAGTTGCCTCATTGCCTGTGAATTCATTACTTACACCTAAAGGGAATGAAGATGTCAGAGTTTCGTCAGTCAGGGAATAAAGCAGTCCTGTTTCCGTAACACCGATTGATTCATCGGAGTGTGAAAAAACCGAGATTGTGCCCTTGCAATCACTACTGAATGTAATAGCTGAGTTTTTAATAACCGTTGCGTAAGTGTTTTCATCAACAAGCACGGCTTTTCCGCCTTTTTTTACTACATACACCGCAGTTTGCAGGCTTGCAACAGTCTGGTCAAGCCTTCCGCCGAGACAACCGTAAATGATAAATTCACGAAATCCCTCGTTTAGTCCGACATCAACCGCCAGAACAGCATCAGTTTCATTTTTCATAACAGGGTGTTTTATGATATTTGTTCCTTCGGGAACGTACCCGAGGGAATCAAAATCACCAACGATAAAATCGGGCTTGATATTGAATTTTTCAGTATTCTTCAAGCCGCCATCTGCTGCAACAATCAAATCACCCTTGTCAATGGTGTGGTTGAGCTTTGTAACGGGCATTGAGCCGAAAATGTAGCATTTATTCATCTTATCACCTAAAAAAACGCTCTTCAGGGGAGCGTTTTCTCAATTAAAATATTCCGTATGTTATAAGCGACATAATCAGTCCTGCAATAAATACGCCAAGGGCGATTATGGGTAAGCATTTTTTCATTCTTAAATCCATAAGTGCGGCAATAAGTGCGCCCGTCCAACCGCCTGTACCGGGCAGGGGAATGGCTACAAACAAAAGTAATCCCCACTCCTGATACTTGACAATCGTATCCTTCTTCTTGTCTGCCCTTGCTTCCATTTTATCAACAATTTTGCCAAGTGGCTTGAATTTACGCATTAATTTGAATATTTTTCTGATAAACAGAAGTATAAAGGGGATTGGAAGCATATTTCCGAGATAGCACAGCAAAAATGCAGGTATAAAATCAACACCTAATGCCAACGCGGCTATCATACCGCCCCTGATTTCAAGAACGGGAAAAAGTGAAATCAAAAAAGGAATGAGCTCAGCGGGAATGTTGTTGCTTTCAAGAAACGCGGTGAACGCGCTGACAATACTCTCTACCATTATGAACCTCTCATCCTAAATAATTGTTTTCGTGAAGGAAGGTGTTTGCGTCCTTTAAAATTGCTTTATCATTGTCGAACTTAAGGTAGTTATACGCACTTTCAAAGGGTAGCCAGATGTAATCTTCAATTTCTTCGGGTTGAATACGAGTCTGTTCATCCTTAGTTGTGCCGACAAAAATGTGAACAGTTTTTTGGATTTTGTTCTGAATTGTGTACTGTGATTTACTCATAAATCCGGGAAAAATTTCAAGATGAATTCCTGTTTCTTCAAGAACCTCGCGCTTTGCAGTATCCGCCAATGTTTCACCGTCTTCAATATGACCCTTGGGAAAGCTCCAGTTTGAGCTTCTTCTGTTTTTTATGAGCAGATATCTGACTGTATTGCCGATATGTCTGAAAATTACAGCACCACAGGATTTTTCATAATAACATTCAAGAGAATACGGACGGTTTCGGGTATAAAACTCAATAAACCGTCTGATTTCCCAATCAATAAATCTTTTTGATTTAGGTGATGCTATAAGTGTTTGCTCACCCGTATCACGAAAGCGAAGCACGGCAATTACTCTGCCGTCAAAGTGTTTTACAGGATTGTCAATGCCTAAAATGAGTACACCCTTGATAGGTGAAGATGCTCGGAATTTGCCGATGGGTTTACCGAAATTAAGCTTAAATGTGCCCCCGTCAGGCATTGAGGTACCTACAGGATCTGTTATGCAGACCCTTATTAATTTACCTAACATTTTAAGTAACCTCACAAAACTAAGAAAATCTGTACATATTATAAATCTTTTTTTTAATAGTTTCAATATGCAAATATATAATAATAGGTATAATTTACCGCATTTTTTCATAAATTATTACTTAAATCAGTATTTGAGATTTAAAGATTTATTGAATTATTCTTTTTCTTGTGATATATTAAAGCCAAGGAAGTGATTTTATGAAAAGGGCTATATGTTTCTTTTTATGTCTGATTCTCATTACAGTTTCTCTCGGTACGGTTTCGCTTGCTGTGCACGAAAATTCATTACTTATTACAGAATGCATTGAAGATAGCTGGATTGTTGATGTTAAAGGCGAAAATATGCCTGATATCAGTGATTTTGCAGATAAAAAGTTTTATCTGCAGGGCGAAGAATACGCATTGCATTACGATGCCTATTCACAGCTCGACCAGGCACAGAAAATTATGTATAACGCCATAGTAAATAATCCCGGCAAGCTTAGTATTACTATTAACTTTAGTGATGGTGTTTTTGCTTACAGCAACTTTACCCAGGAGTATTTCACAGAATTAATGAATGCTGTTTGCACTGACCGACCTGATATTTTTTACTATGCAGGTTACGGAGTTTCCGAAGCGTACCTTTATAGTAATCGTAATTATATCAGTAAGCTTACATATGAATGTGGTGTCTATGATGAATCAATTTACACATCAAGCAATCTGCCGGGGTACTATAATGCGCTTATGGCAAAAATACCGCAAGTGCCTGTTGATTTAACTAACCGTTATTCATTTATTGTATCAATTCGTGAATATATTGCAGATACAGTTTATTATCCTGACCTTAATACAAGTGATTATGTTATGAGTGCACACGATGCTTATGGTGCACTGATTGAGGGTCGTGCTGTTTGTCAGGGCTATTCTGATGCAGTTAAGTTAATTTGTGATTATTACAACATTCCTTGTGTTTGCATTTCAGGTACTTCGGGTAATGCCGGTCATATGTGGAATGCAATACAGATGGAGGATGGTATATGGTACCTTATGGATTTAACCTGGGATGATCAGGATTCGGGGTTATATGACGATTTCTTCCTTGTCGGAACACAGTCAACCAATACATATTTTGGTGGCTTGAAATTCTGTGAGGATCATATAAATGATGCTGATTTAGCCTTGCCGAATCTTCAGTATGCTGCAACAAAATATACTAACACCAATCATTTTACCGGCTTTAAGGGTACATATAATTCTTATTTCAATGAAACAACAGAGTACCTTTCATTATCTGTGTTTGATTATTTAAAAACACCTGTTTATTATAACGGAATATGCGAAATCACTACACCTTATCAAGGCTACGAATTTAATTTTGAATCAGGTAGTGGTGAAGATGTTAAGGGTACTATTATAGTTGTTGGTGACCCTGACGGTGATGATGAGCTTACAGATAATGATTATGATATAGCAAAGGACTATCTTTTAAATAACGATAATGAAGCAGACGATGTTACTTCTGCAGCATGTGATGTTAACTGTGACGGTTATGTTGATGCCCTTGACCTTGCATTACTTAACAGAGGTAAATCGGGTGTTAACACTAAATATAATCTTGGTTAATAACAGAAGCTCCTGAGGGTTATTCCTCGGGAGCTTTAATTATATCAATATCGTAGAGAGTGTATGGGTATCTGCCGTGCAGGTCTTTTTTACCACTCTGGTTCACAACAAAAATTTTATTCATTTCACGGAGAACTGCAACCTTGATTTTGTCGGTTGTATTTCCTGTGTATTTTCTTTTAGCCTGACGGTATAAAGGGTCTTTGATTTTTATTGAATCGGGAATTTGCAACGATGATGAGCAGGCGAGGAGATCGCACAGAATATGCTCTCGCAACAATTCACCATTCACATTTTCGTTATCCTTGAAAAAGCTGTAAAAGTGCTCAGCATACTGTGAAAGTGTCATTTTACTGCCGTTAATCATATTACCGAAAGAGTAAAAAACATCGAAGGGCTCAAAATCGCACTCATCTGTTAAATAATTCAGGCTTTCAATAAATCTGCCGCTGTTATACAGCCTGTCAAGGGCATCCTCGGTCAGCTTCAGAGATATGATTTCATCAGAGCTTAACCAAGGGGTTTCGGTTACCTCATAGGGTGGCTCAGCTGTAAATTTACAAGGGTATTTATCGGTGCTTTCACGCATATCCGAACCGTACAAAAGCTTCAGAAAGCCCATTTGGAGCATATGTGCCTTCAGCTTATAGCCTGTGTTGAAGCTGTATTTAAAGCTTTCAAAATCTTCACCGGTGAGACCTGCTATCAGGTCGATATGGATGTGCATATTATTAAATTCAATTAGTCTTTTTATATTTTTCTTCAGCTTTACGGTGTCTGTTTTCCGATTAATAGCCTTCAAGGTTTCCTCGTTAAAGCTTTGCATACCAATCTCAAGCTGAAATAAGCCTGTTGGCGCTGACTCTAACAATTTCAACGTGCTTTCTTTAAGTATATCGCCTGCGATTTCAAAGTGGAAGCATACGGTCTCGGGAAAAGCTACACCACGGTTATCTAAAATGAATTTAATAATTTCATTTGCTCTGTCTGCTTTGGCATTAAAGGTTCTGTCAACAAATTTTAAGGTCTGAGTACCGCTGTTTGCAAGCTTGATTATGTCCTTTTTAATTTGCTCAATATCAAAGAAACGAAGCTTGGAGCAACGTCCCGATAAACAAAAAGCACATCTGTAAGGACACCCTCTGCTTGTTTCGATATAAGCAATTCTGCCGTTAAGCTTGTCAAAGAATTCGTCACTGTACGGTGAGGGTGGGGTAGAGGTACACTCTTTTTCGGTTACGGAAATAATCTCCTTATCCTTTCTGTAATTTATACCCGGTATGTCAAAAATACTTTCTTTTCTGTTTAAATTGTTTATAAGCAAAGGATATGTTTCTTCACCTTCGCCCGAGAGAACATAATCAATAAAATCATAATTATTTAAAACATCTTCGGCTCTGTATGATACCTCGGGACCACCAAGAACGATTATTGCATTGGTAAGCTGTTTTAAGCTTCGGCACACATCAAGGGTTTTTGTAATGTTCCATATATAACAGGTGAATGAAATAACATCGGGTGAAAATTCACATATTCCGTTTATAAAGTCATCAATACAACCGTTGATTGTAAATTCAAATACCGTTGCCTCGATGTTATCATCGCACAGAGAATCAACCCCTGCTTTAAGACACCAGGGGGCAAGGGAAGCGTGTATATATTTGGCACTTAAACAACAAATTGCAGCTTTCATACATAAACTCTCACAATGATATTTTCATATATTGTATCATAAAAAATTTATATTTACAATTAATATTATGTGTGATAATATAAGATGAATTTTTTAAGAAACGGAAGTTTAATTATGACCAAGCTTCAGAATAAGAGGGATATAACTCTTCTTACAATTTTGTGCTCCGTAATTTATTTTATGAGCTATGTTTCAAGAATAAATCTGGGAGCTGTTTTTGTTGCTGTCACCGAAAGCGGATATGCCACAAAGGATGCCGTGGCTTTGGCTTTGACGGTGTGCTCTGTCACATATGGTGCAGGTCAGCTTGTGAGCGGTTTTCTGGGTGACAAATTCAAGCCTCACAGTCTGATTTTTACCGGCTTCATTATTACTGCTCTTATGAATATGGCTGTGGGAACAATAGGTGGTAATTCTGTTGTTTTGCTATGGGCTGTCAACGGCTTTGCACAGTCACTTATGTGGCCGCCGCTTGTTAAGATTATGTCCGACAAGCTGTGTGAAGATGATTACAAAAAGGCTGTTGTTAAGGTTAGCTGGGGTAGCTCCTGCGGTACAATAGCGGTTTATCTGCTGTCTCCGTTGATAATTAAGACCCTTACCGTAAAATTTGTTTTTATTATAAGTGCTGTTTTTGCTGTTATTACAGGTGTTGCAGTAAAATCTGTTTTCGATAAAAACGCTCTTTTCAAGGTTGACGGTATTGTCAAAGGCGTAAAAAAGAATGAGTCAACAGGGGAGTACGAACACTTTTCCAAACAGGCGGTTGCTTTACTTGCTCTGTTGATGCTTGCTATCCTCTGCCAGGGTGCTCTTCGCGACGGTGTAACAAACTGGACACCTACATATATTTCCGAAATATTCAAGCTGGACAGCTCGCTTTCGATTCTGACAAGTGTAATTCTGCCCGTATTCAGCGTGCTTTCATTTACCTTCGTTTCCTTCATTAACCGTAAATTTGTTAAAAATGAGCTTGTTTGTGCAGGTGTTGTTTTCGGCATCGGTGCAATTTCGGGTGCACTTCTTCTTGTGCTTGGCGGCAAAAGCGTTGTGTTAGCTCTCATATTACTTGCCCTTCTTGTTGGCTCAATGCACGGTGTCAACCTTATACTTGTTTGTACCACTCCTGCATTTTTCGCAAAGTACGGCAAGGTTTCATTTGTGTCAGGTCTTATAAATTCTTCGACTTACGTGGGTGCGGCAATTTCTACTTATGGAATAGCTTTGTTCACTGAGTCCTTCGGCTGGAATAAAACTGTTGCTCTTTGGGTAGGTATTGCACTTTTGGGCACCGCAATATGTGTCGGAATATCAAAAGCCTGGACTACTTTTAAAGGTCAAAAAGTATAAATTGAATAATTATCAGGGAGTAACTGTATATTTTCTGCAGTTGCTCTTTTTTATTAAGATTGATAATAATTTAACTTGACAATATACTATTAATTTACTATTATATAGTAGAACATTTATGATGTGAAAATAATTAAAGGATGTGTTTGTTTAATGAATTCACAGTATGAAGCATTGTTTACACCTTGGAAGATAGGCAATGTTGAAATCAAGAACAGAATTGTTATGTGCCCTATGGGTGGTACATCACTTTTCGGTTGGTTTGAAATCGGCGGTTGTCACTTCGACAAAGAGGCAGCAAAGCTCTTTATTGAGCGTGCAAACAACAATGTTGGTCTTATCATTCCCGGTATTGCGCCTCTTCGTGATACCATCTGGGGTAAGTGGCTCTGGCAGAATCCCAAGATGTTTGACGAGCTTAAGGAGTTTATGGATGAAATCCATAAAACAGGCGCAAAGCTTTTTGTTCAGCTTACCGCAGGTATGGGTCGTTCATGGGCAATTACAGAGCTTATTGCTCCCTTACACAAAAAGAAATTTACCCGTGCAATTCTTAAGCCCATTATTGATACATCACACGAGCTTGCTTCACCAAGCCCTCAGCCCTCACGTTGGGCACACGATATTGAGTGTCCCGAAATGACCGTTGAGCAGATTCACGAGATTATCGAAGCTTTTGCTAAAACTGCAAAGCTTTGCCGTGATGCAGGTGTTGACGGTGTTGAGGTTCACGCTGTTCACGAGGGCTATCTTCTTGACCAGTTTGCTATTGAGTTCTTCAACAAGCGTACTGACGATTACGGCGGAAGCTTTGAGAACAGATACCGTTTTGCAGTTGAGGTTGTTAAGGCTATCAAGGAGCGTTGCGGTGAGGACTTCCCTGTATCACTCCGTTATTCAGTTGAGTCCAAGATGAAGGGCTTCTGTGAGGGTGCAATGCCCGGTGAGGATTATAACGAGGTCGGCCGTGATATGCTTGAGTCTGAAAAGGCTGCAAAATATCTTCAGGATGCAGGCTATGATATGCTTAATGCTGATAACGGTACATACGACTCATGGTACTGGGCACATCCGCCGATGTATATGCCCCAGAACTGTAACCTTGATGATGTAGCACACATCAAGAAATTCGTTGATATCCCTGTTGTTTGTGCAGGTCGTATGGAGCCCGATGTTGGTGCTCAGGCAATTGCTGACGGCAAGATTGATGCTATGGGTGTTGCTCGTCAGTTCCTTACAGACCCTGAATGGGTTACAAAAATTATTGAGGACAGACTTGAGGATATCAAGCCCTGTATCTGCTGTCACAGTGCTTGCTTCAACTTCTCTTCATCCAAGGGTCACGCTAATACTCAGGATCTTTTCGATACAATGGGTCTTTCACGTTGCGCACTTAACCCCAAGACAATGCAGTCCAAGAAATATAAAATCGTTCCCGCAAAGAAGATTAAGAAAGTCGCAATCATCGGTGGCGGTATCGGTGGTATGGAGGCAGCTATTGTTTGTGCACAGCGCGGTCATAAGGTAGACCTTTATGAGAAAACCGATAAGCTCGGCGGTGTGTTTATTGCTGCTGCAGCTCCTTCCTTTAAGGAGAAGGACCGTGACCTTATTGCCTGGTATAACCGCGAGGTTATGAAGTATGATTCTATTAAGATTCATATGAACACAGAGGTTAAGGATATTGCATCCCTCGGTGCGGATGAGGTTATCGTAGCAACCGGTTCAGTTGCTAACAAGATTCCCGTTCCCGGTGCTGACAAGGCAATTGATGCGGTTGATTATCTCCTCGGTACCAAAGAGGTTGGCGACAATGTTGTTATTGTCGGTGGCGGTCTTACAGGCTGTGAAATCGCTTACGACCTTTATCTTAAGGGCAAGAAGCCCACAATCATCGAAATGCAGGATGACCTTAACACAACTCCCGGTGTTGCTCTTGCAAACACAAGATATCTCAGAGATTTCTTCAAGACAAACAAGGTTCCCGTTCATCATGAAACCTCACTTTGCTAAATCAAAGACGGCAGCGTAAACGTTATGGATAAGGAAGGCAAGACATTTGATATTCCCGGAGATTGCGTTGTTATTTCCGTAGGTTATGTCCCTAC
>JAZSGZ010000045.1:0-19919 GCA_045532945.1 Acutalibacteraceae bacterium
CGTTGATTTACTTCGTCATTCAGCATTAAACATCATCTAATACAATCAACTATATATCAAAAGCATTGCATCGAATCTGTATGTTTCTCTATTACAGTTTCATACAAATCCGATGCAAAGATACATATTCTTTCGCAAAGAATGAAAAAAATTGGGAAATATTACTCCTTATTATATATTCTTCAACATATCCAACAAGTGTATCCACCAACGCTCTACCGAAGGAATGTGCATACGTTCATCGGGTGAATGCACTCCACGCAATGTAGGACCAAAAGATATCATATCAAGGGAAGGATACTTTTCAAGGAAAAGGCCACACTCAAGTCCTGCATGAATAGCTTTCACTTTAGGCTCAACACCAAACAATTGCTTGTAGGAATCAATAGCTACGGCCAACAGAGGTGAATTGGGATTAGGTTTCCATCCTGGATAACCATCACCCACATCCACCATAGCTCCGGCCAGCTCAAACACGGCTTGTATAGTTTCAGCCATATCACGACGTGAAGAAAGAGTACTGCTACGTTGACTACTACCAATTACTATCTGATTGTTTTCCATCATTTTGATAGATGCCAAGTTACTGGAAGTCTCCACCAAACCCGGCATATCCTGACTCATCATAAACACACCATTAGCAGCGGCATGAACAGCACGGAGCAGGCGAAGAGTTGTATCTTTATCAATCGCCATAGAAACAGGATCAGTACTTTGCAAAACGAAGCGTACATTAGGCTCAGTCACACTATATTCAGCCTCCACTTCAGCTGCAAAAACGTTAAGATCGATACGAATATCCTCTTTATTCTTGGAAGGAAGTGCACACAGGGCACGTGCTTCACGAGGGATGGCATTATGAAGATTACCTCCACTGATTTCGCACAGATACAGGTCGTACTTATTGAATGCTTGAAGCAAGAAACGGTTGAGCACCTTGTTGGCATTGGCAAAACCTTTATTGATGTCATCACCACTATGTCCGCCTGTAAGGCCATTCACCTCTACCGTAAAATAGAAATAGCCTTCAGGCACAACCACGGGTTGATAGGTGAAGGTTGCATTGGTACGGCATCCACCTGCACATCCGATGAATATTTCTCCTTCATCCTCGCTATCAAGATTGAGCAAAACATCGCCATTCATGAATCCGCTCTGAAGTGCGAAAGCCCCAGTAAGTCCAGTCTCTTCATCTACGGTAAACAAACACTCCAACGGACCATGTTGGATACTATCAGAAGCAAGGACGGCCAACGCAGCAGCCATACCTATACCGTTATCGGCTCCCAATGTAGTGCCTCGCGCACGAAGCCATTCACCGTCAATATATGTCTCAATAGGATCGGTATCAAAGTTATGCTCTACATCTTTATTCTTTTCACAAACCATGTCGATATGTGCTTGAAGGACAACGGTCTTATGTCCCTCCATCCCCTTAGTAGCAGATTTCTTGATAAGGACATTTCCAGCCTCGTCAACCAAGGTCTCCAATCCATATTTTTCACCGAACTCACGCAAGTAAGCTATGATTTTCTCCTCCTTCTTTGAGGGACGGGGTACTTGACAAATCTCGTCGAAAAACGAGAACACTTCTGTAGGTTTCAGATTTTTCATTTCCATATATTCTCAAGGTTTTAGTTAAATTTCATCATTCTTATTTCTCCATTATTAATTAAAGGAGTATATTTGCACCCGCAAAAATAAGAATAATGATTGAAACTATCATCATAACAATGTTAATTGTTGCTATTTGCTTAGCATTATTAGCAATAAAAATCATTTTCAAGAAGAACGGGCGCTTTCCGAACACCCACGTTAGTGGTAACAAAGCCATGCGCAAACGCGGCATCGGATGTGTGCAATCGCAAGATCGCGAAGCACGTGCACCAAAACGAATAAAGGTAGAAGAGAGAATTAAAGATAAAAAAACGAAAAATAAGAATTAAAAAATAAAATAAGAGATGAATAAAAAAACTATGTTGAAAGGATGCGCCGTATTGGCGTTGGGGCTTATGATGGCTCAGTGTGATGGAAACAAGCAGACAAGTGCTCCTGTAGCAACACCAGCCACAGGTGTAGCTACAACCGGCTTGAAAATTGCCTTTGTAGAAGTTGACTCATTATTGTCAAGTTACCAATTCTGCATCGATTTGAATCAGGAAATGGTTAAGAAGGAAGAAAATATTCGTGCGACATTGAACGACAAGGGTAAAAAATTGGAAAGCGAACAGCAGGATTTCCAATATAAGTTTGAAAATAATGCATTCACCAAAGCACGTGCAGAGGAGGAATACAATCGTTTGATGAAAAAAGCGCAAGATTTGGAGGAACTGAAAGTAAAATATGCAGAAGAACTGGCTATTGAAAACCAAAAGAACAACTTGCAATTGCGCGACTCTATCAACAATTTCATCAAGATTTACAATGCCAACAAGCAATACGACTTCATCCTGAGCAATGCAGGATTTGACAATTTGCTTTATGGCAACCCCGCCTACAACATTACTGGTGAAATTATCGAAGGATTGAATGCCCGATATAAGAAAGATTAAAAAAACTTTTATTTTTCAGAAAGGTGTGTCAAATTTCAACTTCAATTTTGACACACCTTTTTTATTTGAACAACCTCCCCTTTTCCATTGTTATAGAGGTGATATGTACCACTCAAATAACGACATTATGGAAAACTTTGAAGAATTGATTGCATCTGAAACTCCAGTATTAGTGGATTTTTATGCTACATGGTGCGGCCCTTGCCGAACTATGCACCCCATTTTGGAAGAACTGAAAGAATTGAAAGGCAACAAACTTCGCATCGTAAAAATCGACGTGGACAAGCATGAGGAGTTGGCCACCAAAGAACGCATCCAATCAATCCCTACATTAATGCTTTATTGGAAAGGCGAATTACTATGGCGTCAAAGTGGAGTTGTCACCATTGCGCAATTAAAGGAAATCATTGAAAAACATGTATAAATCAATGACATCACCACTACTTTAATCAAAAAACAGAAAAGAAGATGTGTGATAATTAACTTTTTAGACACATCTAAAAAAATAAAAAGAGGGCATTTTGACACGCCCTCTTTTCGTTTACCATTTATCTGTCGGATTACTTGAAATAGCGGTTGTAGAGGCCTTCAAATCCCTTACCATGACGAGCCTCGTCCTTTGACATTTCATGAACAGTATCGTGGATAGCATCGAGGTTCTGCTCCTTAGCCATCTTAGCAAGCTCGAACTTACCGAGTGTTGCGCCGTTTTCAGCTTCTACTCTCATTTCGAGGTTTTTCTTTGTTGAATCAGTTACAAGCTCACCGAGAAGCTCAGCAAATTTTGCTGCGTGCTCTGCTTCTTCGTAAGCAGCCTTTTCCCAGTAAAGACCGATTTCAGGGTAGCCCTCTCTGTGAGCAACTCTTGCCATTGCAAGGTACATACCAACCTCTGTGCACTCGCCCTGGAAGTTAGCGCGGAGACCCTCGATGATTTCCTCGCTTACGCCCTTAGCAACACCGAGAACGTGCTCTGCTGCCCAAGTCATTTCCTCGTCCTTAACCTCTACAAACTTCTCTGCAGGTGCCTTGCAAAGAGGGCAAGCCTCGGGGGGATATTCACCTTCAACGATCTGACCGCAAACTAAGCATTTCCATTTTTTCATAACAAATAACTCCTTTAATAAAAATCTTTAATAATCAAATTATATTATTATCGGCAAGAATTACACAAGCCGTAATAAACTGTTTTCGAAGACTCCACCTGCAAACCCATATCGGTTAGTGCGGTTGGAACCTGTGTTTTGCAAAATACATCTGTAATATTATGACAATTTTTACAGAGAAAATGTATGTGGTCCGAGAGATTGCCTTCATAGTGAACCTTGGTATCACTGCTCTCAACAATGGTGATGAGACCCTCATCCTTAAGCTGACTAAGATTCCTGTAAACCGTGCCGAGACTGATGTTCGGTATCTGTTCACGGACACGCTCGAAAATCATATCTGCCGTGGGGTGATCGCAGGACTCTCTCAGCACCTGCAAAACAGTATCACGTTGCTTCGAACTTCGCATACACTCACCTCCGTAAGTAGTAATGATTACTATTTGCATTTATAATATAACAGAATGATATTTATTTGTCAACACTTTTTTTAAAATTTTCCGAAATATTTTTCGAGGGTACTTTTATACTCCCAGAATATCCTTGAGTTCACTGTATTCACTCAGCTCCTCTGACAGCTCTTTTATGAGAAGTGATGTTTCGTCGTTGAGAAGCAGGTATTTACCTACCCTTCGCACCGCCTTATCGAAACGACGGCTTATTTTAAACTCACCCCTTGTAAGGGGACAATTTGCTCTCACATCAAAAACAGTTTCCACCCTTTCACCGTCAAAAATCGGAAAAAGAGGATAAATCCTGCAAGAGAGCGGTCTTTTATTACGGTCGCAGCTACCGTTACACACCGCAATCTTGCGCCCCTTGTTATCTGTAATTACATTTATATCGGGGTCAATAAGAGCTTCCTCCCCCGGAAAAAGGAGCATACCGAGGTCCTCGCCACCTTTACAGCAAAATCCGTCGCACAGTTTACCGCAATCAAATTCAAGGGGTGTATATTTTCGGAGTACGGAATAGCAGGATTTAATTACATTTTCTTTTTTCATAAAATTTCACCTTATGTTTAGTTTTATTTGGGCAATACTACTTTTAAGATAGGGTTTATCCTGTCTGCAAAAAGGAGGTTTTAGTAATGAATGAAAACAAAAATAACAGCATCGGTTGTACAGTTTCCAACTGTAAATACCACTGTGCAAACGAAAATTACTGCACAAAGAATGCCATCAAGGTAGGCTCTTGCAACTGCGATGCCAAGAATGTTGATGCAACCTGCTGTCAGTCATTTGAAATGAAAGCATACTAAAACACAATCCACAGATATTCCCTTACGGAGTATCTGTGGATATTCTTCTGTTGCATTATTTGGGACAATCTACCACAAGATTTTCCGTATTTCGGGCAAGCACCCATTTTCCGTTAAGCGGTCTGCCCTTGTAAACATTGTCCTTAAGGGTAACATTTTCGGAGTTACATACATTCACACCGTAAATATTATTAAGGACGAACAAATTATTTTCAATTAAAATATTCCTGTGCACTCCACCTGCATAACGTCGGTTTTCGGGTTTGATGAGAATAGCGTTTTCCTCACAGTTCATAAAAGCGTTTCCGCGGATTATAACATCACGGACAGGACCGCTCTCATACCATTCTGAAGCATCATCTGAAATGAGAATACCGCTCAGACCTGTATTGAGGAACCTGTTATTTTCAATACGCACCCTTCCCCTAGTGGTAGCAAGCACACCGCGTGTCACAACTCTGTTGACCGTGTTGCCCGAATATTCAAAATCAGGACAGGCAGACAAATTCTCAACAATTCCCCCGGGACCCATTGGTGGCTCATAGGTTGCAAGCTCCAGGTCGTAGTAATATTCATCACGTAGCGTAGCGTGAATAACCTTGGTTGTGGCAATATCGAGCAAGGTTTTGGGGTCAATGAATGCCAGCATATCCCCATCACGGATGCACTCCAGACCATATGTCTGAGGGTGACAGAATTTAACCGTCATCTTATTTTTCTCAGCCTTCACAATCTTGAAGTTTATGCCGTGAACATTACAGGCATCGTCACCTGCTCCGTCAAAGCTACTGTCAAGCACCCTGATTTTACCGCGACACATACTGAAATGCAAAAAGTCTGCAAAGGAGCAAAGCTCCACATCAGAGTTAGGATTCGGAGCGAAATTGAGTCGGCTGAGAGTGATATCCCTGCTGTTCTGTGCTATCAAACCAAAGCCATAATTAAATGTCTGCTTCACGTTTTCAAGAGTAATTTTCTCTGAGGAGTCAATTACAATGCCCACCTCCTTACGAATGGCAGGGTAAACATAAAACACCTGACCCACCTCAAAATCCTTGGGTGTGATAAAGCGTGCATTGAACACCCTTTCGGAAACAGGCTTAATGCTTGCCACACCGTGCAACGGATGCATTGTACGGGTAGTATGGTTGTAGTTATCCTGTGTCGCAGTAACCATCCACGAATTATTGCGAAAATCCGTAAGATTCATTTTATAATCCGTGCCGTACCAATAACAGCTTCCGTTTTCTTCGGCAAATTTGCCTGTATCATCAACCTTAAATGTAACATAGAATGTAGATGCCTTGAGAACGGTTATCTTATGCACGTTGGGATTTACTGTTTCAATATTCAGATTCTTTATCCTGATGTTTTCACAATTTTTTATAAGGATATGTGTCATTTCACCATCCATAATAAAATTGGAGTCACAGCAGTCAATATCCATATTCTTGACATTTTCGATAACAATGGCACATTTGCGGATATTTTTCTTTGCACCCTTCTCATATTCTGAGGATGCAGTCGTATTTGATATATATATTTCACGCTCTGCCGCATTTTTACTGCAAAAAACATAGTTACCTGTCATAAGAGTAAGGTTTTTGTTAACGGCACTCTGAGCAGTAGTATTAAAAAGATTACGTAAATTGACCGTCGATTCAGTATTGGGCTTTACACTGAACGATTCGGGGTATATTACCAAAGGTTTTTCACCACCTAATAACTTATATATTATAATAATACATTACGAATGATTAAAAAGCAATAACACAATTATGAATAATAAAAAAATGCACAAGAAAAGACCACCGCATAACTGAGCGATGGTCTTTTCTTGAACATAGAAAGCTTTACCTTCCTGCGTATCGTATTGGCAAGGTTATAGTAGCACGACAATGTTGTGGAAATATTGCAACTTTGTGAACAAATTATGAACATTTTAAAAGTTTATTCACAAAAAAGAAATATAAATTTTATCTTTGTTTAAATTCAACAACAAACCACCCACATATTTGTGCATAACCTTAAAATTATCATAACACAGTAAAATCAAGAAAAACACTTATTGAAACATCGGTGATAATGTGCTAAATTATTGTTGTATATTATCCGCAAGGCGGACAACGGAGGTAATTATTATGTCAAATATTCTTGATGCTTTCAAAGAAAAGCAGGTTGAAACAAAAGAATACACAGGCAAAAAAATCAAAGTCGGCATCATCGGTTGCGGATGGATTGCAGAGGCACACCTTAAGAGCTACCTTAACTGCGACGACGTTGAGGTTGTTGCATTTGCAGACATCATCCCCGGCAAGGCAGAGGCTTTTGCCAAAGCAAACGGAGTTGAGGGTAACTACTACCTCAGCGACAAAGAGCTGATTGACAATGAAAAGGATCTGGATGCTGTTTCAATTTGTACATACAACCGTCAGCACGCTCCCTGTGCAATCTATGCACTTGAGCACGGTGTTCACGTTCTTCTTGAGAAGCCTATGTGTGTTACTATTGAAGAGGCAGTAGAAATCTGCAAGGCTGAGAAAAAGAGCGGTAAGATTCTTTCAATCGGCTTCCAGCCCCGTTTTGACGAAAATATGAAGATGGTTAAGAAAATCTGCGAGAGCGGTGTTCTCGGCAAGATTTACTACATCCAGACCGGTGGCGGCAGAAGAATGGGTATCCCCACTCCCTTCGGCACATCCTTCATTCAGGAGGACACAGCAGGTCTCGGTGCACTTGGTGACATCGGTTGCTATTCACTTGATATGGTGCTCAATGCAATCGGCTATCCCAAGCCCCTTACAGTTACAGGCTTCAAGGCAGGTCTCTTCGGTAAAAAGCCCGAGTACCTTCAGAAGCCCGAATATACAGAAGTATTCGGTGTTGATGACTTTGCCGCTGCATATATTCGCCTTGAGGGTGGCATCACACTCGACTTCCGTATTGCGTGGGCAATGCACTGCGACACTCCCGGTGACACAATCATTATGGGTACCGAGGGCGGTCTGAGAATCCCCTCAACAGAGTGCTGGAACGGTTCAATCGGCGGACCTATGACAATCTACCACAATATTGCAGGCGAATGTGTTGAGACAGTTATCCCCGAGTGTGAAAACGACGGAGACAACTTCGACAAGAAAATCCGCTCATTTATTGATGCAATTGAATTCAACCTTCCCTCACCTGTTCCCTCAAGCCAGATTATCTACAACCAGGCAATTATCGACGGTATCAGCCGTTCATCAGACCTTGGCAGAGAAATCGAGATTGAAATCCCCGAATTTTAATCATTAACCACATAACACAAACCCCAAGAACCGATGTTCTTGGGGTTTCTTGTTGTCTTTTATTCTCCTCTGTTGTCATTGAGAGTGATATTTGACTTACCGTAGATAAACTCCTGGAGTGTCTTTGCGGCAAGGGGATAATCAACCTCCCAGTACCACACATCACCGTTGTGAGCAGTACGAGCATTTTCACCGGGAACAACCGTATCCTGCACGCTGAAGTTAGCCCAGCCGCCAACAACTGCCTTTGTACCCAGTGAGAGAACATCCGCCTCAGAATAGCTTGTCTCGAGATAAGGCATAAATGTCTCCACATATTCGGGAATCTCCGAAGCCTTGATAGATGCTGCCTTTTTAAGCACCGAGGTAAGCACCTCGCGCTGGTTCTGTGTTCTGTGAACATCACCGTCAACATAAATCTTTCGGCTACGGCAATAAGCGAGAGCCTCGTCACCGTTGAGAACAACATTGCCTGTGTTCAGATCCCATTTATAGAAAGCGTTTAGATAATTTGCCTCGCGCTCCGTAATGTTTACTTCAACACCGCCCAGCTTTTCAATAACAGCCTTAAAGAAAGCAAAGTTAATCATAGCATAGCCGTCAATGCGGATTTTGAAGTGAGATTCAATGGTATTAATAAGATTTTCCACACCGTAGAACGGGAATGCGGCATTGATTTTGTTAAAGCTTCCGTTACCCTCGGGCGATTCAAGGTACGCATAACAGTCACGCATTATGGAGGAAAATGAAATTGTACCAAGCTCACGATTAACGGAAACAATAATCATTGAGTCCGTAAGACCCGAAACAGTATTCTTATTACGGGTATCAACACCAATGCAGAGAACGTTTATAACGTCGTCATCATACATAAGGTCTCCGCCGTTCTTTACCCATTCCTTAATCTGTGCCTGTAACTCCGTAGCATTTCCTTCATACATCTGCTCAAACACAGGGTCAGATTTGAGCGACTCACCTACGGTCTCCTCCTCGTCGAAGTCATAGGTCATGGTGTCCTCTACCTCGGGCGGTGCCTGGGTAAGACTGCGCCAGTACGCATAACCACCCGCGAACAGAGCAATAGAGCCTGCAAGGATAAAGCACAGTATCGCAAAAATCACATTCGTTTTGTTCTTTTTATTCTTTTTATTTTTCTTTGCCATAATATCACCTTCGTATATTATTACTTTTTTTATTATATATCTTTTGGTAAGGTCAGGTCAAGACCGAATAATCTTGCTTTCGTTTCACAAACGATTAAAAAGCGAATTCCTCGTTTTTTGTGACAGGTAGTTCCGACTGTGTATTCACATCTAATAAACAGAAGAACAAAAGCTGCGGTTTGTTCTACCTCTCTGTTTGAGAGAGGGGGACCACCTTACAACACAGTAGCTGTTCTTGTCGATTTTCAAACGTGTAATTATTTTTTATATTGAATCAAGCTTATCGGGTGGTGGAGAGTTGCCGACACGCAGTGTCTGGAATCGCCAGATTTCATTCTAACTGACTCACTATAATGATAAACTGTATTTTCACATCGCACCTTCGGTACGATTTTAATTGGGTTTCACCTTCGGTAAAATCATCACTTCGTGATGAAGAACCTTCCGTCACTTGACATACAAGTATGTCAAGCGCCACCTTCCTTCGAAGGAAGGCTGAGCTATCATCAACTTTTTGTCTCGCGCTTTACTTTGTCGTTATAGACGGTTGGTGTTAAGTCCTCTTGCGGTACCCAAAATTGTTTGCTCGTTGTTCACTTCGCACAATTTTGACCGCTACGCCAACTCACACTCCCTGCATCGCCCACAGGGCGCGGTCGTGCTCCTTGCCCCCTTCCTGCAAGCAGGAAGGTATGGCTTCGTATCATTTCAACTTAACCGAACTACAAGAGCTTCATTTCATACCATTATAAGAAGTCATAACTGCTTCTTCACTCATATCACAAGAGAGCTTATACACAGGCACTTCGGAGAGCACGCGGTTAATCATTGTCATAACCCTTTCCATAACCGCTCTGTCCCTTGTTCGTGCGGTCTGCTCCATAAACAAACCGATTGCCGCCGCACCGGGAATACGTGTGATTTTGTTTTCACCACGGCTGATAAAGCATATACCACCGATAGGTGCACCTGCATTTGTGCTTTCGTCGGTTTTACCGCTCCAGGGAGTGCCGAAAGCATAAAACTGACCATTGTAGTAGCGGATGGCAGGCTTATCGTCATTGAGAATACGTGCACCGGGCAGATATTTCATCCACAAATGTGTGTGTGTAGATTTTCCCGTACCGGGATTTGCTGAGAAAAGGTATGCCTTTCCCTCGTATTCCACACAGGATGCGTGAAGCATAATTCCGTCAAACCTCGTCAATTGCTCATAGAAATATGAACCGCTGAAAAAATACTCCGATTCATCTACAGTAAGGTTCGGATGCTCCCTCTGCCTGTCGATGTAGTACTGCTGTGAAACCTCATCAAATGTGATGTCAGGCTCCCTGTCACCTGTGTAGATATATTGTTGGGCGCGTTGCCTGAGCAACTCACCCTTGACATCAATGTCAATTACTAAATCTGCTGCAATAAGTTTCATTTAATGCTCCTTAGAGTAACTAAATAATAGCAAAGCCTTACCTCCCTTTCCCAAGGGAGGGGGACCGTGCATAGCGTGGTGGATAGTTTTTTGTACCTTATCAGCTGTTAGATAGAACAAAAAAGCTGTTGCCCGTTCTACCTCTCTGTTTGAGAGAGGGGGACCACCTTAAAGTACCACTATTGTTCTTCTTTTATTATTAAGCGTGTGGTTACCTTCGTATAAAAGCAATGCCTGTCGGGTGGTGGAGAGTTGCCGACACACAGTGTCTGAAATCGTCAGATTTCATTCATCCGTCAACTCACCTGTACTCCGGTACAATCGGTACACCCTTCTGCCGAGCATCACAAACATTGTTTATTATATATCTTACATATTCAATATCCTTATTGACATCCGTGTTTTCAAAACGGAGAACATATATACCCTGTTCTTCAATATAAGCTGTACGCTTGTTATCATACTCTATATTTTCAGGCAAAAAATGTTGATACCCGTCAACCTCTATTACCAGTCTCAACTCAGGACAATAAAAATCAACGATATAATTACCTATTATTTGCTGTCGATGAAATTTTGGAACACGACCCTTTAAAATCTGATACCAGACCTTTTTTTCTTCGTCGGTCATATTCTTACGCATTTTTACAGCATACTCTTTTAAACTCAAATTCTTTGGTATAGGTTTATTATTCATTTCCGCACCATTTTTTTTACGTTGAATCTTACGATTCAAAACGCTTCGCGTTGAAAACTCTCCACCGCCCGGCAAACTTGATATAAAGCTGTTAATTACTCTCTCGTTTACTACTTGATTTATATAATAAATAAATGTAAGGCGGTCCCCCTCTCTCAAACAGAGAGGTAGAACTATCATCAACTTTTTGTCTCGCGTTTTACTTTGTCGTTATAGACGGTTGGTGTTAAGCCCCCTCTCTCAAACAGAGAGGCTGAGCTATCATCAACTTTTTTATTCTAACCAAGACTCACGAATTAAGAATCATAATTTCTAATTCCTAATTCCTGACCCTTATGTTGAACGCATAAATGCGTTCACTACGGTGAGTTTGTTAAAGTACGATGGGGTTGTTGCTCACGAAAGTAATATAATGTTCGGAAGCGAAGCTTCCCCAATAATTTTGCATTTTGCATTCTGCATTTTGCATTTTTAAACTACACAACCCGGGTTGCCCCGGGTTGGTAATAATGTTTAACTAATGAGATTTCCTCACAAGTCGGTGGCTAAGCCACGGGGGGATTAATACCATCCGCCGCCGTCTGCTGAATCGCCTGAACCAACTGTAAGTGTGAGTACATCTTCGAGCTCGAACTCCATGATTTCGAGCTCAGGTGCTGTGTATTTTTTCATTGTAAAAAAATACTCCTTTCAATATATTAAATAGTAATTTAATTATTGCTGAAAAAAGTCGGAGTAATCAAACTCATTACCGCCCTCACCGGGCTTGCCGATTGTAACACCGCCTGAGGCAGATGTTGTAGCGGGCAAGGTGGTGGTGTGAACGACTGCCGAGGCTGTAAGAACATCCTCAAGCTGAAATTCAATTACTGTAAAATCCGCTTTTTCATAAGCTTTCGAAATCATTTTGATTAAGCTGCGAGAGCGGGCATACCTCTGAGAACAGCTGCCTGATAGATAGCGTTAGGTGTATCTACAGAAGCGTCTGCTGTTGCGTATGTTGTTGTGCCATCGCTCATAGTGATAGCAAATGTTACAGAAACGTCCTTTGTATCTGCAGGATCGAAACCTGAGAATACTGCACGGAACTGATAACCGCCGTCAACTGCCCACATTGTGATAACTTCAGAAGTTACTGTTGTGCCGTTGTAAGCTGCTGTAGCAACGATGCTCTGGATGTTTGTAACTTCCTGATGACCGTTGTTCTCAGTTGTTTCAACTGTGAGACCTGTAGCCTGGCCGATGAAACCGAAGAGATAGTTTTCAGCTGTGTTGTTAGCGTTGCCGCCCTTCCACTTAGCCTGCTCACCAACGTGAGAAACTACTACTGAAGGACCTGATGAAACTGTGATTTCACATGTGCCGTACTCATACATGTTTTCCTGTGCGAAACCATAGTCTGCACCCCAAGCACCGTAGAGACCACCAAGGCCGATACCGTCGTTAGAATAAGCATTGTAGCCTTCATAACCAGCGGGGTTAAAACCGAGTGTGTATGTGCCGTCAGCAGCATCATCTTTAACTTTGATCTGAACTGTGAAAAGATCAACGGGCTGTGTAGCATCAAATGTTGTGCCATCGTCACCAACGTTCCATGTAACAGCTGTGTCCCAACCATAAATATCAGAAACACCTGCTGATGAAGGAATCTGAACACCTGAAATACCAGCATCGTAACCAGCTGCAATTGCTGAGAAACCATGTGATGCAGGGCTTTCTACGTCAGCTGAAATAAGTTCAAATACAGAACTATCATAACCCATATCATACTGACCACCGATCATCATAAGACCGATATCTTCAATTACCTGCTCTGAATATGTGAGTGTAATAATGTCGCCGGGTGCATAAGTTGCTTTGTCTGCGCGAAGCATAAGCTTAACAACGCAATCATCAGGGAAAGCAGCAAATGTTCCAACAGCGAAAACATTGAAAATCATGATGACAGCAAGAGCTACACCAAGAATTCTTTTAGAAATTTTCATTGGAATATTTTCCTCCTGAATTGGAATTAATTAATAAGTTATTAAATTAATTATACATAATGTGCAGTAAGTGACTGCATCTTTGTTGCAAGAGCTGACTGATCAATCTTTGTACCTGATACATGAGCTTTAATAACCTTTGTATCGTTAGTATTGATTGTATGCATCATTGCAGCAGCTGCAACCATCTGGCAGTTAGCAGCCATTCTCTGTACTGAGTGATTTGCATATGTTGAAGCAACAGCTGCAGCTGTCTTGGTAGCTTTAACGTCATTGGTGTTGATAAGACCGTTACCGTCAACGTCACCAAAGATAACTACAACATATGTTGCAGCAACAGTACCGTCAGCATTTTTAACTGTGATAACTGTACCTGTACCGTAACCGGTTGAACCGATTGAACGGCTGAAAGCAAGTGAACCACCGTTAGATGCCTCAAGATTATTATTGAGGTAGTTTGTGTTCATAAATGTGTTGTTAGCAGCCTGTGTAAAGCCGAAAACTACACCTGTGTACTTACCGGTAAATGTGTGTGTTTTATCGATGATGATACCTGCTTCTGCAGCAGCCTTCTTAACAAGGTCTGCAGCGGGAAGAGCACCGATTGTTCTTGCTTCTGTCTCGATTGTTGTTGTCTGACCGATAACAGATGTGCCTGATGAAAGGACACCGTCAGTCATACGAGCAGCAAAGAGAGTACCGCCGGGGTTTGATGCTGACTTTGCGTCATCAACGATCTGTACAGTACCTGAAGCGCCGTCAGCAACTGTGAAGTAAACTGTACAAACAACACCGCCGTTTGATAAATCGAGAGCTTCTGAAGCATCCTCAACGGGGTTGGGGATGATAGCAACAATGTTAGAATCACCTGTTGAATCAAATGCAACATCTGCACCGAAACCATCAGTAAGTGCACTACCTTTTACTACATCCGCGATTGTGATACCACCAGTGATATCAAGTTTGAACTGCATAGCACCTACGCCGTAAGCTTCTGCAAGAGCTGTATCATAAGCCTTAAGAGAAACTTCTACGTACCAGTTGCCGTCTGCGTCCTGAGCTGCCTCTGAAAGAGACCACTCCTGTTTAAATGTGTTGCCTTCTTCTTCGTAACCGATTTCACCGATAGCGAAAGCGCTAACTGCGAAACATGAAAGTGCGAATACGAGAGCAAGCACAATGCTAAGAACTTTTTTAGACATTTGTTTGCCTCCTTGGGTTTATTTTTTTCATTTTCTTCCAAATAGCGGATGACCCGCACCGCTTAAGCTGAACTGCACTATATATAATAGTATATATAATATATCTCTCATTCCCACCCGACGAGTTACCCCGTCGGGTGAGTGTTATTAAAAGAAACAATCAGTTTAAGGGATTTTTTATAATTTACCGAAATAAATTAAGACATTTGATTAAAAATTAGTCAACAACGAGGTTTACGATTGCAAGATAGTCATCTGCAGTAAGTGCACGGTCATTGTTGCTAAGGTCACCTGCAAGGAGGTAGCACTCTCTGAGCTCTGTCTTTTCAGCTTCAACAAGAGCTGCATAAGCACCGTCGAGTGCGTCAACTACACCGTCACCGTTGATATCACCCTTAACGATGATCTTAACTGTTGCAACGGGGATCTTAATGCCTGCATCTGTAACTGTGTAGAATGTTACAACTGCACTTGTACCTGCGAAGCCTTCAAGATCTGTGTCGATTGTGTAGTAGTAGTCGTTAGAAACTGTGATGTTATCACCGTCAACAGAGAGACCGTTGTCAGCAGTAACTGTGAAGAGAGCCTTAACTGCATCAGCATCAAGACCTTCACCGATAACAGCAGTCTTAGCTGTGATAGCTTCAACGCCGTTAGTTTCGTCAGCTTCAACGAGTGTGCTTTCAGCAACGGTTACACCGTTACCTGTAACTGTTGTTCCCTTGAACTCAAGTCTTGCAAGAGCTTCCTTGAGTGCATCAGCTGCATCGTCAACCTTATTCTGGTCTTCAACACCGTAGCCTTCAGCGAGAACAAGCTTTGCGGAACCGGGGAAGAGCTGAACATCGTCGATTTCATTGTAACCGAGCTCTGCAAGCACCTGACCGAATTCCTTATTTGTGTTGTTGTAGAGGCCTGCATTAGCAAGAGCGTGCTCTGCCTGTGCAATAAGTGCCTCAAGCTCTGTATAATCAGCTTCCATGTCAACGGGAACAAGAGCCTTACGTGCGCAAAGAAGGTTATACTTAGCTTCGAAGATATGCTTCTGTGACTTAACTACGCCGTTTGCATTTACAACGTCGTTAGCATAAGTGAGAGCATCCTGATATCTTGCCCAGCTTGTTTCTGTGTAAGCAGCTGCATTGTTACCAATCATATTGTTTGCAGATGCGATTTCATCAACGAGCTGTCTGTCAATGATACCGTAGTTTCTCTTAAGAAGTCTCTGTGATGTACGGTTGAGGAGGTTATCCATCATCTCGATATCAAGAAGAGTCTGTCTTGCAAGCTCATTCTTTCTCTCAGCAAGCCATTTTGCCTTAGCATCGATTTCTTCCTGATCGAATTTCTCGAGAAGAGCAACAAGATAAGCTTCTTTTTCGTCGCCTGCAACAAGTGCACGGAAGTCATTTTCTTCCATCCAGTTGTAGTCGAAGTACTCGTCGATTTCTGCTACTGAGCCGGGCTTAGCATCATCCTGAAGCTGAAGGATCCAGTGAGCATCGTCGCGAGCATCGTTAAGACGATTAAGTCTGTACATCTTATAATCTGTGAAGTCGTAGTCATAAGTGTACTGCTGTTCAATAGACTCAAGGTTTGCAGCAAGTGCTGCGATAGCAGCAGATGTGTTATCACCGTTACCCTCTGCAACTGCCTGGTCTGTTGACTTCTTACAATATGAAACGTCGTTAGATGAAACGTAGAAGTTTTCATAAAGAGCCTGGAAGTTATAAACAGAGTTTGCGTTCCAAGCCTGCATACCACCACGGATACCGGGGGTGAATGCACCAACATAGTTGCCGACAGCTGTAGCACAGTCAATCTTTGTAACCTTTCTTACAGAGATTGTCTTGTCGCCAACTGTTACAGTACCTGTAGCAGAAATAACGTTACCGTCAGCATCTGTTTCCTCATTGAGGTTTGCAATCTGTGACTCAGTATACTCTGTTACAGTGTTAGTGTAGCCTGCATCAGATGTACCTGCCCACTTACCTGCATCTTCAACAGCAATCCAAGCTGTTGCAGTAGAGTTAGTTTCACGGTAAACAGTATCACCGTTTTCATCTGTTGTGTTAGCTGTTGTAAGGAGACCACCTGCATAAGCTGTACCGCTAAGGTTGTATGTTGATGCAAGTCTCATCTGGTCCATTTCGTCTGCAGCGAGCTGAGCAAGCTTCTGCTGGTAAACGTCATCATAGTAGTTAAGAGTAAGGTTGTGAGGACCGTTTGTTGTACCCTTAGCTGTCAATGTGATTGACCATGTTGTGTTTGAACCTGATGTTTTATTTGCAGCTGCCCATGCAGCAGCATCAACACTACCGCTGACTGTAAGTGCGTTACCTGAACCGGACTGCTCTTCGCCGTCCTCGTTAGTTGCCTGTACAGTGTATGTCTTAAACTGTTTAAGGTCGTTGAAGTAACGACCACCAGATGAGTTAGCGAAAGTCATTGAAACGTTACCGAAGGTGATACCGTCGATTGTCTGTGTAGCAGCTTCGATAGCACCCTTCTGGTTTGATGTGAAGAGCTTGTAATCACGACCAAATTTACCTGTTACGATTTCAGGAATGTAATCTGTAGCAGATGAAAGAGGAACGTAACGGGGGCTGTAAATTGCAGCGTAGGTAAGAGAACCGTCGTTGTTGAAGTATGTCTCTTTACCTTCGTCACCTGCATTGTAGTTAAGCCATGCATAAGCTGATGTCTTAAATACCTTACCGTTAGCCATAAGAGCACCGTCTTCATCAAGAACCTGGTACTGAACCTCGAAACGAACAAGCTTACCATCTGTAGGAACGTTGGCTGCAGTGTACTGGAATGTAGCAGACTGACCGTAGTCAACAGCAGTTGTTGCCGGCTGTGCAGAAATTGTAACGTAAGCTGAGTTACTTTCTGTACCTTCATTCATATCATCAAATACGAGAGCCGTAACAGGCTTAATCTGATACTGGTTATCTGTGTACTCATTACCTGCTTCGTCTCTGTAATGTCTCCAAACACCGTTTGAAGCGTTACGGATAGAAACTGTCTGAGCCTCAGTTGTTGCACCGTTTGTAAGTTCAATTGTACGGCTGAGTGAGATTTCGGGCTCGTTAAAGGTCTGCTCTGTACCCCAACCCTTAATGAGCTTACCAACAACGGGAAGAGCATTAAGAAGGAGTGCATCCTTGCTGCTGTAAAGACCTGTAAGAAGAGCTTCAATAGTTAACTTGAGATTAGCCTGTGATACAACTGTATCAAGACTACCTGAAGTTACAGACTGAAGAATGTCCTTACGGAATACAAGATTAAGAATGCTGTTTACAAGGGTGAGAACATTAGTCACAAGTGCGCCATCCTCAAGGATGTTGTTGTGAGGATTGTTATCTCTACCGAAGAGATTAATAATAAGGTTAAGGTCAAAGTCTGTAAGAAGACCCTTGATACCTTCTACAAGAAGCCCAACATCCAATGCATAATCATCTGAGCTGTAGCCCTGAATGAAGCCGAGAGGAAGAAGGGTATTAAGGATTTTGCTGAGCTTGTTAAGAGGACCGTCAACTGCCTTAATAGTTGTGTAATCAAGACCGTTAAGAACTGATGAAGTCTTCTGTGAACCTACGTAATCGCAAGCCCAAAGGATTGCTGCATCAAGAATTGCCTGCCAGTGACCTGCATCTGTGCCGCCACCGTTTGTGATGTAAGCATCAAGATCAAAGTCTGCACCGTACTCTTCTGCACAGAAATCTCTGAAGTTTGTGATGTTGATGAGGTACTCAAGACCTGTGTCAATACCCATATTAAGAATGATATTGAACCACTCGTCAGCATCGTGCTCTGCAAAGAGTCTGTCATTTGCAGATGTAACGTCACCGTTTTCAAAGATGTATGCATCGTAGTTAACATTGGGAGCAATACCTGTGATAAGCTCACGGAGAACGATTGCTGCGAACTCCCAAACCTGTACGCCTTCGTGGAAAGCATAAGTACCGTCAGCATTCTTAGGAAGAATGATCTGAGGCATTGCATCCTCGAAGAACTCGGGACCGATAAGTGCTACGAGGTCAAGGATTGTGTAAGCCTCAATATCTTCCCACTCAAGGTTAGCGTAAGCAGAATCTGAACCGAATACCTTGTCACCGAAGTTTACAAGGATATACTTTGTAACGTTAAGAACGTTTTCATTGATGTATTCGTTGCCGGGCAACCAGCCTTCGCCGGACTCTGCACCGATGAAGCCTTCAAACTCTGCCTTAGCAGCGTCTGTAAGACCTGCTTCGTAAACAAGACCGATAAGGTCATTGATACCTGAAGCGATTGAACCGTTCTGGATAAGCCAATCGTAGCTGAGCTGTGTCTGACCCTCAGCGGGTGTAACATCGCTGCCTACGAATTCCCAATCCCAGTTAATCATGGTTGCAAACTCGTTTGCAACTGCCATGTTAACCTTGAAGTACTTACGAACCTTAACAGAGACTTCGTTGCCCTCTTCATCGAGAACAGGCTCACCTGTTACAGGATCTTCTTCAACTTCTCTTTCGAGAGTTGTGTAGTACCATGTGTTACCTGACTTAGCAAGCTTGTCATAAGCGATGTAAGTAACATAAGACTTATCGGCTTCTGCAACTGTTGTCTCAAAAGCTGTTGCTACGTCTGCAGGAAGTGATTTTTCATCAACTTCGTTAAGCTCTGCTTCAACAGCAAGCATAAGTGCTTTCTTGAGGTTGTTATTGAGAGCGTTGATAGCAAGGTCATCAATAGCAAAGGGAGCTGCAAAGTCGAGAATATCAAAGAGAGAATTGCTCATGGGGCTGAATTCAGCGATTGCTGCATCTCTGCCGTTTGCAGCAACGTAAGCTGCAAGAGAGGGAGAAATGATTGAACCCATATCCCAAACCTTTTCATCGTTCTCGTTGTACTCATAGTCCTGAGGATTGATGAGAAGATTAAGAAGAGCATTGTTTACGATTTCATCAAGAGTGTCCATTTCGGTGGGAAGGCTCTTGTTTGCAGCCTTGAGATCATCAACGCTGTCATTATAGCCGTATGAACCGTGAACGAGCAGGTCGTAAACAAGCTCTGTAAGCATAAGCGGAATGTTACCGAGCATGTCACCGATATCACCGAGGTCGAGGAAGTTACCTACAAGACCGAGAGAAATACCGTTGTCTGTACCGATACCGTAAGCAACCTTACCAACGATGCTTGCATTGTTGTTGATAAACTTCAGCAGGGCACCGATAACGTTAAGGTCACCGTGG
>JAZSGZ010000022.1:0-4439 GCA_045532945.1 Acutalibacteraceae bacterium
CCACGGTGACCTTAACGTTATCGGTGCCCTGCTGAAGTTTATCAACAACAATGCAAGCATCGTTGGTAAGGTTGCTTACGGTATCGGTACAGACAACGGTATTTCTCTCGGTCTTGTAGGTAACTTCCTCGACCTCGGTGAGGTTTTTTTTGAAAATGTATCGTGATTTTAACCAAATGTTTCTGTAAAGTGTTTTGCTTTTACACCTTAATTCCCTTGTATCATAGCCGTATTTTTGAGTTTTTCTATCTAAGATAAACTCATTCATAATTTGTTGTGGATGTAATATCATACACAATATACGGTTGGTGTAAAGCTTATAAACTTTACTTTTCGGTTGCATATACACCCATAAATCCTATGTCTGACTACTGTATTTAGTAATTTTGCACAACAGTCTTTTTCCAAAAGAAAATCATCCTCTTATCAAATCGCACCTTACAAACCGCACATAAACCATCACCCATATTTATACAATGTTTACGAAAAATCGTTTATCGTGTTTTTTCGTGTAAAATTCACTTGAAAATCTGTTCATATTTAATGTATAATTCACTTATACTTTTTTAGTTTTACAATTCTTTTACCGACAAGGTAAAACACGGGGTATTTTTATGAAGCTTCTGGAAGAGAAAATTGTTGCCGAGGGTGTCGCCATCGGCACGGATATTCTTAAGGTTGATATGTTCCTCAACCATCAATTAGACGTTAATTTACTTGACGAAATGGGCAAGGAGTTTTGTCGCCTTTTTAAGGATTCGGGTGCTACAAAGATAGTTACTATCGAATCATCAGGCATAGCTATGGCAGTATTCGCCGCAAAGTATATGAATCTGCCTGCCCTCTTTGCCAAGAAGAGTAAGCACAAAAATGTGGGTGACGATGTTTACTCTGCAAGCAGCTATTCCTTCACCCACGGCAAGGAATACACAATGGTAGTTTCAAAAAAATATCTTAATGAAGGCGATAAGGTGCTGATTATTGACGACTTTATGGCGGGCGGTAATGCTTGTAACGCTTTGCTTAATATAATCGGACAGGCAGGTGCTGAGGTTGTGGGTATCGGCATCGGCATCGAAAAGGGCTTCCAGCCCGGCGGTGATGCTCTCCGCAAAAAGGGCTACAATATCAGGTCTTTAGCAATAGTAGAAAGTATGAATGATGGTAAAATCACATTCAGAAACGACGATTGCTGAGCATATATTCCAAACTAATGGAGGTAAAAACAATGAAAAAGTTCAAAAAAGTTCTCGCTCTCTGCCTCGCTCTTGCGTTGGTAGTAGGCTGCTTCGCAGCTTGCGGCGGCACAGAAGAGCCCGAGAAAACACCCGATGAGACCAATGCAGAAAACATTAAGGTTGCTCTTATTTGTTTGCACGGTGATTCTTCAACTTATGACAAGAACTTCATCGATGCTTTCAAGCTTGCTTGTGAAAACAAGGGTCTTACAGCTGATGATTACACAATCGTTACTGATATCCCCGAGGACACAAAGTGCTATGATCAGGCAGCTGACTTAGCGGAATCCTATGACCTTATCTTTGCTGACTCCTTCGGTCACGAGCCTCATATGATTAAGGCTGCAAAAGAATTCCCCGAGGTTGAGTTCTGCCACGCAACAGGTACTCAGGCACACACAGCAGGTCTTGACAACTTCCACAACGCTTTCGCTTCTATCTACGAAGGCAGATATCTTGCAGGTGTTGCTGCAGGTATGAAGCTTGTTGAACTCTACGGTGATGATGAAGGCAAGGTTTCTGACGAAAACGCAAAAATCGGTTATGTTGGTGCTTTCCCCTACGCTGAAGTTATTTCAGGCTACACATCATTCTATCTCGGCGCTAAGTCAGTAGTAGAAAATGCTACTATGGAGGTTCGTTATACAAACTCCTGGTATGATGAAACAGCTGAAAAAACAACCGCTCTTGCTCTTATCGACAACGGTTGCAAATTGATTTCACAGCACGCTGACTCCTGGGGTGCTCCCACTGCTTGCGAAGAGAAAAATATCCCCAACGTTTCTTACAACGGTTCAACTGAAGAAAAATGCCCCAACACATTTATCATTGCTTCAAGAATCAACTGGGCACCTTATTTCGAATACATCATCGATTGCGTTCAGAACGACAAGGCTATTGACGCCGACTGGACAGGCTCAATCTCTACAGGCTCTGTTGAAATAACTGCTCTCGGCGCTGCTGCTGCAAAGGGCACACAGGAAAAGCTTGACGAAGTTAAGAAGGGTCTTCAGGACGGCACAATCAAGGTATTTGACTGTTCTACATTCACTGTTGAAGGCAAAGAATTAACATCTTTTATCGCTGACGTTGACGATGCAGGTGACTACAAGCCCGAAACAGAGGTTATTGAAACAGAAAACGGCATTACTTTCGTTAATGAAAGTGCTAAGCGCTCAGCTCCTTACTTCAATATGATAATCGACGGTATCACAGCTGTTACCGAATAATTTGATTTAAAGATTATTCTCATTTAATTAAAGGGAAAGGCGAAGCTCAACAACTTCGCCTTTCCTAAATAAATTTCAAACAAAAACCTTAAACTTTCAGGAGTTTCTTATGGAGAAAACTGTTATTTTACAACTAAAAAATATTACTAAAAGATTCGGCTCCAAGGTAATTGCAAACAATAATGTAAGCTTAGATGTTTATAAAGGCGAAATTCTCTCTATTCTCGGTGAAAATGGTTGCGGAAAAACAACCCTTATGAATATGATATCCGGCATTTATTATCCTGATTCCGGTAAAATTCTTATTAACGGCGAAGAAGTTATTATTCGCTCCCCTCGTGATGCTTTCGAGCATAAAATCGGTATGATTCATCAACATTTTAAGTTGATTGATATTTTCACTGCGGCGCAAAACGTTGCATTAGGTATTGAAAACGAAAAATACAATCTTAAAGAAGTAAATAACCGTATTAGTGAAATGGCTGAAAAATACGGATTCAATATAAATCTTAATAAAAAAATATATGAGATGTCCGTTTCCGAAAAGCAGACTGTTGAAATCCTGAAGGTATTATACAGAGGTGCCGATATTCTCATTCTGGATGAACCCACAGCAGTTTTGACTCCACAAGAAATTAAAAGCTTATTTATGGTTTTGAGAGCTATGAGAGATGACGGAAAATCAATCATCATCATCACTCATAAATTAAATGAGGTTATGGAAATCTCTGACAGAGTCACCGTTTTGCGTAAGGGTGAACGCATTGCAACAGTAAACACCGCCGAAACCTCTGAAAAAGAGCTTACAGAAATGATGGTCGGTGAAAAAATTGACCTTAACATCAATCGTACAGAGCCTGCTGACACTAAATTAAGACTCTCGGTTTCGGGACTCACCGTGAAAAATCCTGACGGATACAAGGTAATTGACAACGTGTCTTTTGATGCATTCGGCGGCGAAATTCTCGGTATTGCCGGTATTGCCGGTAGCGGTCAGAAGGAATTGCTTGAAGCAATTGCAGGACTCAACAGCTACGATTCGGGAACATTGACTTATTATCACCCTAAAAAAGATAAACCTGTTTCCTTCTATCACAAAACCTACAAACGCGTTATGGAGCTTGCTCACGAAAACGCTTTCAAGGACAGCAACGGAAACGATATTGACTTTAAAAAGTTATCTAAAAAAGAAATCAAAAGTCTTGTTAACGATGAAAAAATACTGTTCAAGGAAGATGAGGTCATTGACTTAAAGGATAAATCACCGAGAGAAATCCGTGAGCTCGGTATCAGACTTTCCTTCGTTCCCGAAGACAGACTGGGGATGGGGCTTGTAGGCAGTATGGATATTGTGGATAATATGATGCTACGCAGTTATCGAAAAGGCAAATCCTTATTTCTTGACAGAAAGAGTCCCTCAGACCTTGCCGACAGAATTATCAGTGAATTAGAGGTTAACACCCCCGACTCACACACAGCAGTCAGAAAGCTCTCGGGTGGTAATGTTCAAAAAATTCTTGTTGGTCGAGAAATTGCTGCCTCACCCGCAATTTTAATGACTGCTTATCCTGTTCGCGGACTTGATATTAACTCATCATACACCATTTACAATCTCCTGAATGAGCAAAAACAAAAAGGTGTTTCGGTTATTTTTGTGGGTGAAGATTTGGATGTGTTGATGGCACTCTGTGACAGAATACTTGTTTTAAGTGGTGGTAAAATTTCAGGCATTGTTGATGCCAGAACAACCACTAAGGACGAAATTGGTCTTCTTATGGTAAAATCAGATAAAAATGAGGTGACGGAATGAAAAAGAATAAAAGCAATTTAAAAGAACCCTTTGTCAGAATTGTTAAACGGGATAATATTAAATTACCCAAAATCATTCTTATTTATTCCATCGCTATTGTTGGAGGCTTACTTTTAAGCGGAATGATTTCTGTTTTGTTTTCTGAGAAAGGCATCGTAGATT
>JAZSGZ010000042.1:0-13071 GCA_045532945.1 Acutalibacteraceae bacterium
CATAAAAATCAAAAACCCGAACGTGTCACCATTGATGACAAGGTTCGGATAATTTGACTTTGGTGGGAGCGGGTGGATTCGAACCACCGAAGGCGGTGCCAACAGATTTACAGTCTGCCCCCTTTGGCCACTCGGGAACACTCCCACATATACTTTATTCAATTGTGAATAAAAATGGAGCTGGTGGACGGACTCGAACCCCCGACCTGCTGATTACAAATCAGCTGCTCTACCAACTGAGCTACACCAGCGTCTCAACGCTTGACTACTATATCATAAATGTTTTTGTCTGTCAAGCATTTTTTTGAGAAATTTTAAAAATATTTTTTCGGCGGTTTTCCGGGTATTTGTTAAGTGATGGGAATCGGTTTTCATAATAGGATGTAAGGTGTTATATAATAGGTATATAGAGGAATGGCAGGGGAATTGTGTTAATCAATTGTAAACATTCTTTGGTTAATATAAAAAATTTGCCAAAACCTCTTGATTTTTTTCAGAAATAGGGTATCATATATTTAGCACTCGATACAAGGGAGTGCTAACACAATACATAAACTATTTATTTATATAGGAGGAAATTCGTATGACACTTAAACCTTTAGGCGACAGAGTCGTTCTTAAATTCTGCGAAGCAGAGGAAACAACAAAGGGTGGCATTATTCTTGCTGCCGCTTCACAGGAGAAGCCCCAGACTGCTGAAATCATTGCAGTGGGTCCCGGCGGAATCGTTGACGGCAAGGAAATCAAAATGCAGGTTTCTGTTGGCGACAAAGTAATTCTCAGCAAATATTCAGGCACAGAAGTTAAAATTGACGGTGAAACATATATCATTGTCCGTCAGAGTGATATTCTTGCTATTGTTGAATAATCTATCTAAGGAGGATATTTATTATGGCTAAACAGATAATTTACGGCGAGGATGCCCGCAGAGCTCTTCAGGCAGGTATTGATAAGCTCAGCGATACAGTTAAAATCACATTAGGTCCCAAGGGCAGAAATGTTGTTCTTGACAAGAAATACGGTGCACCCCTTATCACAAACGACGGTGTTACAATCGCAAAGGAGGTTGAGCTTGAAGACCCCTTTGAGAATATGGGCGCACAGCTTGTAAAAGAGGTTGCAACAAAGACAAACGACGTTGCAGGTGACGGTACAACAACAGCTACACTTCTTGCACAGGCACTTGTACGCGAGGGTATGAAGAACGTTGTTGCAGGCGCAAACCCCATGGTGCTTAAGAGAGGCATCAAGAATGCAGTTGAAAACGTTGTTTCAACAATCAAGGCTAACTCAAAGCCTGTAACAAGCTCAAGCGATATTGCAAGAATTGCAACTATCTCTTCTGCAGACGAAAACGTCGGTAACCTTATTGCAGAGGCAATGGAAAAGGTTACATCTGACGGTGTTATCACAGTTGAGGAAAGCAAAACTGCTGAAACAAGCTGTGACGTTGTTGAGGGTATGCAGTTTGACCGCGGTTACATCTCTCCCTATATGGTAACCGATACTGATAAGATGGAAGCTGTTATCGACGATCCCTTCATCCTTATCACAGATAAGAAAATCACAAATATTCAGGAAATTCTTCCCCTCCTTGAAAAGATTGTTCAGGCAGGCAAGAAGCTCGTTATCGTTGCTGAAGATATCGAGGGTGAAGCTCTTGCAACACTTCTTGTAAACAAGCTCCGCGGTACCTTTACCTGTGTTGGTGTTAAGGCTCCCGGCTTTGGTGACAGAAGAAAGGAAATGCTCCGCGATATTGCTATCCTTACAGGCGGTGAGGTTATCACAGAGGAGCTCGGTCTTGACCTTAAGGATGCTGATGTTTCACAGCTCGGCCGTGCACGCCAGATTAAAATCAGCAAGGAAAATACAATCATTGTTGACGGTGCAGGTGATGCAGCAGCAATCGCATCACGCGTTGGTCAGATTAAGTCACAGATTGAGGTTACAACATCTGATTTTGACCGTGAAAAGCTTCAGGAGAGACTTGCAAAGCTTGCAGGCGGTGTTGCAGTTATCCGTGTTGGTGCGGCAACTGAAACAGAAATGCGTGAAATGAAGCTCCGTATTGAGGACGCTCTTGCAGCAACAAAGGCTGCTGTTGAAGAAGGCTACGTAGCAGGTGGCGGTGTTGCACTTCTTAACGCAATTCCCGCACTTGATGAATACATCCTTTCTCTCACAGATGCAGATGAAAAGACAGGCGCAAAGATTGTCCGCAAGGCTATCGAGGAGCCCGTTCGCCAGATTGCGGCAAACGCAGGACTTGAGGGCTCGGTTATCATTGACGGTATTCTTCGCTCGGGTAAACAGGGCTACGGCTTTAACTTCGCTTCTGAGGAATACACAGATATGACCGAGGCAGGTATCCTTGATCCCACAAAGGTTACTCGTTCTGCCCTTCAGAATGCATCAAGTGTAGCGGCTATGGTTCTTACAACAGAGAGCCTTGTTACAGACAAACCCGATCCCGCAGCAGATGCAGCTGCAAGTGCAGCAGCTATGGCAGCAGCACAGGGCGGCGGAATGTATTAATAACATTAAGATAAAATACAACGGAATTACAGACGGCATCTTCAAAAAGGTGCCGTTTTTTCATATATTACATAATAATTATTATAAAAATTATTTTTTATCGTTGACAGTTTTGAAATATATTGGTATAATCTCATTTATAAAGGGGGCAACTACCATGAAAAAAATTTCATTAAAGGTAATTTCCGTAATAATGGTTATGACTTTACTTTGCAGTCTTTTTGCAACTTCTGCTGTTGCCGCAAAGACAGTTGATTACAAAATCACCAACCCGTATGAGAGCGTTATGGCTTATCTGGGTAATGATGAAAACCATTACAAAACAAATCTTCACACACACTCCACCTACAGTGACGCTAACATTAACCTTGAAGCAATGGTTAAGGGGCACTATAACCTGGATTTTGATATTCTCGGTATGGCTGACCACGGTGTTATCGGTGTTCCGTGGAACGAAACACCCACATTACTTCCCTTGTACTATTATAACTATGCAATGCTTAATAATCAGAAGCATCTCACAGACGAGGATTATGAGGCTATTCTTAACGGTACATATCGCACAAAAACAACATTCCGTAAAAATGAACGCGGTATGCAGTGTGTTACAGGCGGTATTGAGGGTAACTATCTTGTCGCTCAGAAGAACCACATCAACGGTTACTTTATGGAAGATAACCGTACAGAGGGCGTTATGGGTAACGAAGGCGACTTTGAGACCATGGTTAAGATGATCGAGGATGCTGGCGGTATCTCACACATCAACCACCCCGGTGACTGGCTTGGCTCTGCTTCAAGTGAGCTTGTTTACGATGCAGACGGCAATCTTCTTTACAACGATAAAGGCGAGCCTTTGACAAAGGGTTACCAGATTGCTACAGATCCTGAGAATGTTCAGTTCTTTGCAAACATTTTCAGAAAATACGATACCTGTCTCGGTATTGAGGTTTACAACGCATTTGACAGACCTACAAGCAGCGACCGTATTCTTTGGGATGAGCTTCTCAAGGTTGTTATCCCCGAGGGCAGAAATGTTTGGGGCTTCTCTAACAACGATGCTCACAGACTGGAGGATATTGATACATCCTTTATGGATTTTGTTCTTCCCTCATACTCAATGGCAAATGTTGAAACTGCTATGAAGGATGGTACTTTCTTTGCAGTCGGCAGATATGAATCAGGTGAAAGAATCGGTCACGGTGATGCTTATCCTCAGGTTACTTGCATTACAGTTGACGAGGATAACGATTGTATCACAATCATCGGTAAGAACACAGATAAGATTAACTGGATTGCAGACGGCAAGATTATCCGTACAGATTCAAAGTCCGTAAACGGTACAGTTATTTCCAAGGTTTATCTCCGTGAGCACACAGAGGATATCAGCTGCTACGTTCGTGCAGAGCTCAGGGGCGAAGGCGGTGTAACTCTTACACAGGCTTTCGTTTGCGATGACGGCAATATGGAATCACTCATCAACAGAGGTCCTGCAGCTCCTCAGAAGGTTGACATCATTGCTCTTATCCGTTCATTCCTTAAGATGATTCTCAGAACAATGAGTTCATTCAGTGTTGTTGACTAATTAAAATCATAAGCAGTTGCAGGTATCTGCAACTGCTTTTATTATTTAAAAAGGATGTAAAAACCTTGGTTTTTACATCCTTTTTTATATAAAGATATTATTTCAATTATTTTTATTCTGCATCCTTGTGAACATCACCGTCATCGCCGCCGTCGCAGGTAACCGTTACCTTAGCCACACCGTTGGGTCTCGGTGAGATTGTGATAATGTACGTTCCGCCGGAGGGACAATAGGGGATTCTGCTGTGAACCTCTGTTCCGAGCAGCTCAAGTGTGCCGGCATCCAAAGCAACACCGTTATCTGTTATAGTGCCTTTTTCGCCATTGGAAACAATTTTGTAAGTAAAGTCCTGGTTAAAGCCGTTTTCCATACACCAGCTCTTTACCTGAGTTTCCGCCTCCAGACGGGAAACTCTGCAGACCTTGATACGACCGCTACTCGTTACAGCGTTATATATAGGTACGGCAACTGCAACCAGAATACCGACAATGGAAACTACAACCAACAGCTCCACAAGAGTAAAGCCTTTTTTTGATTTTAGAAATCTAAACATTAACAATGCCTCCTTTGTGGCAATCTAACGAGAAAGAGGCGAAACCTCTCCGTAACTAATGTAGCACATAAACGTGGAATTGTAAACACTTTATGTTAATTTCGAAAAAAGTTTGGATGATATTGCCAAGTGAAATAGCTCTCTGTTGGTGTTTTTGTATAGCAAAATATAAATAGAGCGTTACATATTATAATATGCAACGCTCTCGGTTGATGATATATATTATGTGTTTATAAGGGCACGGGTAATATCGGCAAAGTTTTCCATTGTCAGCTTTTCAGCACGGACAGTTTTTTCCAGTCCTGCCTCAGCCAGAGCATCCGCAACACGGCTTTTTGTTATGCCCAGACCTGCACTTATGGAGTTTTCTGCGGTTTTGCGCCTTTGTGAAAAAGCCGCCTTAACAACCTTAAAGAAAAAATCTTCATCGGGAATTTCAACAGGGGGCTTGTCACGTAAGGTCAGCTTGATAACAGCACTGTTTACCTTTGGTGGAGGCAAAAAAGAATCGCGTGGTACAAAGAAAAGCTCCTCGCTGTGTGCATAGTATGAAACTGCAACAGTTACTGCACCACCGTCACGACTTCCGACCTCGGCACAAAGCCTGTCAGCAGCCTCCTTCTGAACCATAACCGTAATTGATTTTACGGGAAGCTTATTTTCAAGGAAAAGCATAACGATAGGGGAAGTAATATAATATGGCAGATTGGCACACACAACAATGTTCATATCCTTACATTTCTCTTCAAATATTGTGGGTAAATCAGCCTTAAGAATATCCTGATTTATAATTTCAACGTTGTGGAAGTCCGCAAGTGTTTCCCTGAGCACAGGCAGAAGTCTGTCGTCAACCTCAAAGCTGAGCACCTTGCCGGCTCTTTTTGCAAGCTCTGCCGTGAGAACTCCTACACCGGGACCGATCTCAACGGCACAGGTGTTTTCGTCAAGGTCTGCGTTGTCTGCCATATCGGGACAAACGTTGGGGTCGATAAGGAAGTTTTGTCCCAGCCCCTTGTTAAAGGTTACCCCGTGACGAGCCATAACAGACTTGATAACATTAATATCAGAAAGATTTTTCATCATAGCCTCCGAAAAAGTATTGAAAAAGCAGAAGTTATAAGATAATATAAATATTATACAAATATTATACAAATTAAATATTGATTGTCAACAATCATATATGAGGTGATTTCCTTTGAACAGTATTAAAGATGCAAAATTCATACGGCAAGGCACAGATATGGGAACAGTACGACCTGTTTTTAAAAAGGTGGTATGGCTTGATAAAAAGGTGAACAAAGCAACTCTTTGTTGTTCTGCACTCGGATATTACGAGGCATATTTTAACAATCAGCGCGTGGGAAAGTTCGTTTTTGCTCCCGGCTGGACAAGCTACGGTGTGCGTGTTCAGTATCAGCAATATGACGTTACGAATATGCTCGAGGAATGCAATACCCTTGATATTGCTCTCGGTAACGGCAGACGCTATCACGGCAACCCTCACGAGCATTATGAAAGCATTACAGACCGTGAGGATGCACTCATTGCATCACTTCTCATAGAATATGCTGACGGTACAACTGCCTTTTATCCTACGGATGAAAGCTGGAAATGTTCAAAGAGTAATATTCTTGAATCGCATGTTTATAACGGTGAAACAGTGGATTTCAACGCAGATACCGAAGAGGAGTTTTCGGTCAGGGTGCTTGATGATATAAGCACCGACCTTCTTATCCCTCAGGAGGGTGAGGAGGTGCGTGAAATGGCTCGCCTTGATGCACTTGAGCTTATAACCACACCCAAGGGTGAAAAGGTTATCGACTTCGGACAGAACCTTACAGGCTATGTTGAATGGGTGGTCCCCCCCGTGAAGGGAAAGGAGTACCGACTCCGCCATGCAGAAATTCTTGACAAGGATGGCAATTTCTATACAGAAAATCTCCGTGGAGCAGTAAATGAAATCAAGGTAATTTCCGACGGCAACGAGCATACATACAAGCCTCATTTCTCATATCAGGGCTTCAGATACATAAGGCTTGAAAACTTTGATGATGAAGAAATCAACCTTGATAACTTCAAGGCACTTGTTGTTTTTTCCGATATGAAGCGTACAGGCTATTTTGCCTGCGGTGATGACCTTGTTCAGCAGCTTTATGAAAATATAATCTGGGGTCAGCGTGGCAACTTCCTTGATGTGCCCACAGATTGTAATCAGCGTGACGAACGTCTCGGCTGGACAGGTGATGCGCAAGCCTTTGCCCGAACAGCCTCAATAAATTACAGGACACTTAAGTTCTTCAAAAAGTGGATGAAGGACGTTGCAGCAGACCAGAGACCCAACGGTGCGGTAACGGATGTTGTGCCCGATCTTCACAAGTGGGACAGCGAAGGCTCATCTGCCTGGGCAGATGCAGCTGTAATTGTTCCCTATTGGGTTTACAGGACTTATGGTGACACAGAGATAATTGAGAATCAGTTTGAGTCTATGAAAAAATGGATTCTGTATATGGAATCAAAGGGAAGTGTGCGCGGTCTTTTTGATACACATCCCCATCATTTTGGAGACTGGTTGTCCCTCGATGCAGGAAACGAAGCAACAGGCGGATTTACCGATAAAAATCTTATCGGCTCTGCTTATCTTGTGTATTCAAACCGTCTGTTTATTGAAATGGGTAAAGCTATCGGTAAGGATATGTCCTACTTTGAGGAGCTTTATGAGATTTCACTTAAGGAGTATCGCAAGAAGTACATAAATTCAGGACTTCCCGGACACGAAACACAGACTGCAAATGTTCTTGCAATTTACTTCGACCTTACAGATGACATTTCCCGCGAGGGTGCAAAGCTTGTTAATGATATTGAAGAATGCGGACATCTTAAAACAGGCTTTGTAGGCACTCCGTATCTGTTGCACGCTCTTACGAAAATCGGCAGAACGGACCTTGCATATAAGCTCCTGCTCAAAAAAGACTTCCCCTCATGGCTGTTCCCTGTTACAAGGGGTGCAACTACAATGTGGGAGCGTTGGGACGGTATGAAGGTTGACGGCACATTTGCCACACCTGAAATGAACTCCTTTAATCATTATGCCTACGGCTCTGTGGGTGATTGGCTCTACACAACCGTTGCAGGTATTGACAGTGATGAAAAAGAGCCGGGCTACAAGCATATCATATTCAGACCCCTTCCGATAAAGGCCCTTGGCTATGCAAAGGCTCGTATTCTTACGGAAAACGGAGAAATTATTTCGTCCTGGGAATATACAGGCAAGGGTAATGAGTGTAAATTCAGCTTTACAATCCCCACAGGCTCACACGCTACGCTTTACCTTGATGACGAGGAATACGAATTCGAGAGCGGAACGTACGATACTGTTTTCGATTATGAGGGAGTGTAATAAAAAACTCTCTATTTAGTATCCCGGCACAGTACGATATACAAAATATAGCGGATTTTCTTATAGAAAATCCGCTATATTTATTGACATAAAGTCCTTTGGTTGCTATTATATATAATGTATATATGTCATATTTCGACAATCAGGAAAAGGGAGAATGAGGATGAGGGCCTTTTATTCAAGGCGCCTTGTGCTGTTGGCTGTATGTATAGTTTTGGTGTCGCTTATTCTGACCGGATGCGGTAACGGGAAATTGGCGGCATTGTTTGTTACAGAGCAAACAACCACCGCTGTTGAGACAACCACACAACCAACAACCGAGGCAACAACAGTGGCACCAACCGAGCCATTGCCTATTCATTTTGATTATGTCAGTCTGCCCGATGAACACGGCGAACGTCGTACGCCAAATGTGCATTATTTCGTTCCGTATTCTGAAAGGGGAGATGTGTCCTATTTTGATGATGCGGTTTTTATCGGTGATTCGGTAAGTCTGGCACTTACATTCTATAATATGCGGACATCCTGCTTCGGGAAAGCCACTTTTCTGACCTCGGGCAGTCTTAGTGCCGGGAACGCTTTGTGGGCGCTCGACAACCCGAAATCCGTTCACCCAACCTTCAGGGGACAGAAGGTTTCTTTAGCTGACGGTGTTGCAATGTCCGGCAAGAAGAAGGTTTATCTTATGCTGGGTGTCAATGAAATCGGTTGGACAGGTCCTCAGGGAAGCATTGACAGTCTTAAGGCGGTTGTTGATACCATTCTGTCAAAATCGCCTGACGTGATGTTTTATATGCAATCTGTCACACCGCTTTCTTATGACAGAGGCGCACTTAATATGAAAACTGTCAATGAATATAACGCTCTGCTGTCTGAGCTTTGCAGAGAGCGAGGCTGGTATTACCTTGATGTAGCCTCCGTATTCAAAGATGAAACGGGATATCTTATCCCCGAGTATTGCAGTGATCTTAATGATATGGGGATACATTTCAATGACGAAGCGTGCAAGCTCTGGGAGGAATATCTTTACACTCATATCCCCACGGCACCCGCTATACCTCTTGTGCAATATCAACCACCGGATATTCAGCAGACAGAAATTCAGCAGACCGAGGTACAGCAGGTGCAGACGACTGAGCAGATTACTTATGTGCAGCTGACACAGATGTCGGAAACACAGACAGAGCCCGTTGTTCATACGGTTGTGGTTCAGGTGCCTGAAACGACTGCTGCACCGAAGCCAACAAGACCACGATATACTCTGCCGGCATTTTTAACAAGACCTGCGGAGGAAAAAACAACAGAAGAATCAACATTTGAAGAAGTAATGATGGAGTGAGGATGAAAGTTATGAAAAAGTTATTAGCTATTGTGATGTGTATTGTAATGGTAATGAGTCTCGTTGCTTGTTCACAGAGCACCGAGGAAGAGACAACAACCACCCCTGTTGAGACAACAGCTGCACAGGCAGATACATCAGCCCAGGTACAGACACCTGCAGATACAACCGAGCTTGGCGCACTTAAAGACAAAATGATTGCCGAGTTTGGTATCAAAGACCCCATTGTGCTTGATAACAGCAAGCTCCTTGACCAGTACGGTATTACAGAGGACACAATTGCTTCACAGAGCAGCTTTATCGTTATGACAGGTGTTTTCCCTGCTGAAATTATTATGGTTGAGGCAGTTGACGAGGCAGCCGCAAAGGATGTTGAAGCAAAGCTTCAGGCGCGTCTTGACAGCCTTAAACAGCAGTCACAGAGCTATGATGCAGACAGCTACGCCATAGCAAGTGCCTGTGAGGTAGAGACTGAAGGTAACTATGTTGCACTTTTCTTTTCAGAGCATAATGAAAGTATGGTAGAGCTCTTCGAAGAGAAGTTCTGATTTATTATTGAGTATAGAAAGCGTTTGTACGGGCTTATGCCGTGCAAACGCTTTTGGTGTGTATCTAATCGGGAAGGGGAACGGATATGGTATTTTCAAGTCTGATATTCATATTTGTATATCTCAGCATTGTTTTACCTATTTACTATATATGTCCCAAAAGGTTCCGTAACGCAATTTTGTTTGCGGTCAGTCTGGTTTTTTACGGTTATGGTGAGCCTGTGTTTATTTTGCTGATGCTTGTGTCAGTAACCATGAACTATATTTTCGGTATACTTATCGGTAAACACAGTGAAAACAGAAAAAAAGCAAAGGCTTTGCTTATAGTTAATGTTATACTTAATCTCGGCTTGCTCGGGTTCTTTAAATATGCGGCATTCTTTGTGGATACCATAAAGCTTATACCGTTTTTCAGCGGTCTGGAGACACCGGATATTCCCTTGCCTATCGGAATTTCATTTTATACCTTCCAGACTATGTCCTATACAATTGACGTGTACAAGGGTGGTTGCAAGGTTCAGAAGAACTTTGTCGCACTTGGTACATACGTGGCACTCTTTCCTCAGCTTATTGCGGGTCCTATTGTTATGTATGTGGATGTTGAAAATCAGCTTATGCACCGCAGAGAGAATTGGGAAAAGTTTACCCGTGGTGTGAAGCTTTTTATGGTTGGTATGGCAAAAAAGGTGCTTATTGCCAATCAGATGGGTAATCTTTGGGCTGAGCTGAAGCCTGATACGGAAAGCGGACTTATCGGTGCCTGGGTTGGTATTATTGCATTTACCTTGCAGATATATTTTGATTTCTCGGGTTACAGCGATATGGCTAGGGGTCTTGGCAATATGCTTGGCTTCGACTTCCTTAAAAACTTTGATTTCCCCTATATATCAAAAAGCATTACTGAATTCTGGCGCAGATGGCATATGTCTCTGGGAACATGGTTCAGGGAGTATGTATACATTCCCCTTGGGGGCAACAGATGCAAACCCCTTCGTCATATGTTCAATATTATGGCTGTGTGGTTCCTTACGGGGATGTGGCACGGTGCATCCTGGAACTTTGTTCTGTGGGGTGTTTATTTCGGAGTGCTTCTCCTTGCGGAAAAATACTTCCTGCTCAAAAAACTGGAAAAGCTTCCCGCAGTGTTCTCACATATATATGCTTTGTTCTTTATAATTTTAGGTTGGGCAATATTTGACTTTACGGATATGGCACAGATGGGTCAGTATATTGCATCGATGTTCAGCCTTGAAAACGGTCTGCTGAGTGCAGAGGCAACGCCTCTTGTACTTGGTTACCTTCCGCTTATTGCTGTGGGTTGGTTTATGAGTCTGCCTGTTGCACGTAAGGTGATTTTGAAGGTGTTTTCCGTAAAGGGCGGTTGGGCTCTGGAAACCGTTGCCTGTGTTATTGTGCTTCTTCTTTGTGTGGCATCGCTTGTCAGCTCAAGCTACAATCCGTTCCTTTACTTTAGATTCTGAGGAGGGCTTTTTGTGTTTAAAAAAATAAAGCCGATTATGCCCTCTGTGGCATTTCTGCTAATTATATTTATTCTGTCTGCTACTCTTTTTGTTTTACCCAAAAAGGATTATTCGGAAAACGAAAAAAGGATTCTTGCAAAGGCACCTGAATTTAACGTTAAGTCACTTGCTGACGGCAAATTCACAAAGGATCTGGAAAGCTTTGTTTCGGATCAATTCCCGTTGAGAGATTTCTTTGTTGGTGTGAACTCCTACTTCAATCTGATTTGTGGCAGAAACAGCACAGCACCTGTCTATTATGGTAAGGATGGTTATCTTATAGGTGCACCTGCCGACCTGAATACTGACACGGCGCAGAAAAATGTTCAGAAATTCTCTGCATTTGCAAAGGATAATAATCTTAAAGCGACCATTATGGTTGTGCCTCAGTGCGGTTACGTTATGGATGATAAATTGCCCTCTGTTCACGGAGAATATACCGACGGCAGGATTTTCGATGTTATTGCTCAAAATAAAGGTGAAATGACCTTTATTGATGTGCGTGAAGCCTTTGATAAAGTAAAAAATGATGTTCAGCTTTATTACAAAACTGACCATCATATAACATCCGCAGGAGCTTATGAGTTGTACAAGCTTTATGCAGAGGAAAACGGCTTTGCCGTGCCTTCTGATTATGAGATAAAAACCGAACCTGATTTTTACGGCACAGCTTACTCTAAGGGCGGTTATTGGCTTTCGGCCCCCGATGAAATCGAAATGTGGCACAACAAGGAGCTTAAGGTTACTGTTGAAATAACCGAGCCGGCTAAGGATGTGGTGAAGAATGGTTCTGTTTTCTTTACCGACAGATTATCGGAGAGTGACAAATATCCCGTTTACCTTGACGGCAATCACTCCCTTACAAAAATCACAAACCCCGATGCAAAGGGTGGCAAAATCCTTGTAATTAAGGATTCGTTTGCCCATTGCTTTACAGGCTTCCTTGCAGAGCAGTATTCTGAAATCTATATGGTAGATATGCGTTACTACCGCACATCTGTTTCTGAATTGGTGGAAGAAAACAATATCACCGAGGTTTTGTATCTCTACGGAACGGAGAGTATAGGCACAGACACAAACTCATCTTGGCTTTCTTGATTTTCTTTTGGCGAACTGCTTGACTTAGCTCACTTGACGTATCCTGATACGCCTGCGGTTACTAAGTCGGCGCACTTCATCCAAAATAATATCAAGAACAATATTTTTTGGCGCATAAATTGTTTTATCTCGCTCGCAGTATCATAAAATGCAAAATGCAGAATGCAAAATTAAAGGGCGCAAGCGCGGATTATAATGAGAAATTAGGGGTTAGGAATTAGGAATTTCGGAACTGCGTTGCAATTATAATAAAGTAAAAGTAACGCGAAGCCTTTCCTACCTTTCTTCAGTTGGATAGAATAAAAAAGCAGAAGAATGGTCTGCCTGCCTTCGAAGGCGGGCAAACCATTCTTTTATTATGCTATTGGTTGGATTTAGCTCCTTCGGGTGAATGATTATATAATACAAAACAGTTTGGACGGAATGGTGGGTGGTTCTCAATGCGATAGCATTGTGGAATCGTCAGATTCCAACACAAACAACTAATTGTAAAAAT
>JAZSGZ010000046.1:0-7568 GCA_045532945.1 Acutalibacteraceae bacterium
GGTTAATAACCGCACCGTTTTTCATTTTTATAAAACCGAATGCGGAATCTTCAACTGTATATTCTTTCGGGTCCCATTTACCCCAGGCGTTGCCCTGCTCTTCCTGATCTGCAAGCTTACGGAAGGTCTGGCCAACAACCATTTCGGGTTCGTAGTTATTCATAACCCAAAGGGTCATATCAAGAGCGTGCGTACCGATATCAATAAGAGGACCGCCACCCTGCTCATATTCATTGAGGAAAACACCCCAGGTGGGAACCGCTCTACGACGAATAGCCAAAGCCTTGCCATAGTAAATTTCACCAAATTCACCTTTGTCCGCACAAGCCTTAACATAGAGATTCTGAGGAGTATTTCTGTTCTGATAACCGATTGTAAGCTTCTTTCCGGTTCTCTCAGCTGCTTCGCACATTGCTTTTGCCTCAGCATAAGTCTTTGCCATAGGCTTTTCGCACATTACGTGTTTTCCTGCTTCAAGAGCATCTATTGATATAAAGCTATGTGAACGGTTAGGTGTGCAAACATGAACAATATCAATTGTTTCATCCTTGAGTAGCTCCTTATAATCCTCATAAACCTTTGCATCAGGTGTACCGAATTTTTCAGCCGCTTTTTCTGCACGTTCTTTAATAATGTCACAGAAAGCAACCATTTCCACATCGTCAACCTTCTGAAGTGCAGGCATATGCTTTCCGTTAGCAATACCACCACAACCGATAATACCTATTCTGAGAATTTTTTCCATAAAAGCTTCCTCCCTTGATTATTGTATATAAATACAAATAAACTTTAAATTTATACATAGTTTTATTATACTTGATTTATTGATTATTTCAACACAAACACTACTTTATAAACTAACGAAAATACAAGCTCTGATTTAGGTATTTTTTACAAAAAATGACCCGACATCGCAAGGATGTCGGGCCTGAATCAAATCAGTTATAAAAATCATTAGAACATCTGTAAAATCAAATCGGGAATAAGCTTGATATAGCCGATAATCATAGCGAGAAGCTCTGTGAAGAGATTACCTACGGAACCATCAATTGTACCGATAATATCTGTGGGAAGGTCTGTACCCTCTGTTTTTTCGTCAGCGATAGTCTTTTTGATACCGTACTCGTCAATCTGAGTTACTTCCTGTGTTTTATCATCAACAGCATATGCCTTATAGACAAGCTTGTCGCCGTCAATAACAACATTTGCAAAGCAGCCACCCATATCACTTGTTGAGAAGCATTTATCAGCAGCATCAACAACAACACCTAATGTTGACTGAACGCTGTATCTCTTGCCACCTGCTGTTGAGGGAACTGTGTAAACCGCACCATCAGGATTTACTGCAAATGTAACGTCCTGACCGTTGTACTTTTCTGTAACATAAAGTGTATCGCACACCTCGTCACCCGCAACCTGAAGTGATCTGTAATACATATGGTCATGACCTGAGATAACCATATCTACACCTGTTTCATCAACAATATCAATGATTGTCTTACGCATAATCATTGTATCGGGCTTAAGGATGTTTTTACCTGCTGAGTAAGGAGGACGATGGAGGATAAGAATCTTCCAATGTGCATCAGAGTTAGTAAGGTCGTTGATAATCCAGTTTCTCTGTGCCTCTGTCATAGGATACATATCGTTAGAGTTGAGAACTGTAAAGTGAGCATTGCCGTAATCATAGGAGTAGTAAATACCGTTCACACCGTTGAGCTCACCCTCACCATAGAGAAGGTTGAACTGTGCATCAAACCAACCGACATTAAGCTTGTTGGTGATGTTGCCGTCGTGGTTACCTGCAACAGGAACAAGTGTAAGGCTTGAATGTGCTTTTTCAAATGTAGTACCGAAATCAAGCCATTCCTCTGTTGTACAATCATTTACAAAGTCACCGACATTAATTGCAAACTCTGCACCGGGAGTGTAATCCATTGCAGCCTTCATAACGTTTGAAGCCTGAACGTACTCCTCGTGATCTCTTGCCTGAACGTCAGCGATAGTAATGAATGAGAACTTACCGTCAGCATTATCTGTAACAAACTTACCCATTTTGCTCCAGGTATTGTACTCTGCGCTACCTGCGCGGTAACGGTATTCGGTACCGGGCTTGAGACCTGTAACAACTGCCTTGTGGCAATATTCACCGTCCCACTCACTGACTGTACCGGAAAAAGAAACCGCATTTTTGAAGCCTGTGAGCTTGTAGCTGCCTGCATCCACAACCTGGATTGTTGTGTCGCAAGCTCTTGAAGTGTACCATGTAAAGCCACGCTGTGTCTGAGCATCACCATACATTGTACAGTTGAGTCTTGTTGTTTCAAAGCCTGTTGTTGCTTCGGCAGAGCCTGTAATGCCAACACAAGAGAAGAGCATTACGAGTGCAAGTAATGTTGCCAAAGACTTTTTGAAAGTAATTTTCATAACTGCCTCCATTGAATTTCATAACTCGGGTAACAGATTACACTACCACCCATTTTTATTCCCTATCATTATACACACAAAATTCCAAATTTTCAATACATTTTAAAATAATTATTCACATTTTATTAAAAAAACGCAAAAAAGGAAGGGCAGTTCCCTGCCCTTCCGTAACAACACCTGTTAAGTTCTGTTTACTTCACTTTAATCTTGTAGCACTTAATCTCAAAGGGATTGATTGTGAAGCAGAGCTTGTAGCCGTCAGCGATATCAACTGCAACATCCTCGCGTTCAAGAAGATTACACTCTGAAACAGCTGCAATTTCTGCAAAGAGCTCTGCAGTAACATTTGTACGAGCGCCTGACTTCTCAACGAAACGGATGATGTAAGCATCCTCATCCTCACACTTCTTAACCGCTTCAAGAGTAACGTTTTTGCCGTCAACCTTGATGAATGACTTTTCAACATCACCTGCTGTACCGCCGTTAAGCTCAACGGCAACTGCCGGGTTGTTCATTTCAAGACCTCTTACGAGAGTTTCAGCAGTTTTCCAGCTACCTGCATGGGGATAGATTGAGTATGTGAAGTAGTGGTCACCACGGTCTGACTTGGGGTCAGGGTTCATGGGAGCCTTAAGCAGAGTGATAATCATTCTCTGCTTGTCAACCTCATAGCCGTACTTACAATCGTTAAGGATTGTAACACCGTAGTTATCCTCACTCATATCAATGAAGTTGTGAGCAGAAACCTCAAACTTAGCCTTATCGTAAGGATTGTGGCGATAGTTGGAGCTTTCGATAGTTGCATAAGCGATATCACGGGTAAACTTCTGAGCCTTAACGTCAACGTCGAAGCCAACCTTAAGAAGCTTTTCCTGCTCGTTCCAATTGATGAATGTATCAAAGTCGATTCTGTCAAGCTGGTTGTATATAATTACATTCTGCTTAACGAGTGATTTGTTAATTTTCTTTTCAATTGAAACAACTGTGAATACGTCACCTGTTGTGATGCCTGTTACCTTTCCGGGCTCAGTATTGAACTGACGGTCAACGTAAGTAGCAACGATATCCCAGGCATCATACTTACCGGGAAGGTCCTCATAAAGACGGAATACGTTACCCTTACCCTCAAGAACCTCGCGGTTATTCTTCTTATCGAAGATAGAAACGAGCTCTGCACTCTCATCAAGAACAAGTCTGAAGTTGTCGTTTTCTACTGTGTTGCCGATTAACGCAACTGACTTTGCACCTTCAACTGCTGCATCCTTTGCATAATAAACCTTGTAACCAACAGCGGGAAGGTCCTCAGCAATGAACACGAGCACCTTTGTGCCGTCAAGCTTTGTATATGCCTGAGTAGCAATCCTGTTACCTTCTGCATCATAGATTTCAACATCCTTGTAGGGAAGCTCAACCTTCTGTGTTGCAGCTGTGCCGAGTGAGTTGAAGAGTGCGAAGGGCTTGCCGTATTTCTCAGTAGCATCTGCCTTACCTGCGATTACATTGAGAGCCTCTGTTCTTACCTGCTCACCGATAGCAATGATATCATCATAAATTGCGCAAAGGTCACCGAACACCTCAGTAATATGTGAACCGGGAAGTGAATCGTGGAACTGGTTTGTAAGAATCATCTGCCAGCCTTCGTTAAGCTTTGCAAGAGGATATTCATAGCCGTACTGCATTGCAATACTTGCAAACATTTCTGCCTGACGGTAAAGGTTTTCTGAATATCTGTTGAGCTTTTTAAGGAGTGCCTTTGTTGTGTGAACACCGCGGTGCTCCTCAAGGTAAAGCTCGTCCTTCCAGGTAGGAATGTTTGTTTCTGTGGCATTTGCCTTCATACGAGCGAGAGAGTCCTCAATCTTGCTTGTCTGTGTCTTGGGAAGACCGGGGAAGTTCTTATAACGCTTAACGTACTCAAGCATTTCGGTGTCAACACCGCCACCGCCGTCACCCCAGCCGTAGCAATACATTGATTCACCGATAGTCTCCTTATCGGTATATTTCTTCCAGTTAACCTTAAGAGAGTCTGCCTCAACAGTACCGATAAAGTGTGTGGGGGGAACAATTGAGAACACCTTTGAGCCGTCGGGACCTTCCCACCAGAAGGTGTTGTACTGCCAGGGGTTAGTATCGTTCCAGATACCCATCTTATGAGTTACGAAGTACTCAACACCTGCTTTTTTAAGAATCTGAGGCATTGCATAGCCGTTACCGAAAACGTCGGGTACCCAACATGTCTTGGGAGTGATGCCGAATTCCTTTTCAGCAAAGCGCACACCGTGGAGAAGCTGACGGGCAAAGGACTCACCTGAAACAAGGTTACAATCAGGTTCAACCCACATTGCACCGATGTATTCCCAACGACCCTCTTTGATACGAGCCTTAACCTGCTCGTAAAGATCGGGGTACATCTTTGCCATTTCGATATATGTAGGTGCAGTACTCTGTGAGAAGATGAAGTCATCATACTGCTCCATAAGACGAAGCATTGTAGCGTGTGTTCTGCCAAGCTTACGAACGTACTCCTTGTAAGCCCACATAAACACAATATCAAGGTGAGAGTTACCAACAAGAGCAAGGTTACCCTCTGATTTATATGAAGGATTGTTGTAAACCTTCTCTTTGAGCACCTTCTGTGCCTGACGGAGACCAGCCTTAAACTCCTCACCGTCAAGGTCAAAGTTCACGTATGTGAAAGCCTCTTTAAGAGATGCTCTGATAAGCTCTGCAAGACCTGTGTCGTGAACAGGCATAAAGAGTGCGTTGAAAACAGCCTTAAAGTCCCAATAAATCTCCTCAATCTCTGGGTCAACAACACCGATAAATGAGCAGGAAAGTGTTTTTACGGTTGACTCGTTTGAGTGCCATACATAGTATGACTCAATGTCAACATCATAATGCTCGTTGCCCTCTGCACAGTTTGTAAGAAGCACAGAGTTTCTGAAGGGGTCAAGGCCCTGGTAGGGCTTGCCGTTAAGTGACAGGAGTGAGTCACCGCCGAAGTAAACGTTAAGAGTAACCTTCTTACCCTTGAAGCGTTCGGGCATATCAAATGAGTTTTTGAAGAATGCGCTCCAACCGTTGTTACCCCAACGATCACCAACGTCGATCTCCTTCCACTCATCATAAAGATATTCGTAATCGCCAACACCCTTGTAGATACATTCCTTCATCTTCCAGGCAGGAATTGACTCAATATCTGTGTAAATTCTTTTTTTCAGATTTTTGATTTTGAGTGCCGCAACATCGTCAAAAGAGAAGATACCTCTCTGTTTGCCCTTTGTGGCATCACGCCAATCATCAACATGAGCATCCATAGCATCAAGTGCTGCTACGGCATCAATGTTTTTAATTTCAGCCAAAACAATCGTCCTTTCTTAAAACGGAAGCGTACTTTTATACAGCCACACTTACCGATTATATTTCTTGTACAGTATAACATCCTGATATTGCAAAATGCAACAATAAAATGCAAAATGCAGAATGAAAAATGAAAAATTATCAGGGAAGCTCCGCTTCCGAACATTGTATTGCGTCGCAGACCCAACACTTTGCACTTATAATCGGCTTTGCCCCGAAATTTAAAATTTTAAATTTTGAATTTAAAATTGAAAAAGCGTACCGACCCAGCCGATACGCCTTATATGATGTATTACATTACTTACTGAAATTGTAGTCAGGCTTAACCTTTTCACCTGTTACTGCAGACTCAACTATTGCAAGGCAAACCTCAACAGTTTTGGCGCCCTCGTAAACGCTTGTTTCCATTTCGGCATCAGCGAGGATTGTATCTGCAAACACCTGGAACTCCTTGACATAGTTGTGGTTGTTAACGTCAATTTCAATAATCTGAGGCTCTTCGGGTGCTTCACCGTTTTCATCGGCAACGAAAAGCTGCATTGTGGGTGATGTGTTGTCACAGATGATTGTACCCTTTGTACCGTAGATACAGGTTCTCATTGTGTAGTCACGCTTACAGCCCGTTGAAACAAACACCTTGCCCGCAAGGTTATCATCAAATTTCATAATTGCGATTGTTGCATCGTCGTAGCTTACTGTAGGAAGAAGCTTGTGTGTGCCGTAAGCGAAAACTTCAATCGGGTCGCCTGCGAGCCAACGGAGAAGGTCAACTGCGTGGCAGCCGCCGCCGACAACACCGTGACGCTTCGGGTCAGCTCTCCAGTGAGCAGAACCGTCCTTGTTTTCAACAATGTGCATATAGTCGTGAGCGTATTCTGATTCAACGAAGTAAAGCTCGCCGATTGTGCCCGATTCGATGATCTCCTTTGCCTTTTCAAAAGCGGGAGTGAAACGGCAGATCTGACCAACCATAAATTTTGCATTTGATTCTTCTGCAGCTTTAACGATTTCTGCGATGTCCTCTCTTGTAAGAGCAAGGGGCTTTTCGCAAAGAACGTGTTTTCCTGCGCGGAGAAGGTCGCAGCAGACTTTCTTGTGCTGCTGGTCGGGAATTGCAACTGAAACAACGTCAATATCAGGGTTGTTTACAATATCCATATAGTCTGTTACCCATTTTTCTTCAGGGATATTGTATCTTTCACCTGCGAAGCGAAGGTTTTCTTCGTCACAGTCGCAGATTATAGCAACTTCTGCACCCGGGTAATTCAATGCGCCTTCAACGTGGCTCATACCGAATTTCATACCGATATTGGCAACCTGTAATTTCTTTTCCATAACTATGTATCTCCTTTTAAAAACTGACGGATTTATTTTACAACACTTTTATTGAATATTCAATATGTACAAGGACAAAAACATTGTCAAAAAAATGACGAAATTTATAATATCATCTTGAAATACATTTTCCTTTATTATATAATAAAAAAGATATAGGCAAGGAAAACTTGCACTTGATAATCAAATCAAGAGGAGGAAAACTCATTATGAATGAAAACTTCACTTACAAAATGAAGCTTACAGATGACGAGGTTGCCATTCTTCACGGCTCAAAAGGCGAAACATTGGCAAAGGTTATGAAAACTCTCGTTCTCTACGGCGACGCTTTCGGTGCAGAAAAGTTTGTTTCTGTTGCAGGAAATAAGGGTCACCTTGTTACAAGCTTCGGTATCTCTGTTCTCAAGCCTGTTTTTGACATCACACAGGAGCTTATCGATGCAGGC
>JAZSGZ010000024.1:0-1962 GCA_045532945.1 Acutalibacteraceae bacterium
GAATATTGCAAACGGATTTTACAAATATGCTCTGTATCCCGTGTGGATTCTCAATACATCGTGGAATGGTGAAAAATTCACCTTTGCAATGAACGGACAGACAGGTAAGTTTGTAGGTAATCTTCCTACTGATAAAAAAGCGGTTGTGAAGGCATCGTTGTTACTGGGTGCAGGGTTAAGTGCAGTTTTATGTGGCTTGTCCTTCCTGCTTGGATGGCTTTAAGGAGGTGTCGGATATGATTAAAAAAATACTGACTATTTTCCTTATTACTGCAGTTTGCATGTGTTCGACAATTTCAGCTTCAGCATATACTGAACAGTATGTTTTCGATTATGAAAATGCACTTTCTTATGAGGAACTTCAAGAATTGGAAAGCACAGCCGAGCAGATTGAAAATGAATATGGTTACTGTGTAATGTTCTGTATCACAGACGAAGAAACAGATGAAAACTATGCACAAAACATTTATGATACATACACAGACAATGAAAACGGTATTATTTTCGTTCACGATACAGAAAGCGAAATGTATCACTATTATGTAACTGAATCTGCAAGCTCAACATTTGATTTTATAAAAATGCAGGATGCATACGACTCAAACAACAGTTATTTCGGTGGAATACAGGATTATTACAAAGCTACTGAAAATATGTTTGTGTTTGATGACACTGTACTTGTTGATGTAGAAACGGATACAGATACATATACAACCGGCTCTACAGCTGTCAGCAGTAAAAACCCCGCAAAAACAATTGTTCTCTGTATTGTAGTGGGTATGGCTATGGGATTTATTATCATTCTTGTCATAGCATCAAAAAACAAGTCTGTGAGAATGCAGAAAAATGCAACGGTTTATACAAGACCGGGAAGTTTTGTTGTAACAGGCAGTTATGACAATTTCCTGTATAAAAATCTTGATAAAACACCAAAACCAAAGCAGGAAAACAAAAAATAAACCTTAATCATTAAGGAGGGATACCAATGGGACTTTTTGACTCACTTAAAAAGCAGGCAGAATCTACAATCAGAAGAGAAGTTTCGCAAGGAATAAACAAAGCAGTGAATAACGCTGCTCAATCTGTTGCAAAAGGAAGAAATTATACTGAAACTTTTACCTTTGCATCACTTCCCACAAATATTGCTGAACTTCAAGCACTTCCTGAATCAAGTCTTGATTCTGCTTTTAAAACAACAGCACTTACTCTTGCGGTTTTGTGCAATTATGAGCACAATCCTGATGCCACAATAGAAATGCTGGGTTTCCTTAAGGGTCCCAGTGAAGTCAGCGGATTTGAAAAGCAGTTTATCAAAGAGCATCTTGGTTCTGAAGGTTATAAAGCACGTTCATTTTTTGAGGGTGCAACTCCACAGAATAGCTACAAACCAAATGTTCCTTATAAAATAACAGTTATTGAAAATCCGTATTCTTTTGATAATGAAAACTGGGCAACACTCTATGTTCAGAGTGGTGGTGCGGATAACCCAAGACCGATTAAGCTTCGCAAAAAGCCTTCAACAGGACAATGGTTCCTTGTTGAAATTCAATGTCTTGCAGATATTCGTGTTCCGGTAGAGGAAGACCCTTGGGCATAAAAAGAAAAAAAGGAGAAACTATTATGAAAAAAATATTTGCAATTATTCTTGCATGTTTAATGCTGTTTTCACTTGCAGCTTGCGGTGATAAAAATCCTGAAAAACCAAACGAAACAAACCAGCCTACAGGCGATGCAGACATCACAACCTCATTCTTTGAGATTAGACTCAGTGACGATTGGATAAACATTGAAGATGACTTCAAGAATGAAGAAGAGTACTCTAAAGCGGTTCTTCAGGTGCTTGACCCCGAAGATGAAGAGTATTATTTAATCGAGGCAACAATCAGCGTTGAGATTGGCGAACCTTACGATTTCCGTGAAGACCTTGTTTATTACGGCTTCAACCAGTATGAATATGAAGTA